>NZ_JABBVZ010000024.1 GCF_012933365.1 Sulfobacillus harzensis | reverse complement strand
ACCCTCATCATACTCCCCGTGCCGACGCCCTTTTTTCATGTGTGTGAGTGCCCTGCAGGGGCATGCGTGTCTCCTTTGGTATTCCTAGACACGATACGGGAAGTGGCCAATAATTGGAATCAAGCGGATTTGGATGCGCACCATCATCGTCATCATCACCATGACTGAGATCGGGCTCGAGACGATGTGCTGGCGCCCGTAAGGATGGAGGCTTTCTGCTTCTCTTATGAAGAAGGGCAGGAAGCCTTTTTCACGCCTCGCAGCGACCCGGGACCCGGAATCCATTGTCACACGGATGGTCGGCGGAATTGCGATGGTATTAATCGGGCTTGTTTTTTGGGAACTCGGGTTGGTCACGCCGGAGTCGGGTGGGTGGTTCGGTATCCACGCTATTCCAACGGACGCATGGTGTCAGCGGTCATATTGGAGAGGCTATTGGGTTCGTGTTTACGTCAACGCTTCTGAAGAGGCGTCAGGGTGTCGTGAATACGTTGGCAAGTGTTGGCCCCATCGCTATAACGCCTCATCGGATCATTCGACGACCATGGGCATTCTTAGGGCGCTTGATGCGGGCGGCCCGGGTGCCTGGGAAAAAGTAGAGCCCAGTGCGCTACAATGTTGGCTTTCGATCGTTGTAGAAACAGGGACTTGGCTGGTATCGCTGTCACAAAGGGGTGCATGCATTGACGCATCATTATCTGATTCCGGCGCTCATCGCCGGTCTTATTCAAGGGATCGTCGAATGGCTGCCGGTGAGCAGCAAAACCATGATTACCATCTATTTCACTGTCATGGGAATAAAGGTTCAGAATGCTTATGACCTCGGCCTCATCGCCAATTTCGGCTCGTTTTTCGCGGCTCTGTATTATTTCCGTCGAGAAGTGGTCCAGACCATCAAGGCGCTGGGTCATCCCTTCGGGTCTGATTATTACGCCCGGCTTTTGCGGTTTCTATTCGTTGCCACACTGGCCACCGGAGTCACTGGCATTCCCGCCTATATTGTGGTGCGGCACGCATTCAGCTCCATTGGGGGCTCTGCAGCCATGGTCATCGTCGGTATCTTGCTTGTATTTACGGGATTTGTTGTGCGAAACAAGGAAAAAATGGTCGATCGCAGTCAAGCGGCGACTACAGAAACCTCGCAGGCCGGGTCGGAACATGGGCGGGTTCCGGGATTCTGGGCGGCCGTCGTCACCGGTGCTATGCAGGGGTTGGCGGGGTTGCCCGGAATCAGCCGCAGCGGCATGACCATTACTCCCTTGTTATGGTTTGGATTCGAAGCCCGGGAGGCAATTCGTTTCTCATTCATGCTGGACGTCCTAGCGCTGGTCGGAGCCGGCCTGGTGCCGCTGCTCATTGGGCATGGCGGAACGGCCGCCGTGGCCCAATTGGGACTGACAACCACTATCTTGATGATCGCCGTAGCCAGCGTGGTGTCCTTCATGGCCATTACCGGAGTACTTCGGTTGGCGAGTCGGTGGCGCACGTCTACCGCCACGTTTGTCATTGCGGGAATAACGCTGGTGGTGGCGTTGCTGGCGTTAGCGGGGGTCTAATTAATCCACTCAGGAGACACGGCAGGATTCAGTATTCACGTTCGCCGGCCGTCTTGATGACAATCTCAAGCTGGGTTGGTCCGGAGGGAGACGAAATCGATAGGGGGTCCCGGTCGCGCATGTCATGCGATCAAGTCGGTGCGTCGTCGGGGGTAGGTGGATCGTCCGGTCAGCGAGCGAGGTTCGGCCCTTAAGTTCCCGCGCGGTTCACCGGGGCGGTTAAGCCGAATCATCATTAGTCCGATGAACGGGAGAAGGGATTGACGGGCCACTTCGTCTGGCGGTTCTGACCGACGGGCCCTCGCTGTGCCCAGACCGCGGGCTCTCGCACGTGGGATGGCTCTTGCCACTCCTAGCGAGTGTCAGCGGGATTATGTGGGATGCTGTAATCGAACTTATTGCACGGTTAGGCCTTTAAACGGTTCCGGTGGTATCCTGGAATGACTATCGCCGGGATAAGCGTTGTCAGGATGGGCAGTGCGCGGCGTCTGTGATGCTAGGTCGCCTCATCGCACCACGAGTCCGTCCCAGAGGGAATAACCAAAAAAGGAACGGTCTGCATCGCGCAGACCGCCTGAACGTTCACGAGTCAAAAAAGGCGTTAGCCTTTAAAAATAAATGGTCGGAGAGACAGGATTTGAACCTGCGACCTCCTGCTCCCGAAGCAGGCGCGCTACCAAACTGCGCTACTCCCCGACGACCGTAGGTTATTATATGACGTATAAAGCTGTTCGTCAATTAGGCAAAGAGGGGTGTGCGCGTGAAGGGATTGTTGTTGGCCGGTGGCACCGGCAGTCGATTGCGGCCGTTAACCTACACGGGAGCGAAACAGCTTATTCCGGTGGCCAATCGGCCCATTCTTTTTTACGCCGTTGATGCCATGGTGGCATCCGGCATTCACGACATTGGCGTCATTGTGGGCGACACCAAAGACGAAGTGATGCACGCCCTGGGCGATGGGGGTCAATTTGGGGCGAACATCACTTATATTCCCCAGTCGGCGCCTCTGGGACTCGCGCATGCCGTAAAATCGGCCCGGGAGTTTTTGGGGGACGACCCATTTTTGATGTTTTTGGGCGACAATTTGCTTCGCGGCGGCCTTGGCACGCTGGTGGAGCGTTTTCAAGCGGGCGATTATGCCGCCTCGATTTTGCTGACGGCGGTCGATGATCCGCGTCAGTTTGGCGTGGCCGTGTTAGAGAACGACCGGGTGGTCAGGCTAGTGGAGAAGCCGAAGGAGCCGCCGTCCAATTTGGCGTTGGTCGGCGCCTATTGTTTTCAGCCCGTCATCCATGACGCCATTGCGCAATTAAAGCCCTCCTGGCGCGGGGAATACGAGATTACCGACGCCATCCAGTGCCTCATCGACTGGAATTTGAATGTGGATTCCACCCGAGTGGAAGGGTGGTGGAAGGATACCGGGCGGCCGGAAGATGTCTTAGAAGCCAATCGGCTGGTGTTGGAGGATTTGGCCACCCGCATCGAGGGGCAGGTGGATGGTGAGAGCCGCATCACCGGCCGAGTCGTGATTGAGCCCGGTGCCGAAGTGGTGCGCTCTGACATTCGCGGTCCCGTGACCATTGCGGGAGGAGCCCGGATCGAGGATAGTTATATTGGCCCTTATACGGCGGTCGGCCCGCAAGTTGTGATCCGCCGAACGGAAATTGAAAACAGCGTGATCTTGGCTGACAGCAACATCGAGGACATTCAAGAACGCATCGACCAAAGCTTGATTGGTCGGGGGGTGCGCGTCGCCGGCGGGCGGCGTCGGCCGCGCGGCCTTCGTTTGGTGCTGGGCGACCAAAGCCGCATTGACGTCTAAAGTAAAGGGTGGGAAGAGCGGATGAGTCAATTTGGCGCCATTGAAGGCGTTGTGGTGAAGAAACTGGTGCGCCATCCGGACGACCGGGGGTTCTTTCAAGAGATTTTGCGAGATGATGATGAGCTTCTGCGGCGTTTTGGACAAGCGTCGCTGTCCATGAGCTATCCCGGGGTCATTAAGGCCTTCCATTACCACGAGCGACAGGATGACCTGTGGTTTTTCCCGGTCGGCTCGGCTCAGGTGGTCCTCCACGATTTAAGGCCGGATTCCCCGACCAAGGGCATTACCCAGGTACTCTATGCGGGCGAGGACCATCCCATTTTAATTGTCATTCCGGTGGGCGTCGCCCACGGGTATCGTGTCCTGGGTCCCAAACCTTTGATGATTGTTTATTTCACCACCGAATCGTATCGTCCGGACAATCCGGATGAAAAGCGGTTGGCCTGGGATGACCCGACAATTGGCTTCGATTGGAGCACTCAGTTTCGATAACAGGCGGGAGGTTTGTTTGTGCGCATTCTGGTCACCGGTGGTCTAGGGTTTATCGGCTCCCACCTGGTTCGCCGGCTGTTGAACGAGCCCGACATTCAGGTGGATAATCTGGACGCGCTCACCTATGCGGGAAATTTGGCCAACCTCGCGGACTTGGCTGACCACCCGCGTTACACCTGGCACCGCGCGTCGATTACCGACGCGGCGGCCGTGGAGGCGATCTTTGCCAAAGCCAAGCCGGACGCCGTGATGCACTTGGCGGCGGAGTCGCATGTGGACCGCAGCATTGAAAACGGCATGCCCTTTGTCGAGACCAATGTGGTGGGCACCGAAGTGCTGTTGGAGGCGGCCCGCCGCCACCAGGTACGCCGATTTCTTCACGTCTCGACCGATGAGGTGTACGGCAGCCTGGGTCCTGACGGCTATTTCCGGGAGGATACACCGCTTCAACCCCGGAGTCCGTACTCGGCCAGCAAGGCGGCTTCCGATATGCTGGCGCTGGCCCAGTATCACACCTATGGTCAGGATGTGGTGGTCACCCGCTGCTCCAACAATTATGGCCCGTATCAATTCCCGGAGAAATTGATTCCGCTGTGGATCACGAACGGGCTGGAAGGAAAGCCATGGCCCATTTATGGGGACGGCCTCAACGTGCGGGATTGGATTTACGTTGAAGATCACGTCGAGGGCTTGTGGCTGGCCTTGACGCGGGGCAAGGCGGGCCAAGTGTACAATCTCGGAACCCGAAATGAGCAGTCCAACCGGGAGGTCGCCCAGGCGCTCTTGGCGTTGATGGGCCTGCCACCCGAGACCGTGGTGCCGGTGAAAGATCGCCTCGGGCACGATCGCCGCTATGCCATCGATCCCGGCTACGCGGAAAAGGAATTGGGCTTTACGCCGCGCGTTTCTTGGGAGGAAGGGCTCCGCCGGACAGTGGACTGGTATCGCACCCACACCGAGTGGTGGCAAGCCGTCAAGTCGGGGGATTATTTGACCTACTACCGCCGCCACTATGCGCAGTTGGAGTCCGGCGAGCATGAATCCTAGAACCTGGCTGGCGGTTTGGGCGGCGCGGCTGGTGGGATTTTTAAGCCGCCTCACGGGTCGGGGTGGAAGTTCCATCACCGGGCTGGTGGCGCGCCGGATTGATCCCCGGGTGTTGATTCGCGTGTCGCGGCGTTTCGCGGGCGGATCATTGCTTTTGACCGGGACCAACGGCAAAACCACCACGGCTGCCATGCTCCGTCATATTCTCGCAGGCAGCGCGGGACGCATTTTAGCCAACCGCTCGGGCGCCAATCTCATTTCCGGCCTCACGGCGGCCTTCGTGCAGGCGGAACGGTGGCGCATCGTGCCGCGGGCGAAGTGGGCCATTTTGGAGACCGACGAGGCGACCATGCCCCGAGCGGGGCTGGAGATTGAGCCGCGGGCGATTGTGGTCACCAACTTCTTTCGCGACCAGTTGGATCGCTACGGCGAGCTTTCGACGACGGTGAATTACGTGGCCCGAGGCATCGAGCACCTTCAGGCGGGCGGCACCCTGGTGTTGAATGCCGACGATCCCCAGGTGGCGCGACTCGGTACCGGACAGGCGCACGTTTTATACTACGGCCTTGAGGGGCAGCCGGGAATGGAGGCGGCCGGTTACGATGCGGTCGACGCCCGCTATTGCCCCGCGTGCGGTACGGCCTTGGTCTACGATCGCCGCTTTTATGCCCATGTGGGCCACTATCACTGCCCGCATTGCGGATGGCGGCGGCCAACGCCCGACGTGCTGGTGACCCGGTGGAGCCGGGCGGAGGAAACCCTGTGGGTGCGGATTGACGGCGAGGAACGGCCATTTCGCTGGCGGTTGCCTGGGGTCTACAATATTTATAACCAAGTGGCGGCGATGAGCGCCGCGTTGGCTTTAGGGATTAATGCCGGGGTAGTGGCCGAGCAGCTGCAAAGTTTTCGACCCGCATTTGGGCGCATGGAACTGGTGCAGGCGGGAGACACGCGGTTGTGGCTGGCGCTGGTCAAGAATCCGGTGGGATTCAATCAGGTGTTGGGCGCCATGAGCGAAGACGACCAGCCGCATCGCGCCGGGCTGATTGTCATTAATGACCAGTACGCCGACGGCCGGGACGTATCCTGGCTCTGGGACGTAGATTTTGAGCACTGGATCCCGAAATTGGGCATCGACTCCTGGTATGTTAGTGGAATTCGAGCCCGGGACATGGCTGTGCGGCTTAAATATGCAGGGGTTGAGCGCGATCAGGTGGTGGTGGATGAGAGCATCCCCAACATACTGCAGCGTGCCATGGATGACCTTCAGGGGGGCACGCTCTACGTGTTGCCGACCTATACGGCTATGTTAGAGGTGCGCAATTTATTGACGCACCAGGGACTAGTGAAACATTTTCGAGAGGGGTAGGAGCATGGCCAATCCTACACGATATCCGGTTATTGTGGGAACGGCCGGCCATATTGACCATGGCAAAACCACCTTGGTCAAGGCGCTGACCGGCCAAGACGCGGATCGCCTGCCCGAGGAAAAAGCGCGCGGCATCACCATCGACTTGGGTTTTGCCCATATGACGCTTCCCTCCGGGCAGCGCCTAGCTTTCATTGACGTGCCCGGCCATGAGCGTTTTGTGAGAAACATGGTGGCTGGTGTGCACGGCATGGACGCGGTGATGCTGGTGGTGGCGGCGGATGAGGGGGTCATGCCGCAGACCGAGGAGCATTTGGCCATTTTGCGCCTTTTGGGTGTGAAAAGGGGGTTTACCGTCATCACCAAGGCGGACTTGGTCGAGGCCGACATGTTGGACTTGGTGCAAGAGATGGTCCGTGAGGCGGTGCAGCACACCTTCTTGCAGTCGGCGCCGATTGTGGTGGCGGACGCTGTTTCCGGTCGTGGATTGGATACCGTGGTCAAGGAATTAGAAGCCCTTTCGGTCACGGTGGAGCGGCGGGCGGATCGCGGCGCTGTGCGCCTTCCGATTGACCGGGTGTTTAGCGTCAAGGGGTTTGGCACCGTGGTCACGGGGACTTTGGTGACTGGCACCATCGGGACGGATGCGGCGCTCAGCGTGGTTCCGCTCGGAAAAAGCGTGCGCGTTCGGGGACTTCAGGTGCATGGCCGCACCGTCAACGAGGCGAAATCCGGCCAGCGGGTAGCGGTCAACTTGGCGGGGGTGGAGCGCGAAGAGATTGAGCGCGGCCAGGTTGTGGCGTCGCCGGGAACACTCATAGGCGTGGATGTGGCGGTGGTGGACTTGGAGCTCTTGCCCTCGGCTCCGCCGCTCACCGAAAAGACGCGCGTGCATGTCCATGCCGGCACGGCCGAGGTATTAGGACGGGTTTACTTTTACGACCGGGGTGAGTTGGCTCCGGGAGAGAGCGCTTTTGCGGAAGTGCGCCTGGAGTCAGTCATGCCGCTCACGCGCCATGACCGGCTGCTGATTCGCTCCTACAGCCCGGTGGTGACCATCGGGGGCGGCATGGTGCTGGAGGCGGGCACGCATCATAAGCGAAAGGAGCCGCATCTCATCGAGCGGCTCACACGGCTTCGGGATCAGGATGACATCGGCATCATTGAGGCGGCCCTCAAAGAGGCGGCGGCGCCGCTGGCCCTTCAGGATTTGGAGCGGTTGAGCGGATTGACGCGGGACGAGATTCTTTCCGGGCTTCATGATCTCCCGGGGATATTGGCCCTGGAGGGAGAGATGTTCTGGCATCGGGAAGCCCATTCGGTCTGGGCCGAGAAAGGCCGGGCGGTCGTCGAGCGCTACAGCCAGGACCATCCGGTCAAGCCCGGCATGCCGAAAGAGGAATTGAAGGCCAAAATGGCCGCCAAGTGGCCTCAGCGCGTGTTTCAAGCGGTCATCGAACAGGGTCCCTGGACGCTGGATCGGGAATGGATTCGACTCCAAAAGGAGCCGCCGCCACTGCCTTCGCCGTGGCCCGAGACCATCGAACGGGTGTATCAGCTGATTCGAGACGGAGGACTGAGGCCGCAAGGGTATGAGGAGGTGCAGTCGGCGGCGCGTTTGGAGCGAAGCGCCTTCGATGACATTGTCGAATATCTCTTTCTGGCCGGAAAACTTCTGCGGCTGGAGGATGGGCTCGCCATCGCCGCGGATGCATATCGCGAAGGACGGGATCGGGTGATGGCGGCGATTCAAGAGCAGGGTCCGCTCAGCACCAGTCAACTGCGGGATGTGCTGGGGATCAGCCGGCGGCATGCGGTGCTCTTCTTGGAGCTTTTGGATCGGGAACGGGTGACGCGCCGCGTGGGCGATATGCGGGAGTTGGTCTCAAATGCAGCGAGTTGAAGTGGCATGGAGCAAGATGCCTAAAGGGGCGCTCGGCCAGAGCGGGGACAGCATCGAGCTGGTGGAGCGCCCCTTAGGGGGATTGACGCTGATTCTCGCGGACGGCCAGGGTTCAGGCCCGGCCGCGCGCCGGATTAGTCGCATGGTGGCCATGCGGGCGGTGCAGCTCATTGCGGACGGGTCGCGCGATGGTGCGGTGGCCCGGGCCGTCCAGGACATGCTTTACACGGCTCGTGAGGGCCGGGTCACGGCCACCTTGGCTCTCTTGTCGGTGGACTGGCACACCCGGACCCTGGTCATTGCCCGGAACGCCCCGAGTCCCGTCCTTTGCCGTCAAGAAGAACACGTGTTTCGCCTGGAGGGCGGCGCCGAGGTCATCGGCACCTATCGGAAGACCCGGCCGGCGATGACGGAGCTCGAAGCGCTCCCCGGGAGTTTGCTTCTCACCTGCTCTGACGGTCTTTTGCATGCGGGGCGCCGCTATGGAACGCCCTTTGATTGGACGGCCTGGGAAGAGCGGTTTTTATCCATTAGCGTGGACGAGCTGGGCCAGTTTGTGGACGAGCTAATGGATCACGCGCTGGATCTGGAGCGCGGCCGACCCACCGATGATATCAGCATCATGGCGCTGGGATTGAAAGGAGACGATGAGTCTGCTCGGCGAAGCCTCTATGCCAGCATCCCCTACTAACCCCGTGGTTTTGGTGGGCGTGTGCGCCGCTGGGAAAACCACCGTCAGCCACATCTTAGAGGAGCGCGGCATTGTCGCCAAAGCCGTGGCTCAGGAGCACTCGCAAGTGCCCGAACTATACCGGCGTACGGGCTCGACGGTGGTGATGCTCTGCGCCAGTTGGCGGACGGTCCACCAGCGGCGCGCTTTATCATGGGATCCCGCTTTTTACCGCACGGAATGGGACCGGCTTCGCGACGCGCGCCATCATGCGGGACTCATTGTCCATACCGACAGCTTAAATCCGGAACAGGTGGCCGATGTGATTGAAGATTGGCTTCATCGACAAAGAATACCCGTTCATTGACAGGGTATTTGGCCAAGGATATAATAAACTGATTTTTTGACAGGAGGCGGACGCATGCGTCCAAGGAGCATAGCCACTTTGCTCGCGCTGATCGCGGTCATCATCATCGCTGGCGGCTACTTTTCCGTAATAAATCCCATAACCAATCATTTGAAATACGGGCTGGACTTGAAGGGCGGCGTGACCGCCACATATCAGGCTGAGCCTTCTCCCGGGGCTCCGGTGAATAAGAATGCGATGGCGAAGGCCATGCAAATCTTGTCATACCGCGTCAATAAATTGGGGGTTAGCGAGCCGGTCGTTCAAGAGGTCGGCCCCAAACGTATCACCGTCGACCTGCCCGGTGTCAAGGATCCCGAGCAGGCGCTTCGTTATCTAGGGCAGACTGCCTTGCTAGAGATTAAGGATCCCTCCAGCAAACAGGTGCTGTTGACCGGTCGAGACTTGACCAACGCGCAGGCGGCCATTGCCGGTGGCCAGTACGTGGTGAACCTGTCGTTCAATAGCGAAGGCACCAAGTTGTTTGCTTCGGCCACCAAAAAATATCTCGGCCAGCCGCTTCCCATTTATCTGGATGGGAAAGAGCTGGAAGCGCCGGTGGTTCGGGATGTGATTACCTCGGGTCAGGCGCAATTAACGGGGAATTTCACCACCCTTAAACAGGCTCAGAAAACGGCGCTGTTGCTGCAGTCCGGGGCTCTGCCGGTCAAACTCAAGGTGCTGAGTGTGGAGACCATCTCGGCGACCTTGGGCCACCAATCCGTCATCAACTCGGAACGGGCGGCGGCCATTGCCATCATCCTCATTGCCCTGGCCATGATGTTTTGGTACCGGTTGGCCGGATTGCTGGCCGACATTGCACTCGGGGTGTACGGCTTCTTATTGCTGGGCGCCTTGTGGGCGGTGCATGCTACCATCACCATCCCCGGCATCGCCGGTATTATTTTGTCGATGGGCATGGCGGTGGACGCCAACGTCATTATCTTCTCCCGGGTGCGCGAAGAAATGGTGGGCGGAAAGACGCCCCGGGCCGCAATCGAGGTGGGATTCCGGAACGCTATCCGAGCGATTATGGACTCGAATGCCACCACCTTCATTGCCGCCATCATTCTCTTTTTCCTGGGAAGCGGCAGCGTCAAGGGATTTGCTCTGACGCTTATGATCGGCATTGTCATTTCGTTGTTTACCGCTGTGATTCTTACGCGGCAATTCATTCGACTGGCGGCAGACGCCGGATGGGCACGCATCCGGGCCGTCTTTGTCGGTTAGGGGGACACCATGACCACGTCTTTTCACTGGGACTTTTTGAAGAACTGGAAGGTATGGTTTGGGGTCTCCGGTTTGCTTTTGCTGGTGGGGTTGTTCGGCATCTTTGTCCGTGGCCTGAACTATGGCATTGACTTTACCGGGGGCACGCAGTTCGATTTGAAATTCTCCCATGCCATTAGCACCGTGAGTGTCCGTCGGGTGTTGGATTCGCAGCACCTCAATCAAAGCACCATTGTCTACATCGGCAAAGGCAACCGCGAGGTGCTCATCACCACCCCGACCATTAGTGAGCATGAACGGGGCGTTCTGCTCACCCAAATGAAGACGGTGGCGCCATATCAAGAAGTGTCCACCAGCCGAGTATCCTCCATCATTGGCCAGCAAACGGAGCGGACGGCGCTTCTGGCCGTGGTGTTGGCCACCGTGGCAATTATCCTTTACATCACCATTCGCTTTGAGTTTCGGTTTGCCATGGCTGGGATTATTGCACTGCTCTTGGACGTGATTGTGACCGTGGGCATGGTGGCTCTCATTCATGTGGTGTTGACCAAATACTTCATCATGGCGGTGCTCACCATCTTTGGGTATTCGATGAATGACCGGATTATTGTGTTTGACCGAATCCGCGAAAATCTGCACAAGCAGCGCAAGAACGAGCCCTTGGAGGAGGTGGTCAACCGCAGCCTGAACCAAGTGCTAATGCGGTCCATCAACACCTCGACCACGGTGATGTTGGCGTTGGCGGCGCTGTTGGCGCTGGGAGGCTCCAGTATCCGCGACTTCTCGGTGACCATGCTCATCGGGGTGTTTTTCGGAACGTTTACCTCCCTTTTCATTGCGAGCCCCGTGTGGTTTCTCTGGCGCAAGCGGGACGACGCGCACCGCAAGGGGGCGCCCAAGCCGGCCTGATGGAGTAATTTTCCCTCCGTCGGTGAGACTACCGGCGGAGGGATCATGATGAAACGGGATATTAAAAAGCAGGCCGTCAAGTTTTGGAACAGTCCCTGGGCCTATCACAGCGAGTGGACGAACGGACGCGGGGTCAGCGCCCGTTTTTACGTGGAAAATGACCAACTGATAGCAGAGATTGAAGCCCCTGAAGGGGTGGAGTCCGGGCGAGCTCGCGCCGAAGGGACGGAGCTTACGCTGGAGATTGGCGATGAGAAGTTAGCGGTTCCTCTACCTAGCCCTGTCAGCGCGTCGCCCGACCGCCCCATCGCCTTTGAAGAGGGGAAAGCGGAACTTCAGTTGCCCCGGCCGGGACTTGAGGGCCAGTTGGAATAATGAGCGGGGTCTGGCTCTGGGTTGTGGTTGCCCTGTCTTTCGCCACGGACTGGCCCTGGCTATTAATTGCGGTTTTCGCTGCACTGGCGATACACTGGAACCATTGGCCTGTCTCTCCATGGTGGCTGGTGCTGGCGGTGGCCGGTGCGCTAGCCGTTGAGGCGTTGTTGGTGGCGTTCCGTCCCCGAAAAAGGGTTGGTACGGTGGCCACCGACGTTGCCATGGAAGGCGCGGCTTTGGGTAACTTTGTATTGTTGTGGGGGACTTTTCCCGGGCTCGCGCTGTGGCAGGGGGCTCTCGGGTTTGATGCCGCCTCCCGGTTGCATACGCTGGTAGCAAGAGGGGGCCGCCGTGTCTTGCTACGGACCGTTCGGGCTCTGGCGGCGGCGCTCTTCCTCTGGGCCTATCACGGGCTTTGGACAATTTAGGTCTGCTACAATTAGAGGGGACAAGGTCAATGAGCCAGACGGCAGCGGGGCAGGAGACGGGTCGTGCGGCCCGCAACAACCTGGCCTTCAATGTCTTATTGATGGTTCTCAAGTTGGTGGTGGGCATATGGGCCCGCTCCGAGGCATTGATTGCCGACGGTCTCCACAGTGGGGCGGATGTGTTCTCGTCGGTGGCGGTAATGGTGGGTCTGGCTATTGCCGGACGTCCGCCAGACTCGGGGCATCATTATGGGCACGCCAAGGCGGAGGCCATCAGCCAGAAAGTGGTCGCCGTGCTCTTGCTGCTGGCCGGGTTGGAAGTGGCGAACTCCGCCATTGCCGGAATTGAGCACCCGGGCCCGGCGCCCGACTGGATAGCCTTGGCAGTGGCGTTGGTGGCCATGGTCCCTAAAGGGGTCATGGCGGTGACGCAGCGCCGCTTGGCTAAGCGGACGGGGTCGCACGCCATTTTGGCCGCCGCCACTGACAATGTGACGGACGCGATTTCGTCGTTGGTGGCCTCTCTGGGCATCTTGGCGTCTCGGCTTGGCTACGCGTCCGGCGATTCGGTGGCGGCCCTAGTGGTGGCCGCTTTAGTGATGTGGGCGGGCGTGGATGTGTTTCGTACCGCGGCGGTCGATTTAATGGATCCGGCCGCGGACCCGGAGACCACCCAAGCCCTCCGAGAACGGGCTCAGGCGGTGGCGGGGGTGTTGAGCCTCTCGTCGATGCGTACACGCCTTAATGGAGCGCGTATCTTTGTGGATCTCGAGATTGAAGTGGACCGGCATCTCAGTCTCTTGGCGGCGCATGACATCGCCCATCAGGTCGAGGATGCCCTAAAGGCGGAGCCGCGAGTCGAAGGGGTGACGGTGCATGTCAATCCAGCCGGGGAGGATGGAAAGGGTTGAAGAATCAGCTGTTCTTTCAGCGGCCGGTTGATCGCCGGACCGTGGAAGAGGCTCAGCGGACCTGGGGGGTTCCCGGATGGCAGGCGGAATTCCTGCTGCGCCGCGGATTTCAGGCCAACCAACCCTTAGAGGATCTGGATGGTTCCTTGGCGCTGCCGGACCCCAAGGCGCTCCCGGGGATGCGCGAGGCGGTGTGGACCATTCGGCGGGTTTTGGAGGATGGCGGCCGGGTGCGGGTTTATGGCGACTACGACGCCGATGGGGTGACCGCCACCGCTGTGCTGGTGCGGGGACTCACGCTGCTGGGTTTCGGGAAACAGGTGGACTGGTACATACCGAATCGGTTTGATGAGGGCTATGGCCTCAATGTGGAAGCGGTGTGGCGGGCGCATCAGGATGGCGTGACACTCTTAGTGACGGTGGATTGCGGATCGAGCTCTCCGGAAGCGGCTGATTTGGCTCGGTCGTTAGGCCTGATGCTGGTCATTACCGACCACCATGCGCTGCCCGAGCGGATTCCCGAGGCGGACGCGCTGGTCAATCCCGAACTCATGACGGTGCCGGATCGTTTTTCCGGCGCTGGGGTGGCCTTGCAATTGGTGCGAGCCCTCTTTGCTGGTGAGGAGCTCCCGGAGATGCTGTACGGCATCGCTACGGTGGGGACGGTGGCCGACGTGGTGCCGCTCAAAGGCAGCAATCGACGGTTGGTCGCCCGTGGTCTGGAGGCGCTGCGGCAAGGCGCTGTGGCTGGCCTCAATGTACTGTTCGGGGCGGAAGGGCGTGACATCGCTCATGCCTCGGCGGAAGATCTCGCCTTCTTGGTCGGGCCGCGCATCAATGCCGCGGGCCGCATGGGCGGGGCGGAGGCCGCCTGCGAGTTGCTGCTGGAAGACGATTTGAGGCGTCTGCAGGACGTGTCCGACACCCTTAAAGAGCTGAATGCGGAGCGCCGCGAGGTGGAACGGCTGATCGTGGAGGAGGCCTGGACTCGTCTTCCCCGCGATGCGTCGGGCCGCATCTACGACTTTCCGGTCATCTGCGGCGACGGGTGGCACCAAGGCGTGATTGGCATCGTGGCCGCGCGGTTTCGGGCGTGGCTGCGCCAGCCGGTGGCGGTGGTGGCGTGGAACGGGAGTGATGGCAAGGGTTCGGCGCGTAGTGTCGACGGGTTCAACCTCATTGCCCACTTGCGGCAGCATGGGGCGTTATTCTCCAAGCTTGGCGGCCATGCCGGGGCGGCCGGATTTAGTCTTCCGCGGACCGATGCCGATCGCCTGAGTCGGGAGTTGTCCCGGGACATGCCGTCATCCGCCGCCTTTGAGCAATATCGAGGCTTTGAGTATGATGTCGCCTTGGACGCGACGGACGTTTCGGCAACGCTCTGGGATGAGGTGGAGTCGCTTGCCCCCTACGGCAAAGCGTTTGAGGCCCCCCGATTTTTAATTCGGGGCACCGTCAAGAAGAGTCGGGTGCTCGGTCAGGGGCAGCACGGCAGTTTTGAGTTGGAGCACCATCCGGTGCGCGCCATTGCCTTTGGTCAAGGCGAGCAGGTGAAAGCGCTTTATCCGGGGGCGGCAGTGCGCTTCCTGGCGCAGTTGGAAACCCACTGGTATCAAGGAAAGCGCTCCCCGCAATGGCGCGTGGAGGTGCTGCAGGGGGAAGCCCCCAAGCTCTCCGCTGCGGTGCAAGAGGGGCTTCCGGATCCGCTTCCCAGCCGGGTGATTTGGGTGGTGGATAGTGACCGCGATGTACGGGAGTGGGCTCTCAAGCTTCAAGCGCACGCCTTTTCGGTGACCCTGCCGATTGGCGAGTTGATGGCGCTCGAGGAGGAAGCGCGGCGGGGGCTGGTCAGTCAATTGGTGGTGTCCCAATGGCGACCGTGGCCGCGTCTTTATGGATGGGCGGATGCCGTCATTTGGCGATGCCATCCGCGAAACCGCGCCAAGTGGGAGGAAGCCGCCTATTTGGCCAAGTCTCCGGATGGATGCTGGTTCGAGCGCCCGGAGGGCGGGCGGGTTGACCGTAAGCGGGCCCGGCTGGCGGTGAGTCGAGCACGCTTGGGAAAGCACTGGCGGGCCTGGCAAAGCGGGCGCGCCGGTTTGATTCCGGGGCGGGCGGTATTTGAAGAGTTAGAGATGAGTCCCGATGGGCTGAAATCCGGCGAGCGGCGCCGCTTGGACTCCAGCTTCTTGTATCGTCTGGCCGTGCAAGACATGGACGAGGATGCCCGGGCCCCATTTTTCCGTTAAAGAGAGGACGAGACGACATGGCATGGATGGACTATCTTCGCGAAATTCCCGATTTCCCTGAACCCGGCGTTTTGTTTCGGGATGTGCTGCCGGTGCTGGCGGTTCCGGACGCCTGGCGGGAAGTGCTGGACAGTCTCGAGCAGCAGGTTCGGCCCCTGGGGGCGCACGTGGTGATGGCCCCGGAGGCCCGAGGCTTTCTCCTGGCGGCGCCCTTGGCAGACCGTCTTGGCGCGGGCCTGGTGCCGGTCAGAAAGCCGGGAAAGTTGCCGGACCCTGTATTTCGGGAACGGTATACGTTAGAATATGGGGAAAACCAATTGGAAGTGGAAGAAACCACAGTGCTTAAAGGCCGCCGGGTGGTGATTGTGGACGATGTCTTGGCCACCGGGGGAACGGTCAAGGCTTGTGCGCATTTGGCGGAGCGGCTCGGGGCGGAAATCGCCGGGTTCGCGTTTCTGATTGAATTAAAGGCATTGAATGGACGGAGCCGGCTGGATGATATTGAAGCGCCGGTGCTGGCGCTGGAACGCCTATAAACAACGTGGGGGGAGAGCCGCATGACCGGTGTCGAGCTGGTGGAACAGTTCGGCTTTCGCGCGCATTCGCCGGAAGCTGAGCAGATCATGCGCGCTATGACGTTTGCCGAGGAGGCTCACCGCGGCCAGAGCCGCGCCTCCGGCGATCCCTACGTCGCTCACCCCTTGGCGGTGGCGTCCATTCTGGCTGACTTGAAGATGGATGCGCCCACCATTACTGCCGCATTGCTGCATGATGTGGTGGAGGATACCGCCTACACCCTGGACGATATTGAAGAGCGCTTTGGCGCCGAGGTGGCGCAATTGGTTGACGGCGTCACCAAATTGGACCGTCTGGAGGCCCGCACCCGTGAAGAGGAGCAGGCCGAGAATCTCCGCAAGATGTTTTTAGCCATGGCCAAGGACATCCGCGTGATTCTCATTAAACTAGCCGATCGGCTGCACAACATGCGTACCTTAAAGCATTTGACAGCCGACCGGGTGCAGCGCATTGCCAAAGAGACGATGGAAATTTATGCGCCCTTAGCCCATCGGCTCGGCATTTTCCGCATCAAATGGGAATTGGAAGATTTGGCCTTTCAGCATCTGCAGCCGGCCGCCTTTCAGGAAATGAAAGAGCTGGTTGCCATGAAGCGGCAGGAACGGGAAGCGGCGGTTGAGGCCATCATCGCCGAACTCAAGGGCCGGCTGGAGGCTGTGGGAATGGTGAGCGAGGTTTCAGGCCGCGCCAAGCATCTCTACAGCATCTATCAAAAGATGTACAAGCAGGGCAAAGATTTTCAAGAGATTTATGACCTGATGGCCGTTCGGGTGCTAGTGGAATCGGTCAAGGATTGCTATGCGGTGCTGGGGTTGGTCCATTCGCTGTGGAAGCCCATTCCCGGGCGATTTAAGGACTATATCGCCATGCCCAAGTCCAATCTCTATCAAAGTCTCCATACCACCGTGATTGGCCCGCACGGCGAGCCCATTGAGGTCCAAATTCGTACCTTTGAAATGCATCATACGGCCGAATATGGGATTGCCGCCCACTGGCGGTACAAAGAGGGAGGCAAGGGAGACCGCGACTTTGAGCAAAAGCTCTCTTGGCTGCGGCAGCTGTTGGAATGGCAGCGGGATATGCGGGACGCCTCGGAGTTTATGGAGACACTCAAGGTCGATCTGTTCAGCGACGAGGTGTTTGTCTTCACCCCCAAGGGCGATGTGATTGACTTGCCGGCGGGCGCGAACCCGATTGACTTTGCCTACCGCATCCATACGGATGTCGGCAACCATTGTGTGGGAGCCAAGGTGAACGGGCGGATTGTCCCGCTTTCCACCCCGCTGGAAAGCGGGGATATTGTAGAAGTGCTGGTCAATCGCAAATCCCCAGGCCCCAGCATCGACTGGCTCTCTATCGTGCACACCTCGCAGGCCAAGACACGGATTCGCCAGTGGCTCCGGCGGGAACGCCGCCAGGAGCATGTGGCGCGCGGGCAGGACATCTTGGAGCGGGAACTGCGCCGCCAGTCCCTCACACTCTCTGAGGAACGCCTGCTGGAGATTGTGCGCAAATTGGGGTACGCGTCCATTGAGGACGTGGCCGTGGCCTTGAGTGAAGGCAACACCACCGGCCCGGTCTTGGTGGGGCGGATTCGCGAGGAGATTGCCCACGCCGAAAAGAGCGCCGCTCCCGTGATTCCGCTGCCCACCAAGCGCAAGGGCCCGCGGCCGGAATCCGCCTCGGGTGTGCTGGTGCGGGGCGAAGGACGCATGCTGACCCGTCTTGCGCGCTGCTGCCAGCCGGTGCCCGGCGATCCGATCATCGGGTTTTTGACACGGGGCCGGGGCGTTTCCGTTCATCGCTTGGGGTGTCCCAACGAAAAGGAACTGGCCCGCGATCCGGAACGGCTGATTGAGGTGAGTTGGGACGTGTCCGGGGCAGAATTGACGCGTCATCCCGTCGAGTTGCGCGTCTATGCCTTGGACCGGCCGGGATTGTTAGCCGATGTCGCCAACGTTGTAGCCGATTCCAATATCATCTCGGCCAAGGCGCGCGGCTTTCGCGATCACACGGCGGTCGTCGAGGTGCACCTGGAAGTGCAGAATCTGGTGCAGCTAACCCATATCATCGGCAAGCTGGAAGGGCTCCCCTATGTACAACGGGTGGACCGGGTGAGCCGGGAGCGCGCTTAGTGCGGGCGGTCGTTCAGCGGGTTCGGGAAGCGGCGGTCACTGTCGAGGGCGCCGCGGTCGGGGCAATTGGGGTCGGATTGCTGGTGCTTTTGGGGGTGTCGGAGTCCGATACTGAGCGGGAGATGCGCTGGCTGGCGGACAAAGTGGCTGGTCTTCGCATCTTTCCTGATCAAGACGACAAGATGAGCCGTTCGCTGAGCGACGTTGACGGCTCCTTGCTAGTGGTGTCGCAGTTTACCCTCTATGGGTCGGTGCGCCGCGGCCTTCGCCCCGACTTTCAGCGGGCGGCGGGCCGAGAGGCGGCTGAAGCGCTGTATGAGGCCTTTTCTGCCCGCTGCCGGTCCAAGGGCATACGGACGGAGACCGGGGCGTTTGGGGCCCACATGATGGTTTCTTTGGTCAATTGGGGACCGGTGACGTTAATTTTGGATACCGATGAGGTGATGGTAGGTGGCGAGTGAGGACTATCAACGGGCGCGCGGAACGCGTGATGTATTGGCGCCCGAATCCTGGCAATTTGAGGCTTTGCGGCGCATTGCGCTAACCTGGGCCATGCGCTTTGGCTACGATCTGATTGAGACGCCCATATTTGAAAAAAGCCCGGTCTTTTTGAAGGTGGGGGAATTCACCGATATTGTGCAGCATGAGAGCTACCGCTTTATTGACGCTGGCGGCGACGATCTCACCCTGCGGCCGGAGGGCACGGCCGCCGTGGCCCGCGCCTACATCCAGAACGGGCTGGCGCAAGCGCCTCAGCCGGTACGCCTATGTTATGTGGGGCCGATGTTTCGCCGGGAGAATCCCCAGGCGGGCCGGTACCGGCAGCACACCCAATTTGGGGCGGAGTTGTACGGATCCGAGTCGCCCTTGGCCGATGCCGAAGTGATGCTGCTGGCCGTGCAGGTGGTTGACGCCGCCGGGCTGCGCAATCCCACGGTGCGGGTCAACTCCATTGGATGCGAGGTCTGCCGGCCACGCTACCGGGAGGCCTTGATTCAGTACTTTGAGTCAAAGCGGGAAGGCTTGTGCAAGGACTGCCAGGTGCGTCTGACGCAAAATCCGCTCCGCTTGCTGGACTGCAAGGTGGACACCGACATCAAGGCGGGGGCGCCCGACGTCGCCGACTATTGGTGCGACGATTGCCGCGCACACATCGACGGGGTCATGGAAACGGTGCACGATGCCGGCGTGGAGATCCGGCGCGACCGCAATTTGGTGCGGGGGTTGGACTACTACACCCGCACAGTGTTTGAAGTGGGCCATCCGAGTCTTGGCGATGGGGTGGCGCTGTTTGGAGGCGGCCGCTACGACGGACTGACGGCGCGTATGGGGGGAGCTTCGGTGCCAGCGGTCGGGTTCGGGATGGGACTGGAACGGCTCTTGTCCGCCTTGCCCGAACCCCTCAAGGACGAGCAGCCGCAGCGCCTCTACGTGGCGCACCTTCCCGGCTTTGAGGACAAGGCCTACGGGCTGGCCATGACGCTTCGCCGCCGGGGTATGGCGGCCGATGCCGACATTCTCTCCCGGTCGTTGAAAGCCCAGTTGAAGGACGCGGGCCGGAGGGCCGGCTGGGTGTTGATTGTGGGCGGGACCGAGTGGGAGAATAATGCGGTTGCGGTGCGCAATTTGGCCAAAGGCACGCAAGAAGTTGTCACCCTGGATCAACTTTTTCAATATCTTGACCACGAGTTACGGGAGGCCGACTTATGATGATGGGGCGAACCCATTATGCAGCAGACGTCAATGCAGAGGCGATTGGCAAAAAAGTGCGGGTCGCCGGGTGGGTGCATCGCCGCCGCGACCACGGGGGCTTAGTCTTTGTCGATCTGCGGGATCGCACCGGTTTAGTGCAAATTGTGGCGGAGCCGGAAAATCCGATGTTCGCCACCCTGGATCGGGTGCGCGCCGAATACGTGGTGGGCGTTCAAGGCACGGTGCGGGCCCGGCCCGAAGGCATGGTGAATCCGGATCTCGCCTCAGGCGCGGTGGAGATTGTGCCGGATGAGGTGGTGGTGTACGCCGAATCCAAGACACCGCCTTTTAATGTGCCCGATGCCGAGCAAGTGGACGAGCTCCTGCGGCTCAAGTATCGGTATTTGGATTTGAGACGGCCGACGCTGATTTCCAATCTGATTTTGCGGGATCGGGCTTTGATGGCGATTCGCCGCTTCTTTCATGAGCACGGATTTCTGGACGTGGAAACGCCCTCCCTGGCGCGTTCCACGCCGGAGGGAGCCCGGGACTTTCTGGTCCCGAGCCGCATTCAACCCGGCCATTTTTATGCCCTGCCGCAAAGTCCTCAGATTTTCAAGCAGTTGTTGATGGTGGCCGGCATCGACCGCTACTACCAAATCGCCAAAGTGTTTCGCGATGAGGACCTGCGCGCCGACCGGCAGCCAGAGTTCACGCAAATCGATGTCGAAATGTCGTTCATGGATCGGGAAGCCATTTTGACCATGATGGAAGAAATGTTGGTCACCCTGTTTCAAGAGGTCCTTGGGGTCTCGTTGGAGCAATTTCCCCGCATGACCTGGAAAGCGGCCATGACCCAATATGGCTCCGACAAGCCCGATTTGCGCGCTGGACCGCCGCTTAAGGACTTGACGTCTGTCGCCCAGGGGCTGGGCTGGGAGGTGTTCAGCCAGTCCGAGCATGTGGTGGGCGCCCATCTCATCGGCTATCAGCCCTCCCGCAAGGAGTTGGACGGCTGGGTGGAACGGGCGCGCTCCTTGGGGGCGTCGGGGTTGGTGTGGATTGTCCGCGGTCCGGATGGGAGCCTCCGCTCCTCGGCGGCCAAATGGCTCGGGGAGGACGGCCTCTTGAAGTTGGCGGAGGCGGCGGAACTGGCGTCCGGCGACACGCTGCTCATGGCTGCCGGAAGCGGTTGGGCCCCCTTCGAGGTGACGGGGCAGCTGCGGCTGGCTTTTGCGCGCGAGAATGGCCGGCTGGAACCAGGCTGGCGGTTTCTCTGGGTCACAGAGTTCCCTCTTTTCGAATGGTCGGAAGAGGAAGGACGGCTGGTTTCAGCCCATCATCCCTTCACCATGCCCCATCCCGATGATATTGAGCGGCTCACCGACGATCCGGCCGCGGTGCGGTCAGAGGCGTATGACGTGGTGCTGAACGGCACCGAGTTGGCGTCGGGTTCCCTTCGTATCTATCAACCAGAACTGCAGGCCAAGATTTTTGAGGTCTTGGGTCTCTCTGGGGACGAAACCGCGGAGAAGTTCGGGTTTTTGCTGGACGCCTTTCAGTATGGCGCCCCGCCGCACGGCGGCATCGCCTTTGGCTTGGACCGGCTATTGATGCTCATGGCCGGGGCTGACAGCATTCGCGACGTCATTGCCTTCCCCAAGACGGCTCGCGGAACTGACCCGTTGATGAACGCGCCCAGTGAGGTAAGCGACGCGCAGCTTGCCGAGGTGTATTTAAGCATCCGTCGCTAAACGCAAAAGGGCGCCCCGGGGAGAATTTCCGTTGGGCGCCCTCTTTTTTAGCGAACAGCGGTGGGAATGAAGAGGTCCACAATCCCGATGACGAAAGCCGCAATAAGCGCCCCCAGGATGGTGACGTGCATGCCTGGCACGATAACCTGAGCGAGGTAGATGACGGCCGCCGAGACCAAGAACCCGACAATTCCTCTGCCGTACGGGGAGACATGTTTTCCGAATAGAGCCTCGATGATATAGCCCACCAGGGCGATCACCAGGGCAGCTAACAGCGCTGACCAGAAGGTCAAATGGGAGAACCCGGGCACCACATAACCGAGCAGCATTAAAACGATAGCCGCGACTACAAAGCGAACAATAGCTCCGACCCAATTCACCTGTATCACCTCCTTCGATTGCCGCAGAGCTAGTCTTCCACTCGCACACCCCCAATATTCTCTGATACTTTTCAGCCACACGGGAAAAGCTTTTAGCGGGCGCTGATGCCCGTCACTCATATGGAGGAGGGGATCGTTTTGGCAAAAGGTGTGCCGTCTTCCTTCCAGGACCTGAAGCAAAAAGCTGCGAAGCGCATTCAGCAGGGCGACCACGACGTAAAGTCGGACGTCATTGACATGGGTAACGCGATGCAGCAGGCTGGCGTCGAGCCGAAAAACGCACAGGACCGTCTAGCCAAGAATGTCTGGCAGTCCGCGGGTCCTGAGGAGAAGGAGACTCTCGCCAGCATGGTGACCAACATGGCCAAAAAGGACGCCGATCTCCAATAGTATCCGCGAGTGGTTTCCCACTGAGGGCGGCGGCAACGCCGCCCTCAGATGGGATATGTTTCGGGTTGCGCCCCATAGGGCGCGCTCGTATAATGAGACCAATCAAATCCCTGCTGTGTTCGGGACCAGACCGATATGTTTTGAGCCAACACCAAAACATAGGGAACCTGATCTTGACTGGCGGCCGTCCTGCCCCGCATTGACGGGGACTGCGAAAACCAAGTCGGAGGTGCCCACCTGCCAGCGGCAGGTTCAAAACGTCGGGCGTTGCGGCATGGCGGGGGAGATATCGAAGGAGGCGCGGTGGTGCGCCTCCTGTTTTGGTTGTCGCTGGGGTCTAATCCAGGTAAGATAGATGGGAGAACTGGAGGGAATTTCTTTGGCGAACAATGTGGTAACAGCAGATCAAAACAACTTTAATCAGGTCATTCAAGGCACCCAGCCTGTGGTCGTGGACTTTTGGGCATCTTGGTGCATGCCTTGCCGGATGGTGTCGCCCATTTTGGACGAGTTGGCCGAGGAGCGCCAGGGGGCTGTGACCGTCGCTAAGGTAAACGTGGATGAAAATCCGGCAATTGCTTCCCAATATGGTGTCATGAGCATTCCTACCATTATTCGCTTTCAGGCTGGCGAAGAGGTCTCGCGGGTGGTTGGTGCGCTGCCCAAGGCTGAACTTCTAAGGCGGTTGGGGTTGTAATGCGGATGACCGATCTACGCTCCGACACTGTCACCAAGCCCTCCGATGCGATGCGGCGCGCGATGGCCGAAGCCGAGGTCGGCGACGACGTCTACGGCGAGGACCCCACCGTCAATCGGTTGGAACATGAGGTCGCGTCGCGTCTTCGCAAAGAGGCTGGATTATTTGTGCCCAGTGGTACGATGGCCAATCAAGCAGCGATTTTAGCCCACACCGAGCGGGGCGATGAGCTTTTTATTCATCGCGACAGCCACGCCTATTACTATGAAGGTGGCGGGGCGGCGCTCTGGGCTGGCGCCATGCTGACGCTGCTGGATGGCGAAGAGGGGTTGTTCACGCCCGAGGAGCTGGTTAAGGCGGTGCGGCCCGCCAATATCCACCATCCCCGTCCGCGTCTGGTGTGCTTGGAAAACACCCATAACCGCGCCGGCGGCGCCGCCTTGTCGACCGACCGGCTCGACCCGGTCATGGCCACGGCCCGCGATTTAGGGCTTAGGGTCCATGTGGATGGAGCGCGGCTCTTCAACGCTGCGGTCGCTCTTCACACCTCGGCTGATCGACTGGTGCGGGACGCGGATTCGGTCTCCATCTGTCTTTCCAAGGGCCTCGGAGCTCCTGTGGGATCGGTCTTGGTAGGCGACAAAGCGTTCATTGAGGTGGCTCGCCGATACCGCAAGTGGCTCGGTGGCGGGATGCGGCAGGCGGGGGTTTTGGCCGCCGCAGGCTTGCTTGCCTTAGAGAATGTGGAGCGCTTGGAGGACGATCATGCCCGTGCGCGGCGCCTCGCCGAGGGACTCCGGGCCCTGGGCTATGATGCCTGGCAGCCGAAGGTTTCGACCAATATGGTGATGGTAAACACCGAGGTGGAAGCCGAAAAGCTGGTCACGGAAGCCCAGCGTCGGGGAGTGCTGTTTGGCACCATGGGAAAGCATCTGGTGCGTCTGGTGACCCACCTGGATGTGGATGATGCCGACGTGGACCGGGCCCTCACCGTGTTTGAGGAACTCAAAGGGATCGAGAGCCATGCCTGACGATTTATTTTCCGATTTGGGCGATGAGCGCCGCCGCGAGGCGGCGCCTTTGCCATCGCGGCTTCGCCCCAAAACCTTGGATGAGGTCATCGGCCAAGAGCATGTCACCGGTCCCGGCGGGCTTCTCCGCAGCATGGCGGAGGGGCGTTTGCGCTCTTCCATTTTCTATGGGCCGCCAGGAACGGGAAAAACCACCGTAGCGGAAATTTTAGCCAGCGCCGCCCATATGGCTTATGTTCCATTATCCGCCGTCGCTACCGGCATTGCCGATGTCCGCAAGGTGGCGGACCAGGCCAAGAGCCGCTGGGGATTGGAAGGGCGGGGCACGGTGGTGTTCTTGGATGAGATTCACCGCTTTTCCAAGAGTCAGCAAGACGTGCTGCTGCCCTTTGTGGAGGATGGGACCTTCATTTTGTTGGGGGCCACCACGGAAAATCCCTGGGTCTCCTTAAACAACGCCCTCATTTCCCGCTGTCTTCTGGTGGAGTTTCACGCTCTTGACAGCGAGGCCGTCGAACGGGTGCTGGCTCGCGCTTGGGACCGGCGTCGGGCATGGTGGCGCGACGGGACCCTGGAGGACGAGGTGCTGTCCCAAATCGCCAAGCGGGTGGGCGGAGATGCCCGCATGGCCTTGACGGTCTTGGAGCGATTGACGGTGCTGGCCGATGGGCGGCAAACCGCCCACCTCACCACCGCCATGCTGGATCAGGTTTGGAAGGATTTCGCGTATTATTATGATGCCCATGGGGACAAGCATTACGACTTGGCCTCCGCATTCATTAAAAGCATCCGCGGCTCCGACCCCGACGCCGCGCTCTATTGGATGGGCCGCATGCTGAAGGGCGGGGAAGACCCGCGCTTCATTGTGCGCCGGGTGCTGATTCATGCCGCTGAAGATGTCGGTCTTGCCGATCCGCAGGCGCTGTTGGTGGCCCATGCCGCCTCCTGGGCGCTGGAGACGGTGGGTCTCCCGGAGGCGCGCATCCCTATTGCCGAGGCGGTCATCTATCTCGCCATGGCGCCCAAATCCAACAGCGTGGTGGAAGCGTTGGCGGCGCTCGATCAGGCCTTGGACCGCTGGCCTAACGCGCCGGTACCAGACTCGATTCGAGATCGCCATTACAATCCCCGCTTGAAAGAACCGTATCGTTATCCCCATAGCGCTCCGGACCATTTCCTTCCCGATCCGCATCTGCCGTCGGATCTTGAGGGTCTCGAGCTCTATCGCCCCAGCACTCAGGGGGAAGAAGCGTCCCTCAAGCCGCGTCTAGACGAGTGGCGGCGGCGCCGCCGCGAAGACAAGCGGTAATGTGTCGATATTTTCAGGAATCTCCGCCTATGCTGACAGTTCCAATCCTCGACGGGGTTCTGATGTATACTCGACAATAGGCTAGCCCTTGTGGGCAGCACTTGAGGGAAATAACGCGGTGGAGGGGATTCTTATGGCTCAACCCCTGGAATCGTCGTCGGCCACCAGGCCGCAAGGTTCCGCGAAAAAGGAAAAGCCCTATTGGGTAGAGCCCCTGATCACCATGGTGGTCTTGGGAGTGTGGGTTCTCTATTCCCTTTGGGAAATCTTCTTTCACAATTCAGGCACCTATCAAAACTATATTTCTCCATATTTTTCGCCCGGCGTGGGCAAGTGGTTTGGATGGCATCTCCTAGATGGTTTATACGTCGCGTGGGTGCCGTTTTTGTTTCGTTTCTCCTGCTATTATTACCGGCGTGAATACTACCGGGGATTTTTCTGGGATCCGCCCGGCTGTGCCGTGCACGACAAGCCTCGCCCCCGATACAGCGGCGAGACCAAATGGCCTTTGGCCTTTAACAATCTGCACCGCTACGCGTGGTATCTGGCGTTTATTGTCTTGGTCTTCTTATGGAAAGACGCGGTGCAAGCCTTCTTCTTCAAGAACGGGTTTGGCGTGGGCATTGGAAGCCTGCTGCTGTTGATTAATGCCGTTTTGCTAACCTTTTACACCTTCTCCTGCCACGCGTTTCGCCACATGGTGGGGGGAAAGAAGGACTGCTTCTCGTGTGACGGCAAGCCGACCACGAGCTACAAGCTGTGGAACCGGGTTTCGAGTTGGAACGTGTTTCACGGAACTTGGGCGTGGGCTTCGCTGGCATCGGTGTGGGCCGCCGATTTGTATATTCGACTCCTCTCCATGGGAGTCATTCATGATGTGAGGTTGTTCTAATGGCGCAGGAACAGTACGAGGTTCATGACTACGACATTATTGTGATTGGTGCCGGTGGCTCGGGCCTTCGTGCGGCGGTGGAAGCCTCGCAGGTCCCCGGAATCAAGGTGGCCGTCATCACCAAGTCGCTGTTGGGCAAAGCCCACACCGTGATGGCTGAAGGCGGTGTGGCGGCCTCGTTCGGCAACTTGGACGCGCCCGACGGATGGGAAACGCACTTCTACGACACCATGCGCAGCGGACACTTTATCAACAACTATCGCATGGTGGAGCTGTTTGCCAAGGAAGCTCCAGACCGGGTGCTGGAGCTGGAGACCTGGGGTGCGGTGTTTGACCGCACCAAAGAAGGGCGCATTATGCAGCGGCCCTTTGGGGCGCACTCCTTCCGGCGGCTTTGCCACATTGGCGACCACACCGGACTGGAACTTATCCGCACCATGCAGTATAAGGCGCTGCACAGCGGAATTGACGTGTTCCAGGAAGTGACCATGACCAAGCTGTTGGTGCACAATGGCCGCGTGGCTGGGGCGTTTGGCTACTTCCGGGAGGACGGTCGGTTTGTGCTCTTCCGCGCCCGCGCGGTGGTGATGGCGACGGGCGGCTGGGGCAAGATCTTCAAGGTGACGTCCAACTCGTGGGAAAGCACCGGAGACGGTGCCGCGCTCGCATTTCGCGCTGGGGCCAACCTGATGGACATGGAGATGGTGCAGTTCCATCCCACCGGGATGGTGTGGCCTCCCGGGGTTCGCGGCATTCTGGTCACCGAGGGCGTCCGCGGCGAGGGCGGTCTGTTGTACAACTCCGAGGGCGAGCGGTTCATGCAAAAGTATGACCCGGAGCGGATGGAGCTCTCCTCCCGCGATGTGGTGGCGCGCTCGATCTTCAAAGAAGTGCAAGCCGGCCGGGGCACGCCCCACGGGGGCGCGTGGCTGGACATCAGCCACAAGGGTCCGGAATATGTGAAGGCCAAGCTGCCAGGCATGTACGAGCAGTTTTTGACGCTGGCCGACTTGGACATTACCCGTGAGCGGTTTGAAGTGGCACCGACCTGCCACTACAGCATGGGTGGCCTCCGGGTGGACCCGGAAACCTGTGCGACCAACCTGCCGGGGCTCTTTGCCGCCGGTGAGGTGGCGTGTGGTCTCCATGGCGCCAACCGCTTGGGCGGGAACTCGCTGTCAGACCTGCTGGTGTTTGGCCGCCGGGCAGGACTGGGCGCACGCCAATATCTTGAGGGCGCCTCGGACTTCGCGCCCGTTGACGATGCCGAACTCAACGCCGAGATGGATCGGGTGTTGGAGCCCTTCCGTCGCGAGAATGGGGTCAACCCCTACAAGATTCACGAGCGCTTGCAGGAGATTATGACCAACCACGCCGGCATCATGCGGTCCGGCCCGGTCCTGCAGGAGGGTCTCGACAAGTTGCTGGCGTTGAAAGAGGAAGCCCAAAACATGGGCATTAAAGGCTCCCGCATCTACAACCCTGGTTGGCACGCCGTGTTCGACGTCGAGAACATGTTGCTGTTGTGCGAGGGCATTATCCGCAGCGCCTTGGAGCGCAAGGAAAGCCGCGGCGCGCACTGGCGGACCGACTACCCCGACGAGCTGGAGGATTGGCAGAAGATTAACTTCGTCGAGAGCTTTGATGGGGAGCAAATTCGCATCAACACCGAACCGGTGGAACAAATGCCGGAACGTTTGGCCAAACTCTTCACCTATGGCAAAGCTCCCGGTTTGGTGACCGAAAGGAGTGCTGAGGCATGAGTGAAGAGGTAACCCTGAAGGTCTGGCGCGGCGACAAGTCGGGCGGCGACACGGTGGAATACCAGGTGCCTAAGGAAACCGGCATGGTGGTGTTGGACGCGCTTCACTACATCCAGCACAACGATGCTCCGGATCTGGCGGTTCGGTGGAACTGCAAAGCGGCCCACTGTGGTTCGTGCGGTGCCGAGGTCAACGGGCAGCCGAAGCTGCTCTGCAAGACCCGACTGGACGACTATGATGGGCAAACCGTTGAGGTGCGGCCCATGCAGACCTTCCCGGTGATTAAGGACTTGGTCACCGATGTGTCCTGGAATTATGAGGTGGCGCGGCAAATTCCCATGTTGGAGCCAACCGTGCCGGCGCCCTTCGACATGCAGCAAATCGACGCCGACCGGGTGCAGGAGTTCCACCGTTGCATCGAGTGCTTCCTGTGTCAGGACACCTGCCACGTGCTCCGGAACCACGAAGGACAAAAGCAGTACTTTGGCCCGCGCTTCATGATTAAGATTGCGGAGTTCGAGATGCATCCTTTGGACGGAGCCGACCGGGTTCCGCTGTTGGCCAATCAGGCCGGGGTGAATATGTGCAATGTCACCAAGTGCTGCACGGAGGTCTGCCCGCAGCATATCCGCATTACCGACAATGCCATTATTCCGTTGAAGGAACGGGTCGCAGATCGTTACTATGACCCGGTGAAGATTTTGTTGCGTCGGCTGACGGGGAAGAAAAATGAGACCGCCAAGCCCAACACCACCGTCGCGACCTGATATAGGAAGGACGGACGGTCCGCCGCTCCTTTGGGGGCGGCGGATCTGTTTTATCGGTTGAAATGATGTAAGAAAGGACAGGGATACGGGTTGAACCGAAAGCTTCAGCGAGCCAAGCGAACGGGCTGGGCCGTGGCGGCCATCGCGGCGACGGCGGGGGTGTTGTCGGCCTGCGGGTCGCCGTCCCCGTCTAGTCCCTCGCACCAGAAGACGCCCGCCAAGAAGACTGCACCCAAGAAGACAGCGCCTAAGTCCAGCCAGAAAACGGCGCTGGCCAAATTATGGCGGAGCCCGGGGCCGACGGCGGCATTGCCCGGCGACGTCTTGATTGCCGATTCGCATAACAACCGCATTCTCTTGGTAAACCCGCAGAAACAGATTGTCTGGCAGTATCCCAAGCCTGGACAGCCATCGGTGCTGCACGACGATGACGACGTATTCTTTGGTCCGCATTGGGACGAAATCATCACCAACCAAGAGGGCTATAACGTCGTCTCCGTTTTGAACTTCGCCACCGGTAAGGTCGTATGGAATTACGGGCATCCCGGATTGCCCGGGGATTTGCCCGGGTATCTTAACACCCCCGATGATGCCTTCTTGTTTGACACGCCGAAAGGCCAGCAGATTACTGTTGCGGACATCAAGAATCAACGCATCCTGTTTATTAATCGGAGTACCAGCGCCATTACCAAACAATATGGCGAAACCGGGGTAATGGCCGTCAACCCGCCGGTGAGCTATGCCGCCCCCAATGGCGACTTCCCGGCTCCAAACGGCGGAATGCTGGTGACGCAGATTGGCGGGAACGACGCCATCTTGCTCAACAAGCAGGGCCAGGTGCAGTGGACGGTGCACTTCCCGGGGCAGTTTTATTACCCGTCGGACGCTAATTTCACGCCCCATGGCAACATCATTGTCGCGTTTTACACCGACCCGGGTGCGGTGGTGGAGATGAGCCCCACGGGCAAGCTTGTCTGGGAGTATTCGGTTGCCCAAGGGCCGGGGATGCTGAATCATCCGTCGCTGGCCGTCAAGCTCAAAAACGGCAACGTGATGCTAAACGATGACTACAACGATCGGGTGATTGTCATCAATCCCAAGACCAATCAGATCGTCTGGCAGTACGGCCACACAGGTGTGCCGGGCACGGCGCCGGGCTATCTCGATATTCCGGACGGCATGGACTTTTTGCCCCCGGGCATCGTGCCGGGCGGCAAGAACCCCACCACCGGCCACCTGTGGAGTTACCCCGGAAACGGGTTATAGGTCATAAAGGACGCCTTCTGAGGAGATACTCTTCTTAGGAGGGGACCATGAGGCAAGCGAGCTACCGTATACGCGCCATCTATCGGACCGGAACCTGGGCATGGTTGTTGCACCGGGTGTCCGGTCTCTTAATTGTCGCCTATCTCTACTTTCATCTGATCGTGCTGTCCTCGGTGGTCTGGCCCGGTGGACCCAGGGCATTTAATCGGGTGGTGGCGGATTTGACCACCCCGCCCTTTATCGTGGCCGACTGGGCACTCTTTACCATCATTTTCTTTCATGCCTTAAATGGCATTCGCCTCCTGCTGCTGGATTTGGGATGGATGGTGGATCAGCAGAAGAAACTGTTTTGGGTGGCCATGGGCATCGGCGCGGTGCTGCTGGCGGGCTCCGTCGTCGCCATGCTGCCCCAGGTACGACTATGATGTCCCCCAATCGCCCGGGTGGGGCATGGCAGTGGTTTTTGCAACGGGTGTCGGCCGTGCTGCTGTTGGTGTTGGTGCTGGGTCATTTGTGGATTGAGCACTTTCTCCACTTAGGCTCGCGATTCTCCTACCAAGGTGTGGCCGCACGGTTGGTGCACGGGTTCTATGACGCCATCGACTATGCTCTTTTAGTTGTGGTGGTGTATCACGGCCTCAATGGGTTGTACCACGTGCTGACCGACCGGATGCACCGGGGGTCGGCGAGGCGCACCTTGGCCATTGGTTTGTCATTGGTGGGCATTGCTACGGTGGTGCTGGGCGCCGACATTTTGTCGGCCTTTTTGACGCCCCATCCGTGGTTCTTGCTTTAGGGGCGATGTCAGAAGGAGGTGAAGGGAACTGGATCCGGTACAGCTGGAAGTTCGTCGGTTTAACCCCGAGAGGGACAAAGATCCGCATTGGGAGCGCTTCACGGTCGAAAGTTATCCGGGGGATGTGGTGCTGGCCCTCCTGATGCGAGTGCGCGAGGAACAAGATGGGTCGCTAGCGTTTCGGGCGTCCTGCCGAAGCGGCATTTGCGGCTCGGATGGCATGGTGATTAACGGCTGGCCCCGACTCGCGTGCAAAACCCAGGTGGCGGAGGTCGCCGGGGACGGGCCTATCCGCCTCGAGCCGCTCTACAATCTGGCTTGCATAAAGGATCTGGTGGTTGACCAGACCCCGTTTTGGGACAAATTTCAATCCATCTTGCCATGGCTGATGCCCGATCCGCATGAGGAGGAACCGGTTGAGGAGCGCCGCATGACCTTGGAGCCGGAGGCCTTTGACATGTTGAGCAAGGCCTCAGACTGTATCTTCTGCCAGATTTGTTATGCGGCCTGTCCCATTGTGGGGCTGGACCCGGCCTTCACCGGGCCGCAAGCCCTCATCAAAGCGTATCGCTTTGAGGCAGACCCACGCGATGCCGGCACGGCCGAGCGTACCCCGACGTTAGACAACCCGGAGGGCGTCTGGCGCTGCCGCACCATTTTCAACTGTACCGAGGCCTGTCCGAAGGGCATTCCCATTACCCGCGGCATTCAGGTCCTAAAGCGCAGCATGGTCCGGGAGGGACTCACGCATTGACGGTGGAACAGGCAAAGCGTCTTCGCTATGACGTCATCGTAGTGGGAGCGGGATTGGCGGGTCTTCGGGCGGCTTTGGCCATTGACCCGGGATTAAAGGTGGTGGTGCTGTCCAAGGTCTATCCGGTGCGATCGCACTCGGTGGCGGCGCAGGGGGGCATCAATGCGGCTATTGATCCGAACGACCGATGGGAGGATCACGCGTTTGACACCATTAAGGGGAGCGACTATTTGGCCGATCAGGATGCCGCCGAGCTGATGTGCGAGGACGCACCCCGGGTGGTTTATGAGATGGAGCATTGGGGGACCTTGTTCTCCCGGCGAGAGGATGGTCGCATCGCCCAGCGTTCCTTTGGCGGCCAGGGTTATCCGCGGGCCTGCTATGCGGCCGATAAAACCGGCCGCGCCCTGTATCAAACCTTGTTCGAGCAGTCCATCAAGCACCAGGTGGATGTCTTGAAGGAGTTTTTTGTCCTGCAATTGGTGGTGCACGATGGGCGGGCGGCCGGGGTGGTGGCCTTGGATATTGCCACGGGAACGGTCGTGGGGCTGGAGGCCGGCGCCGTCATTTTTGCCACCGGTGGAGCCGGCATGATGTACGCGCGTACCACCAACCCCTATATCAACACCGGGGACGGCATGGCGGTGGCGCTCCGCGCAGGGGTTCCGCTGAAGGATATGGAGTTTGTCCAGTTCCACCCGACCACGCTCCCCGGCATGAATGTGCTCATCACCGAGGGGGCGCGCGGCGAGGGGGCTTACTTGGTCAACAAGCTCGGTGAGCGCTTCATGGAACGCTATGCGCCCAAGTTGATGGAGGTGGCGCCCCGCGACATTGTCTCCCGGGCCATCGAAATAGAGATTGATGAAGGCCGGGGATTTGACGGGGGCTATGTACATTTGGATTTGCGCCATCTCGGGGCCGATTTGATTCGTCACCGCCTCTCCGAGATTTATGACTTCTCGGTTAGTTATAAGGGCATTGACCCGACCAAAGAGCCTGTCCCGGTACAGCCAGGTCAGCACTACATGATGGGTGGCATTGCAACGGACAAATGGGGCCGCACGGCGCTCCCCGGCTTTTATGCCGCAGGAGAGTGCGCGGCCGTCTCCGTGCACGGCGCAAATCGCTTGGGGGCCAATTCTCTCTTGGACACGTTGGTGTTTGGGCGGCTCGCGGGACGGGAGGCGAGCCGCCACGTCCAGCAAAACGGCCCGGCATCCATTCCCGACGGGGTTCTCAAAGAGGCTCAGGAGTCCCTCCAGACCCTAAAATCGCGCGCCAGCGGCGAACACTATGGAACTATTCGCAAGGAACTCCGCGACACCATGACACGGTTGGTCGGCACGTTTCGCACCGAAAAACGGCTCTTAGAGGCCCAGCACAATGTCGCGTCGCTGCGGGAGCGATTGGCCCACGCCTCCTTGATGGATCGTGGCGCGGTCTTCAACTACGACTTGTTGGCCTTTTTAGAAACGGGATTTCTTCTCGATTTGGCCGAGACGGTGGTGGAAGGCGCCTTGCTGCGGCGCGAAAGCCGAGGGGCTCACGCTCGGCTCGACTACCCGAAGCGCAACGATCAAGAATTTCTTTGCCATTTTTTGTTTTCCCATGATCGCCAAGGGCGTTTGGCGATGAACCAGGAGCCGGTGGTGATTACCCATTATGAGCCAAAGGAGCGCACCTACTGAGGAGTCTGGTTGACCGGCGCTCTCGCTGGTGATACCCTAAAAGAAAGGATGGGGGGAGTGTGCCCATGTTTAGGGTGTCGAGTAAAGGGCGGTATGCGGTCAAGGCCATTTACGAATTAGCACTCCATGCTGGCCATGGACCGCTGACGGTCGGGAGCATTGCCACCGCCCAAAACATTCCCGAGCAATATTTGGAGCAATTAATGCCGCTTCTTAAACGGGCTGGCTTGGTCCGAGGGATGCGGGGTGCTCAGGGCGGTTATCAACTGGCCGGCGACCCCGCTATGATTTCGGTGCGGGACGTAGTCCAGGCCGTGGAAGGGCCCATTGTGGTTGCGGAATGTGCCGAAGCGGGTCCTGGATGCCTGGAAATGGATCATTGCATTGGACCGGACATTTGGACGCGAGTTCAAGAGGCCGTCGACGACGCGATGAGCCAAATTACACTGGATCGGCTGGTCCGAGAACAAGGGACTTCGCGGGGCGTTGCCGCGCGAGTCGGAGGAGGTGGATAACGGATGGGAAAGACGGTAGTCGTAGGTTTGAGCGGCGGCGTCGATTCCTCGGCGGCCGCCGCATTGTTGTTAGAAGAGGGATATGACGTGGTCGGCGTGACCATGCGCCATTTGCCGGCGGAGACCACCAACAGCTGTTGTGGCCTTGAGGCGATTGTGGATGCCCGCCGGGTGGCTAAGAAGCTCGGTATCCCGCATCACTTGGTGGACGTGGAGCAGCCGTTCTTCGAGCGGGTCATTGTACCCTTTGAGGAGGCCTACTTGAATGGCTTGACGCCCAATCCGTGCGCGCTCTGCAACCGCTACATCAAGTTTGGGGCGATGTGGGATTGGGCAAAATCTCAGGGGGCAGACTTTTTAGCCACCGGTCATTATGTGCGGGTTGAGGAGGAGAATGGACAGTTTCTCCTCAAGCGGGCCCTGGATCATAAGAAGGACCAGAGCTACTTGATGTACACGCTCGGTCAAGAGGATTTGCGTCATCTTAAGTTTCCGCTGGGCGGATTGACCAAGGCCGAGAGTCGGACCATCGCCGAAAGCCGGGGCTTGGTGACCGCGCATAAGCCGGACAGCCAGGAGTTGTGCTTTGTGCCCAAGAATGACTATCAGGGCTATCTCCGGGAGCACCGTCCGGAGGCGGAGGTGCCCGGCGATGTCGTGGATACCTCGGGCCAGGTGTTGGGGCGTCACCAGGGCATTGCCTTTTACACTGTCGGCCAGCGGCGAGGACTCGGGTTGGCGGGGGCGGAGCCGCGTTATGTGGTCGGCATCGACCGCGGCCGCAATCAGGTGATTGTGGGTTCGCGGGCGGAGGTAGAAAGCCTCGCCTGTCAGGTGGAGGCTGTCAATTACGTAGCAGGCGGCGTTCCAGATCTGCCGCTCGCAGGCCAAGCCAAGGTGCGCTATAACATGGAGCCGGCGCCGGCACGCTGGATTCCGGACGGCGACCAGGCCGAGGTGCGCTTTGATGATCCCCAGTGGGCCATCAGCCCCGGGCAGGTAGCGGTTTTGTATCAAGAGGATGTCTTGGTGGCGGGAGGGAAGATACGGCCAACCTCCCGCTAGGGGGAATGTATGGTTAGCGGTTGGCATGTGACCCATCTGCCGGTACGGCTGGCGGGGCAGCATCATGCGCGCCAGCTGGTGGAAGAGGTCGTGGTTTCGTGGGACGAGCTTCGCGTGACGGGGTTCGTCCTCACACCACGACTTCTTTCGTCCTGGTTTCTTATCGCCGACGAAGAGACGGTATCCGTGTCCACAACCGGGGTGGTGGCGGCAAGCCGCCAACCGCTGGAGAGGCGGACTCGCCGATGGCGCAAACAGGTGGTGCGTATGCAGCGGAGCATGCGCGGTCGTCCCGTCGTTGACCAGTGGGGGCGCCTGCAGGGACGGCTCAAGGATGTGCTTTTTGATGAAAGCAGCTTCCGCTTGGTGTCCCTCGTGGTGTCCCGCGGCATCTTAGGCGATTTGCTGAGCGGAGCCCTCATCGTGCCCATCAGCGAGCTGACGGAAGTTGCCCCCGGCGCGATTAAAATCTCCGCGCCTGGGGAACCCTTTCAGTAGGTACAAAGGGGGATAGCGCAGTGGACAAGGATCCATTATGCCCCGCGTGTGCGGGCAAAAACGTCGGTCGTGTGGGCACCGGTCAATTCTATTGTTGGGACTGCTACATTGAGTTTTCGATGGGGCACAAGGGTGTCCGCATGTACCGGGTGGAACTTGACGGCGAACTCTCCCGGATTGAGCCGGAAGGCTTGGAAGGGGTAATGTCATGAAGCGCTATGTGTCGGGAATGGTTACAGGCTCGCTGATGGGCGCCGTGGTGGCGGGTTTTTGGCTGCTCCGGCGGAACCGTCGGCCCATGTGGAGACAAGCTCGCCGTCTGGCTCCCTCCGCCTATCGCGTGGCGCGCTATGGCGGAAGCCGCTTGGTCCACTTGGCTAAACGCCGCCTCAGCTAATGGTGCGGTGGGACCCCGAGAAACGAAGCCCTCGGCGCTGGTACCGCTGGGGGCTTCTGATTGTATCGCTGGTGGGCTTCATCTGGCTGTTGGTGGTGGTACGCCCCATCCTGCTACCCTTCATCCTGGCGTTGGTGCTGGCATATCTAATGGCCCCGCTGGTAGACTTGCTGGCCCGGTATGGTCTCGATCGGGCGGTGGCAATTCTGCTGGTCTATTCGCTGGTGGGGCTGGTTATTACCGCATTGGTGATCTATATGGTGCCGGTGCTGCTGCAAGAAAGTGTGCGTCTCATTAAATACGTGCCGACGCTGGCGCAGGGCGTCCAGTCAACCTGGGACTATTGGCTCACCCGTTTTCATCAGCAACCGATGCCGCCAGCCATTCGGAGCGCCATCACCGGAACCGGCAAACATCTACAAAACCGCCTGTCGACAGGGCTCAAGGGGATTTTGCACACGGTCTTCGGTCTTGTTCCGGGAGTCTTGTCGGTGATTATCGCCCCGGTGCTGGGCTTTTATGTCCTAAAGGACCTCGACCGGATTCGCGAACGGGTTTGGGCCATCGTGCCGGTGGATTGGCAAGGCGCCGTCTACAAACTAGGCTTCGACATCGACCGCGCCCTCAACGGCTACATTCGCGGCCAATTGATGGTGGCTCTGGTGGTCGGGGTGCTGTCCGCGCTGTGGACGTTCATCCTCGGCATTCCGTTTGCCCCCTTGATTGGGGCGGTGGCGGCCGTCACCGACGTCATCCCCTACGTCGGGCCCATCGCCGGTGCAATTCCGGCCATCTTGTTGGGCCTAACTCGGTCGCCCTTTGTGTCGATGTACGCGGTGATTGGCTTTGTGGTGATTCACCAGCTGGAGGGCACCGTGATCTCCCCAAAGGTAGTGGGGGAGTCGGTCGGGTTGCACCCGTTGGTCGTGATTTTCGCCATTTTCGCTGGCGGGGCCATCGGGGGTTTTGCCGGTCTGCTCATCGGGGTGCCGGCGGCGGCCGTTTTGAAAGTGGTGCTGGCTCATCTCTACCGGCGTCTGACGGTGCCCCTTGACCATAAATCGGCGCCATCGGTACAATAAGGCATCATGCGGAAATAGAGGGAGGCGCCTAGGTGCAGGCAGCCGTCATTCGACAGAAATTTTTGCGCTTTTTTGAAGACCATGGGCATCAGGTGGTTCCCAGCGCCCCGATTGTTCCAGCCGGCGATCCGACATTGTTGTTTACCGCCGCGGGCATGGTGCAGTTTAAAGATGTCTTTCTGGGACTCGAGCAGCGGTCCTACCGCCGCGCCGTGAGTGTGCAGAAATGCATGCGGGCGGGCGGAAAACATAACGATTTGGATCAAGTGGGGGTGACCGCCCGCCATCAGACATTCTTTGAGATGTTGGGCAACTTCTCCTTTGGCGACTATTTCAAGGAAGAGGCCATCCGGCTTGCTTGGGGATTTTTGTTGGGCGAGTTGGGGTTGTCCCCGGATGTGTTGTGGGTCACCGTGTTTGAGACCGACGACGAGGCCTATCAATTGTGGCAGGAGGTCGCCGGGGTGTCGCCCGACCGGATTGTCCGCCTGGGCGCTCACGACAACTTCTGGGCCATGGGCGATACGGGGCCCTGCGGCCCCTGCAGCGAAATTTACGTGGACCGGGGACCCGAGCATGCCTGCGGTCCCCATTGCGGGCTGGGGCAATGCGAATGCGACCGCTTCACGGAAATTTGGAATCTCGTCTTTATGCAATATGACCGGGATGCCGAGGGGGAGTTGATGCCCCTTCCCAGGCCCAGCATCGATACTGGGATGGGGCTGGACCGGGTGGCCGCCTACATGCAAGGCGTGGATTCGAATTTTGAGACCGATCTCTTTCGCCCCATTATTGCGGCCATCGAAAAACTTTCCGGAGCATCGTATGCGCCCGGTCCAGAGGGCATGCCGTTTCGGGTGATTGCCGATCATATCCGCGCCATCACCTTCTTATTGGCGGAAGGCGTCTCCTTCAGCAATGAGGGCCGCGGCTACGTGATGCGCCGCATCTTGCGCCGCGCCATGCGCTTTGGCATGATGCTGGGATTTGAGGAACCCTTCTTGTATCAGCTGGTGCCTCAAGTTGGACGGGTCATGGGCGAGGCCTATCCCGAGGTGGTCAATGGCGAGGACTCCATTCAGGCGTTAGTCCAGCAGGAGGAGCAGCGCTTTTTGTCGACCCTGTCAGCGGGCCTGCGCGTCTTGGAGCAAAAGCTGGAGGAAATTCCCGCGGGCGGCGTGTTGTCGGGAGCGGACGCCTTTCAACTCTATGACACCTTTGGCTTTCCGCTCGACTTGACTCGCGACGCCGCCTTGGAACGGGGCATCGGGGTGGACGAGGCGGCTTTCGATCAATTGATGGCCGAACAGCGGGAGCGCGCCCGGCAGAACCGCGCCCGCATGGCGGAACTGTTGCCGGAGCAGGCGGCCAGCGAGTTTCTAGGCTACGAGACCTTGGTGTTGAATGATGAGCCCCTTCAAGCGCTTTATGTGGAGCGGGACCCGGTGACACGCCTGGAAGCGGGAATGTCCGGGATTGTCTATCTCGCCCGGACGCCGTTTTATCCTGAAGGTGGCGGGCAGGTGGGGGATGTGGGCCTCATGACCTCGGAGACCGGAAAGGCCCGGGTGGTGGACACTGTTAAGTCGGGCTCCGCCATTTATCACCTGGTGGAGGTGGACGAGGGATTTTTGGCTCAAGGCCAGCCGACGTATTTGCGGGTGGACGAAGACCGCCGGCATGGCGCCATGCGAAACCACACCGGCACCCATTTGCTGCATGCGGCACTTCGGGACGTGCTCGGCCAAGAGGTGCACCAGACCGGCTCGTTGGTGGCTCCCGACCGCCTCCGGTTCGACTTCGCCTATCCGAAAGCGCTCACCGCGGAGCAGATTGAGGCAATTGAGGACCTGGTGAACCGCTGGGTGTTGGCCGACATTCCGGTAAGCATTGATTTTCTCTCCAAGGATGAGGCGTTAAAACGGGGTGCGTTAGCCTTTTTCGGGGATAAATACGGAGAGACAGTGCGGGTCATTACCGTTCCCGGAGCGAGTCAGGAGCTTTGTGGCGGAACGCACTGCAGCCGTACCGGACAAATCGGGCTCTTCGCCATTGTCGAGGAAGCATCGGTGGGGGGCGGATCACGGCGCATTGAGGCCGTGACCGGGATGAACGCCCTTCGGGCTTTTCGCCGTCAGCGGCAGGTGATTGGCGATTTGCAACAAGTCATGGTCGGCACACCGGAACCCGAGTTGGTCTCACGGGTGGCGGCCCTCCAGGAGGAGGTCAAGCGGCTCGATGCCCTGCGTCAGGAGACGGAGCGCCGCGAGAGGGCCAAACTGGGACGGGATTTAGCCGACCAGGTAGCGCCCGTGGGTCCCGTCAAGTTTTTGGTGGCCGAGGTTGATGCCGACTCCCCGGAGGCGCTCCGCGAAGTGCTGGACGGCGCCAAAACCGTGGTGGACGGGGCCATTTTGGCGGCGCGCCATGGAGAGCGGGCCTCGTTGCTGGTCTATTTTGGGGACCAAATTCGTCTCCAAGGGCATCAAGCCCGGCAGTTGGTCAAGCCGCTCAGTCAAATTATTGGCGGCGGTGGCGGGGGCCGAGACGACCTCGCCCAGGCGGGCGGCAAGAAGCCTGATGCCATTCCGGCACTATTGCAGGAAGCGCGCCAGTGGGTGGACAAAACCTTTGGCATGGCAGGATAATTTAGGCACAAGGGCGAAGAAGGGGACCCGAAGGGGAAAGGATGTGGGAGGATGAGCATGTCGGACGAAACCCGGCGTCTCGGCGATTACCACGACCAAGAAAAAGAGGCCGATATGGTCCTCCGCGAAGTGTACGGGGCTCTCAAGGCCAAAGGGTACAATCCCATCAGCCAACTGGTCGGCTACCTGCTGTCCGGTGACCCGGCCTATATTACGAGCCACATGGGAGCACGCAACATGATTCGTCGGCTGGAGCGGGATGAGCTGCTAGAGGAGCTCTTGCGCCACTATGTGCGCCATCTGGAAATTGCCTCCACGGATGGCTGAACGCATAATGGGGCTGGACGTGGGGGATAAATGGATCGGGGTGGCAGTCAGCGACGAGACCGGTCTCATCGCCAACGCCTTGAAGCCGGTCCGCCGTCAGAATCTCCCCAGCGATTTGGAGCAAATTGCTCAACTGGCCGATGTATGGAATGTGGGACAAATTGTGGTAGGATTGCCTTTGAACATGAATGCGACCGTCGGACCGCAAGCCCAAAAGACGCTCAACTTTGTTGATCGGCTGAAGCGCATGGTCCCCGTGCCCGTGAGTACATGGGACGAGCGCCTTACCACCCAGCAGGCGGAACGCATCTTGATTCAACAGGAGGTGCGCCGTGAGAACCGCAAGGCGGTGATTGACGGCGTGGCGGCCAGTTTAATATTGCAAGCGTATCTGGACCATGCGCGCATGGTGCGGACAAGAGAGGAGACTCACATGGCTGACGACAAAGATTTTGAAGCCGGTTTTTCCGAAGAAGAGGACGAAATCATTACCCTCACCGACGACGAAGGCAAGGAGCATGAGTTCGTGGTGGTTGACGTGATTGAAGTCAACCAGAAGGAGTATGCTATCTTACTGCCCATTGACACCGAGGAGGACGAGGAAGCCGAGGCGGTTATCTTGCGGCTGGAGAAAGATGCGGACGGAGACGACGTCTTGGTGGACATTGAATCGGAGGAAGAGTGGGAGCAAGTCGCCCAAGCTTACGAAGAGCTGTTGGATGATGAAGGTGAGGAATAGCGGCAGCGTCGTGGCCGCGAGTCGGTGATTGAGCCATATATGGGTCGTCAGCGCCGGCGGCGTCCCACCTGGGGGCTTTGGGCAGGGGCGGCTCTGGTGGCCGCCTTTTTTGTGGCGCTGTGGGTGGTCAGCCAGTTTAAGCCCAAAGATCCCGGCAGTCGGGCGGTTCGCTATGTGACTGTGGCTCCGGGATCGACGGCGGATGAGGTGGCGTTAACGCTACAGCGCGCCGGGGTCATTAAGAGTGTGTGGCCGTTCGAGATCCTAAGCCGTTGGGACAAGTCCTCCACCCGTTTGACGGCGGGCGTCTATCGGCTGTCGCCCAGCATGCCGCTGAGCACGATTCTGGACAAGATCACGCGGGGTGAGACGGCAGTTGTTCGCGTGGCCATTCCCGAAGGGGCGACGGTTCAGGAGATTGTGGCCCGCCTGGTTCGGGCGCACATTGGCCATCTGAACCAATATCAGGCTCTGGAACGGCATCCGCTCCCGGGCATGCCGGCGCCCGCAAAAGGAGTGCGGGATCCGCTCGAGGGGTATTTATTCCCGGCCACCTATAGTTTTCCTTATGGAACCACCCCGCGTGAGGCGCTGACTACCATGTGGCGCACCTTCCAACATCGGGTGGAAAAAGGATTATATGCGCATAGCCACAGCAAGCTCACCTTGGCCCAATGGGTGACGCTGGCCTCCATTGTGCAGGCCGAAGATTCGTCCGGCACCCAGGCCACCGACGTTGCGGCGGTGTTTTACAATCGTCTGGCGGCGGGGATGCGCTTTCAATCGGATGCCACGGTGCGCTACGCCATCGGCCATCCGGTGGCAGGCGGCCTCACTCTGAACGACCTTACCGTGGCGTCGCCCTACAACACCTACCAGCATGCTGGCCTTCCCCCGGGCCCCATCGACAATCCGGGTCTGGCCATTTTGAAGGCCTCGTTGCGTCCCGCGCGGGTGTCCTATCTCTACTTTTTGTCATTGCGAAACGGCCAGATTCTCTTTGCCACAACCTATCAGCAGCATTTGGCCAATATCGCCAAAGCGAACGCCACGCACGGCCAATAAGGTACCCCGAACGATTAAAGCTGGTGCCTGAAGCGCCAATAGCGTCATTCGGGCGCTATTTCTCCTGGTCCCGCCCCTGTGGGCTTCCAAACGTCGGTCGGGCCCGTTGCCTGAGTTCCCGGCGTGTATGGGCTTTTGCCATTCCCGAATCCCCGGTGACACGGCGATCCGAGACGATCTCTAATGGCACGCGCTTAGCTGAAATGTGGCAGTTGCGCGAGGCCGGAATGCCTTAACTTAGGGAGAGGAAACCGACACCCCCGGGGGTGCAACGGATCGCGACCTTACGGATTCAATGCCTACCTGTTTGAAATAGGCTAAAACGGGAAACACTTCCTTTAGAAACTAAAGGAGGTTGTTTCATTCGTGGCGTGGAATCATCGTTTGACCGTGGCGTCCTCGTCGGCAGGGATAGCGGCACTTTTGGCAGTCGCAGCTCTGTTGGTGTTCCGGCTGTCGCACTTGGCCATCTCTGGCCCAAGCCAGGCCGTCATGGAGGGCGAAGTTCTGTCCGGGCCGGTTACCGGGCAAGGCGGGGCGCTCTTAACCCGCTCGAGGTCCCAAACGGCGCTCCTCATTGATCCGAGTGAGCTTCAGGCTCCCATTAAGGCAGACATACAGTCGCAGTTGGGAATCCGACTGGGCGCCAAACCCCGGCTGCAGCCCGTGTCCGGCGCCGTGGCCAAGCGTTGGCAGGCGCGGCACTTCGCCGGAGTGACGGTGGTCGAGGTCAAAACGTGGGTGCCGAAAGCGGGCATATCCCCCCGCATTTTAGACTTCGCGAGCCAGCTTACCCGTCAGAGCCCGGCAGTCTACCAGGAGCGCGGAAGGGTTTGGGAGCCGCTTCAGCAGCACGCGACGCACACCACGCTCAATCTCTCTCTGTCGCAATCGCTGACACCTTTGGCGCGCGATGGCGCCATCTGGGTGCTGGGCAAAGACGGCCAAGTCTTGGCGGCAGCCGGACCCTGGAACAGCCTTTGGCAGTCCCGCCCGGTGGGGCTGGCGGCTTTGCCGCCCTTAATGTCTTTGGCCTCGTCCCGGTCCCAGCTGCAATCGGCGCTGGCGGGGGCTCACAGCCTCAATCAGATCGGCCAGCTATGGGGCGCGTCGGCTATCCGACAGGCACTAAATACCTTGGGATTTGGGCACTTTAGGATTGATTCTCGACGTCTTGCATCGGCGAGCCTGCCACGGCAGCCGGGACCCGCCACCGTGACCACGGGCGAGGGGCTGATGGCGTCGCCGGCACAGGTTGCCCGTGCTTATCTACCCTTGATAGACCAAGGGCGGTTGCCGGCCTTGGCGATGGTCCCCGGAACCGCTAAGGCGGCTGGGCATCCGGTTGTGGACGGCACGGCTCGACGCGCGGTGGTAGGTGGGTTGCCGGCCATTCGGGAGGATGGCGTGAGCATGCGGCTTTGGAGACCCGCCGGGGCGCCAGCTGTGGTTTTAGACGCGCGGGGCGGCCGCGTGGCGGTGTTAAGTACCGGCTCGGCGTCCAACGCCTTGCTGGTGGCCGCGCTTCTGGCCTCCTCATAACAGCAGGAAAATCGACGCTCGGGGCAGAACCTTTGCGATAGAGGTGCAAAATGAGCCAGATACGTTACCCCGTGCGTATTGGACTGGGCGGGTGGTTGGCGTTCGGCCTCTGGGGCTGGATTCTGCCGCTCGCCGCGTTTTGGGTTTGGACTGGACTTCAGACACGGCTGGGATGGACCCGAGCCACCGTCGAGAGCGTGGCCGCACTGGCCGCCATTACGGCGGCTCGGTTCGTCGGTCTTTCTTTATATCACCGGCTCTTGGCCAACCGCTGGCCCGTGACGGTGGTATGGGACGGGGCCCAGATAGTCTCGCTGCCCACCGATAAAAACTTCCCCTTCTTGGCGTCCGTGGCCTTGCCATTTGGCCTGGTGATGGGGGTCGTCGCCAATTTGATGGGCTGGAGCGCCGTCATTCCCGACCGTTGGTTTTGGCTGTTGCTGGGCGCCCCCTTGGCGTCGCTGGCATTTGTGGCCGGCTCGCTCTTTTTATACAATCGGGTGGCGTCCCCCTGGTTGGGAGCCATCCAAGTGACGGCCGACCAGGGTGATGGGCGCATGCGGGCGATTGCCTTTCAGGCCGCGTCGGTGCGCCGGGCGACCCATTTGATCGTGTTTTTATGGGTGGGGGCCGTGACGGTGGTCATCGCGCTGTTGGGTGGCAGTCTTCTGACGGTGCTGGCCCGACATATCCCTGCGGGGATATTTGGCTTGGAAGCGGGGGGGTTTGCGGTAGCGGTGGCGTTGTTTTTGGGCTTTTGGGGAAGCGCCTTGCTGGGCATCTGGTATGCTGCGGGAGCACGTGTATATCGTATCTGGCAGAATGGCGGCGGCGGCATTTGGTGGCAGGAGGCCGGGTCCCATGAAGCGAGTTAAATATCGAGCTGCCGTCGACGATGACCCCTTGGAGGGGTTTCGGGAGGCGGTTTTAGGCTGGTATGACCAGCATGGGCGGAATTTGCCTTGGCGGCGAACCCGGGATCCCTACGCAATTATCGTGTCAGAAATCATGCTACACCAAACTACTGTAGCCACGGTGGCCCCGGTTTATGAGGAGTTCATGCAGCGTTTTCCGACGGTTCAGGCGCTCCATGAAGCCGCGTTGGAGGAGGTGAAAGCCATCACCGACCCGCTCGGATATAAGGTCCGTGGGCGTTGGCTGAAGGATATTGCCCGCGCGGTGGTGGAAGAACGCGGCGGCATCTGGCCTGACAGTGTGGAGGAATTGATGACCCTTCCCGGGGTGGGGCGGTATACGGCGGGTGCCGTGGCCTCATTCGCCCTGGGGATTGATGCGCCGATTCTAGACACCAATGTCAAGCGGGTATTGGGCCGATATTTCGGGATTGACTACAAGAATTCACGGGCCGAGACGCAACACGTGTTGTGGGCCCTGGCTGAAGCGGTGGTCCCGGAAGGTCAGGCCAGCCGCTTCAATCAGGCGTTAATGGATTTCGGGGCCATGCTGTGCACAGCACGAAAGCCGCTCTGCCTTCTCTGCCCAGCCCGCGTCCACTGTCAGTCCGGGGGCGTGGAGGCGGGTCAAGCCGCCGAAGCTCCCTTCACCTATCGCTTGTTGCCCCGGGACGAGGAATCGTCGGACAGCGCTTCCTGAATCGTGGGCCAGGCGTCCTCCATGGCCCGCCATCCCGCCTCCACCAGATGGCGATAGTCGGAGAAGCCCATAAAGGGCACTCCGGACGTTTTGGGCCGAACGGTGACGTGGGCAACCTCGGCATCGCGAAGGCGCGACAAGGTTTCAGTCGCATTGTCAAGGCCAATTTGAAAATCACCAAAAAGGCCAATAGGAAATGGCTCTTGCACACTTTTGGTGAAAGAGGAATATTGGTAACAAATGTCAAAAGGACATGCCACCTTTGGGAGGTGTGAACATGTCCTTGTTTAGTGTACCAGAGTATCCTGGGATGCGCGTGACGTTGGTGCGGGGGACGGACCAACCCGTCCAGGTCGTGGTGGAATCGGTGGCGCATCGGGCCCCCTGTCCCGCGTGTGGGCAGTGGAGCGCCCAAATCCATAGCCAATACACGCGCCACCTGCAGGAACTTCCCGTCGGGTCGTTGACGGTCGCCGTGGAACTATGGGTTCACCGATTTGTCTGCCCGACACCCACGTGTTCTCAGCACATTTTTTGCGAGCGGGTCCCCTGGGCGCCGCCCCATCAACGACGCACGACCATGTGTACCGCGCGGCTCTTGGCCTGGGCGTGGGATATGACCGCGGTCGCCACGTGCCGGGTGGCCGCCGCGGAAGGGATTGCGGTCAGCCGATCCACCATTAACCGGCTCCTCGTGCGCACGGCGGCCGTCGCCGGCGGAGGCGACGACCCGCCGACGGCCTTGACCATCATCGGCGTGGATGATTGGGCGTGGAAAAAAGGCCAGCGCTACGGGACCCTAATCGTCGATTTG
>NZ_JABBVZ010000249.1 GCF_012933365.1 Sulfobacillus harzensis | reverse complement strand
AATTCAGGGGGAAAGAAATTTTCTCAGACCCCACAAGCATTGCAAATCAAGGACTTCGGGTTATGAAAAACCCTCAAATGACCAGATTAGCAATTCGAGCAATTCCTGTTCAGTAATCGCATCATACTCTTTGAATCTCGTGATCCCTGAACCTAAAAGAGGAATAGATATCGATCGTCCGTTGTAAACGATGTCGACTTCATTCCAGAAATTCATGAGAAAGTTGATGTAGTCATTCATATAGAGAAATGCTCTGTTATTCGGGTCGAATTTGGAAAAGGCGGTCAACAAAAAATCGTTATGCGTAAAAATGGTTCCCAGTCGGTATCGGTTGTGTTTCCCCTTTGCCCGGTGTTGCACCTCTTCTAGGATGTTGTCGCGCAAGTGGTCGTCATGGGCGATCAACCTATCCAACTCGGTAATGTCCTGTACCTTGCTGTTGATATACATCCCGTTAAGAGAAGTGGCTGAAATGATCGCGTCATCGACTAGTGTGTCGAAGTATTCGTTAAACGCGATAACCTTTAGCCCCTCTTGTTCGAAGACGTCGCCGACCTTGACGTCAACGGTCGAGTTGTTGATCTTAAGCGTGACGTGTTCCAGCAGATTCGCTCTGAACCACATATAAACATAAATTGCCATAAATAGTCCAAGCAAAACTATGAACCACGCCATTTTGCGATCACTGGGGATGCTGATAAAGAAAGAACACAAGGTAAAAAATACGCTGATAATGGTCAGAACGGCCATGTAATTTTTCAACAGCGTCCAGTCAAAGAAACTAACCTTGCGTTTCACCTCGCCCTCCTTCGACTGCACCGCATTGAATTCATCCGGAATCTGGGTTCTTAGTCTGTGTGCAGTCAGGAAGCGATTCGTGTCTGAACGATTACACGTCGATTCACAGATCAACCCCCCCGCCAACAACGGGCGAAGCGATACTAATGTCTCCTCTGCCATGTTAACTTCCAACCATATATTGCATAATACAGCATACCACGTCCGTGACAGGATTCAACCATGTATTGCATAAATCAGGGTAAATGCCTGATGCGAACTATTTCGCTAAGTCAACCACCTTTTGCAAATAGCCAGAATTTCTTCGCCGGGACCGCCGCGTATCCCACGTTCAAGAAGAAGGGCCACCACGATCGCTTTTCGCTTACGAATGATCAATTCACCATCAAAGGCCGCCAGGTGCATATCCCGAAGCTGGGGTGGGTGCGAATGCACGAAACCTTGCGGTTCGTCGGGAAAGTCGTGGAGGGCACGATCTCCCGGACCGCTGATCGCTGGTTCCTGAGTGTCACCGTCGAGATCCCGGATCCGCCTGTTGTTCGCCGCGAAAACCAAGCGGTGGTCGGCGTGGATTTGGGGGTGTCGGCGTTCGCCACGCTTTCCACTGGGGAGAAAATCATAGGACCGAAAGCGTATGCCACCGCGCAGAAACAGCTCCGCCGATTGTCCCAACACTTCAGTCGCCAGATGGAAGCCGCGAAAGTTCGCGCCGGGCTGGAGCCCGGCCAGCCCATCTGTATATGGCCAAATAGAAATGGACAGTTTGGCCATCGTTTTTCCCCAGTTTTGCCACTAAGAATTCCCCAAAATGG
>NZ_JABBVZ010000248.1 GCF_012933365.1 Sulfobacillus harzensis | reverse complement strand
CCATTGTCTCGGTGGTCTATCTTGAAGGAGCTTCTTTCTACATCAACGAAGACATCGCGCGGGTCCTGTGCCGAACTCATTAGAGGATCCCCTAAAAGTACGTATGGATAGTCTCTAAGAGAGACATCGTTTACTAGATTCACGATTTTTCCAAATTGATGGCCTTGACGGACTAGGGATTGAAATTCTTGTGCGGATTCTTCCGTGAACTCCACCGTTTCCGTCGTCGTGATACACGCTCTTGGATAGCCGTCCGCCAGGCTCAAGGCTACACTCACATCGGACGGGTACAGTTCGTTCGAGACCGAAAACCCGTTGCAGGATAGGAACAGCAAATTTTCGGTCCGGAGTTCATAAACCGGAAGAATGGAAATGTTCGGATTGTGCACCCGCTTGCAAGTGCCTTGTCTGCATCCCCCTTCAACAGGGCGTCCGTCGGAGCCTCTTTCTTCTCGTCCCATCAATCCACACAAGACGGCATGCTCAAGATTGGCATGTGCACCTTCTCCATGGCTTACAAGGGCAAGGGAATACCACTGTTGAGCTAACTGATGCCATAAATAATCCGGTGAGAACTCGAAGTCGGAAGCACGCAATTCGTTTCCATCCATTTCATATGCCTGACGGGCGATCGCATCGATTATTCCGTACCGACGACACGGCAGTGATGGGGACAAAAACTTGGCCAATAAAAAAGATAGTCCGGCGGCATCAACGGATGTTGCGACACCCCACAATGTCTCCGTCTCACCTTGCGATAGCAAAGCGGCGATCTTTTTCAAAATGCCCGTGTGCAACCCTATGGGCTTGCACACGATGAGAACCGATTTTGGTGCGCACAATCGCAAGAGGACTTCTAATCGATCAAGCGACGCCTTGACGAAACGTCTTCCGGTTTTCATAGCGTAATAACAGGCTGCATAAGCGTAGGCATCATCTAGCGCGATGACCCAGTCGTCCAGGTCGCTTGATTGTTGCATGTAAGTTGCCGTGATTTCCCCGGCAGACTTGTCGACGGTCTTATCTGCCATCAAATTACCTGGTGCACTTTTCAACCCGTACATTTGGAGGACGGCAATCCAACGTTCTTTTCGTTGTTTGTCGAATGGTTCGATAATGGGAATGGGCGCATCGAAGCTGTAGTGAACAAGATCGGCTTGAGAATGTACCCAAGCGTATCCAATTTTCTCGCTCAATTGGTGACCTTCCTTTCACAGGCGTCAGCCAAGGCGCGAAGCAAATTCTCGCCCTGCCTTCGGGACTTCAGGACAACAATCATTTTGGAATGCTTAACTTCTTGGAACTTTTGCATCATCACAGGACGCACTTTGAGCTTAAAAAGTACCGCTTTCACCAGAAAAGACAGCTTGAGGTCCAACCGCGGTACATAACTAGCATCGTTGGCAATCTCACTAGGAAGGGATGATTTGTCCCCCGACAAGCGTTTGATCGTGCGACTGATGATGCCGTGAACCGCAGTGACTGTCGAAACATCAAAATAGACGATTGCGTCAGCGCGTCTCAGGCGTTCCTCAAGGAAGCGGTCATGGTAGTTGCCCTCTAGAATAAATCTGTCAGCTCCAAGAACTCGCATTACGCGCGCGCTAAATT
>NZ_JABBVZ010000247.1 GCF_012933365.1 Sulfobacillus harzensis | reverse complement strand
CTGCTGAAAAAGTCACCCGCTGTGGATCCTTGAAAACCGCATAAAAGCAGGGATTCCCGGCCCTATTGTCGAATTTATCCAGTGACCAAACCATCCAAATTCGAAGGGGGGAATCCCGATAAGCAAGTATTCGCGCCGGGGGGCGTGAGTTCCTGCTTCGGGGATTCAATGCAACAATATGACCACGAGCAATTAGACTTCTTGACGGCGGCGATGCCGCCGGAGGTGTGGACGCTGCCCGCCGAATTGGCCGCTGTGGATCACCTGTTGGCGGATCCCGCGATTTTGGCTCCACTACTGGCTCAACTTGACCCCGAACGGGGTCGGCCCTCGGTCCCAGCAGCCCAGATCTTGCGTCTCTTGTACCTCAAGGACCGATATCAATTGGCGGACCGGGTGCTGATCCAAGAAGTGGCGGATAGCTTTCACTGGCGGAAGTTCTGCCACTTCGGGATCGCGGACCCCCTGCCACACCCGACCACGCTGACGTACTGGCGGCGCCGGCTGGGACCGACCGGCATCGCGGCCGTCAACCGGGCCGTCACGGCCCGGCTCCACACGGAGAAGATCGTCCGCGGGCGCCGGTTTCGGATGGATTCCACCGTCGTTGAAGCCGATATCCATTATCCGACGGATTCGGGTCTCATTGCGGATGGCATTCGTCACGTAGCCCGTAGGGCGCGACACGTGGCAGCCCTGGTGGATGAGGTGTCGGTTCCTATTCGGGACCGCGCCCGCAGCGTTAAGCGCCGCCTCCTCAACATCGGGAAAGTCTTGAGACGCCGGACTGGTGAGGCGGTGACGGAGGTGCGCCGGATTACGGAAGAACTGGCGCGGATTGGGGAGGCACAAGGGCGTGCGGTCGCACGGCTGATTGACGCGGCGAAGGAGCAGCTTCCCGTGCTTAACCAGGCAGCGGCGCGCCGGGTAGCCCAAGTCAAACAGGCTTTGCAGGATCTCCAGACGGTCATCCGCCAGAGTCGGTCGGCCACCGCCGGAGAGCGAATCCCCGATCGGATGGTGAGCGTGGCAGATCCCGAGGCGCGGCCCATTAAAAAGGGCAAACTGGGGCATCCCGTGCAATTTGGCTACAAAGTGCAGATCGTGGAAGCGGAAAATGGGTTCGTCACCGATTACTCGGTTAGCACCGGGAACCCACCGGACGCCGAGGCACTCGGCCCCGCCTTGGATCGCCATCGCGCCCAGTTCGGGCGCGATCCGGACATCGTGGCCACCGACCGGGGCTACGACAGCGCCGGCAATCAGCGGGACTGCCAGAGCCGGAGCATCAGGACCGTCGCCATCCCGAAACGCGGCAAGAAATCGACCGCCCGCATCGCGCAGGAACGCGGTGCTGCGTTCCGCCGAGCCCAGCGTTGGCGGGCCGGAGGGGAGGGCACCATTAGTCGGTTAAATCGGAAGTATGGGCTCCGACGCAGTCGCTACCGAGGCTATGAGGTGGTGGCAACGGGGATCGGCCTCAGCATCTTCACCCATAATGTCCGCCGCTGGGCCCAGCGGCAGATCGGCTAAGGTCCCCCGACGTCCGCTCAAGGATCCCCAACCCATTGCCCAGTCCGTGTTCCAATCGTGGTCATACGCACGGACAGACTTTTTCAGCAC
>NZ_JABBVZ010000246.1 GCF_012933365.1 Sulfobacillus harzensis | reverse complement strand
AGATTCTGCTGAAAAAGTCGGTCCGTGTCGATGACCCAGACGGGAACACCATTTGGGCAATGGGGATGGGGGGCCTTTGCCGGACTAGGGGCGCTAGCTAGCCTGCCGCTGGGCCCAGCGGCGGACATTATGGGCGAAGATGCCCAGCCCGATGCCCGTCGCCACGGCATCATAGCCCCGATATCGACTTCGCCGGAGCCCATATTTCCGTTTTAACCGACTAATCGTTCCTTCACCACCCGCACGCCAACGCTGAGCCCGGCGAAAAGCGGGTTTTCGTTCCGCGGCGATGCGGGCCCCTGATTTCTTGCCCCGCTTGGGAATCGCGATGGTACCAATATCTCGGTCCTGGCAATCTTGTTGGTTGCGGGCACTGTCATAGCCGCGATCGGTGGCCACGATGTCGGGATCGCGCCCAAACTGGGCGCGATGGCGATCCAAGGCGGGACCGAGCGCGTCCGCATCCGGTGGGTTCCCGGTGCTGACCGAGTAGTCGGTCACAAACCCATTTTCCGCCTCCATAATCTGGACTTTGTAGCCAAATTGCACGGGTGTCCCCAGTTTGCCCTTCTTAATTGGCCGCGCATCGGGATCCGCCACGCTCACCATCCGATCGGGGATCCGTTCTCCGGCGGTGGCCGCGCGACTCTGGCGGATGACCGTCTGAAGGTCCTGCAAAGCCTCCTCGACTTGGGCGACCCGGTGGGCGGCGGCTTGGTCCAACACCGCAATCTGCTCCTTCGCCCCGTCGATCAACCGGCCCACAGCACGCCCTTGCGCCACGCCGATCCGCGCCAACTCTTCCGTAATTCGGCGTACCTCGGCGACGGCTTCGCCAGTGCGGCGCTTCAACACCTTTCCAATTTCGAGGATCCGCCGTTTCACACTGCGCGCACGGTCCCGGACTGGAACCGGTGCCTCCTTTATGATGGTGTGCAGTCGGCGTGCTCGCCGGGTCACCCGGCGGATCGCATCGCCCAGGAGACCCGAATCCGTGGGATGATGAATGTTGGCTTCAGTGACGGTGGAGTCGATCCGAAATCGGCGGCCCCGGATCACCTTGTCCGCCTGGAGTCGGGCCGTCACGGCCCGATTGATAGCCAGAATACCCTCCGGTCCCAGGCGTCGGCGCCAATACGTTAACGTCGACGGATGCGGCAAGGCGTCCGCCACCCCGAAGTGACAAAACTGCCGCCAGTGAAAGCTATCGGATACTTCCTGGATCAGATCCCGGTCCGATAGCTGATACCGCTCTTTCAAATACAACAGCCGCAACACTTGCGCAGCTGGGACGCATGGTCGACCCCGCACGGGGTCGAGATTGGCTAGTAGAGGTGCCAAAATTGCCGGATCCGCCAATAGATGATCAATGGCCGCCAATTCGACGGGCATTGTCCACACCTCCGGCGGCATCGCCGCCGTCAGAAAGTCTAATTGCTCGTGATCAACGTGTTGCATCGGTTCCCCGAAGCAGGAATTGAAAGCGGCTAGCGCGAATACCTGCTTATCGGGATTCCCCCCTTCGAATTTGGATGGTTTCGTCACTGGATAAATTCGACAATAGGGCCGGGAATCCCTGCTTTTATGCGGTTTTCACGGATCGGCAACAAGAGACTTTTTCAGCAGAATCT
>NZ_JABBVZ010000245.1 GCF_012933365.1 Sulfobacillus harzensis | reverse complement strand
AGCATGTTGAGCACCATTTTTTCGGCGGTCCCGGCCTTTAAGCGGGTGGAGCCCATCACCACTTCCGGGCCTGTATCCACGGCGATGGCCACATCTGACAAAGCAGCGGCGGCCGGCTGGGGGTTGCAGCTCACGGAAATGGTGGCGAGTCCGCACGACCGAGCCCACGTCAACGCGCCCCTTACGTAGGGGGTGTTGCCTGACGCGGTGAGGCCGACGACGACATCGCCCGCACGTGCTCCCGCTTCGTGCAAGTCGACGCCTCCCTGCGCCTGATCATCTTCGGTGCCTTCCTGCGCTTCAAAAATGGCGTCGCGCCCCCCCCGCCATTAGGGCCTGAACCATATCCGGGGAGGTGTTGAAGGTCGGCGGGCATTCCGCCGCATCCAACACGCCAAGTCGTCCACTCGTCCCAGCGCCCACGTAAAATAATCGGCCGCCGAGGCGAAAGTGGGTGACAATCACGTCAATCGCCCGTGCCACATCCGGCAAGACCTACTCTACCTTTTCAGCCACGGTTTTGTCAGCGCGGTTCATGACTTGGACAAGCTCTAAATTGCTGAGTGTCCCCAAATCGGGAATCGCTTGGTCCCACGACTCCGTATTCAAGGCAATCCACTCCTGCTCCATCGTGAGCCTCCGTTCCTCTTGCTGTCTCCAATCACCCGGCTTACACACGATGCTGCCGGATGGCCTCCTCGGTCGCCTTAAGATGTCTTAAGGTCCGGGTGGCATCCTGATTGGCCAACCACAACATCAAGGCATCGCCGATCAGGAGCGAGGCCAAAACAGACGTCGTGGCGCCAATGCGGGGTGTCGGTTCTTGCGCGGAGACATGGAACACAACATCGGCCAGCTCCGCGAGACGGTTTTTGGGCCGATATTGTGTAATCGCGACTATGAAGGCTTCGCGTTCGCGAAGCTCAGTTGCCAGCTCCAGCACTTCTCGGGTTGCCCCCGAGAAAGACACTAAAACGGCGACGTCCTCCGACCCCAGAAGAGCCGAAGCCATCACCGCTAAGTGGATATCCCGCCAGCAGGTCACCGGGAAGCCAAGCCGGGTAAGTTTCTGTGCCAGATCTTCAGCCGCGATATGTGAGGCCGCCATGCCGAACAGGAACACGTGGTGCGCGCTGCGCAGCCGTTCGCTGACACGCGCCAAATCGGCCTCATTTAAGTTGTTGATTGTTTGATAGATGGAGTCCTCGGCGGCATGCGCAAAGGACTGCAACTGGCTGTCGAATGAGGCACCGGGATTAATTTCGGTGTATTCCGGCGAGGAACGTTGTTCCTGACGCACCAGATCGGCGGTCAATAACACCTTGAGTGTGCTGTAGCCGTCGATTTTGAGGGTTCTCAACAGACGAATCACGGCAGCTTGGCTGGAGTTGGATTCCCGGGCCAAGTCGCGAACGGTTAAACGGAGAACAGTTTCGGGATTTTCCAAAATCCATTGCGCAATTTTGGCTTCCGATCCTGTTAACAAGTCCAGATTCGATTCAATCCGTTCTAAAACACCTGCTATCGGCACGCCGATTCTCCTTAGTTCCCCATCTTGCTAAGATGAGGAATTTTCTAACAAGTGTACGGTGATTATCATAACATGGAACAGTGGGATGATACAACATTTCTCAAT
>NZ_JABBVZ010000244.1 GCF_012933365.1 Sulfobacillus harzensis | reverse complement strand
TGTACTTGACCCTCCACGTGTTTGTCCTCACGATCAATCTTCAAGACGGGTTATCTCTCTCGCCGCGGGGCCGGGTGCTCCTCGTGTGGGGCCTCATCGGCCTGTTAGCCGGAATCACCTGGAGCCTGCCGTCCCCGGTGGCGGCCACGGACCTCGTCGTGCATTGGATCGACCCGGCTGCACTGGGCGTGACCATCTTCACCAGCCTTGGGGCCCCCTGGCTAGTGCGGCGGCGGTCGACGCGGGAGTCGGCACCTGTAGAAGTACAGGACTGATTTCGTCCGTCGCCCGGGATCGGGTAGACGTCCTGGCCTTGGTCTTCGACATTCCTGTCGAAGCGTTAATAGCCCCCGAGACCCATGAGAACCCTGCGGACGCCCTGCCCGGGACCCCTGCTATGACGTGGGCGGACCTGATGGCCTGGCATCAAACCCACGATCAGGACTGACGCCCCCGAGGAGCCATAGGTTCGGAACCTGGGCGATGTCCGTGAGGGATGGTGCCATAATGACCCCCATCGCAGTCACGGCTGGCCAGGCGCGAGTTTCTCACGATCCCGGTATTCTCGGACCCTGCGCGGCTCCGCCGGGCGCTTGATCTTCCGTGGAGCGCATACCGTGCCCACATGATCCGCCGGCCGGCTCGGGCGGTCGGGCGACACTCTACGACTCGCCGGAACGTAATACCTCGCTCCCATTTGGCGACGTCAGGCCGCTGTGCGATAATAATGCCGCTAAATTATAATCCGGAGGGATCGACATGGCCGTACACACGCCAGGATGGGACCTCGTCACTACATTGGAGCACATACATCCGCCGATTACCCGTCGGGTTCTCGTCCCAGCCTCTCTGACGTTTTTGGGCTTGCACCATGTCATCCAAGCCGCCATGGGATGGACCGACACCCATCTCTTTGAGTTCCGCATTGGCAACCGGACCGTCAGTATCCCGGACGGCGAACCCGGTCCCGCCCCCGACGAATGGGATGCCTCACAGCACGCGTTATCGGAGGTGCGGCTGAAACCCGGCGACCGATTCACGTATCTTTATGATTTTGGGGACGATTGGTGGCACACCATTGAAGTCGTGGGATCCGTCGAGCACGTCGAACGTCCCCAGTTGCTCGCCGGCACCGGGGCTTGCCCGCCTGAAGACGTCGGCGGGCCACCGGGCTACGCAGAATTTCTCGCCGCGTGGGCCGACCCCCGACATCCCGAGCACAGCGCAATGCGCCAATGGGCGAAAGGCCGGTATCAACCGGAGTTCAATCTATCCGTCGCCAAGGCGCGCGTGGCTCGGGCGGCAGACGATCGGGATCTACGCCTCTGAGACCAGTCTCGTCACCCGCCGACGCCAAAGCATCACCATAGCCCCCGGCGAATCGCCCTGCCCAACCGAATCACACGACCCACCATTCGGCATGGGGGTCTCCACAACAGGGCGGGCCAATAACGCATATTCCGTGGGGTCGCCCAATCCAGGCGGAACTATATATAGAACTCAACGGTGGTTCCCTCCTGTGGTTGGATGATTGGATTCGACACCCTTATTCAACCAAACCCGGGAGGGATCATTCCTGTAGGGAGTAGTTCTTGGAGTTTGTGTGCATGAAAGCGCCTCCCGTACGATGAGTGTGTGAAGGGTC
>NZ_JABBVZ010000243.1 GCF_012933365.1 Sulfobacillus harzensis | reverse complement strand
CACATGGACCTCACTGGCGTTGATGACGGTAATCTCAACCTCGCCCCGCACAATCTCCGACTTCAGTTCGCGGGCCAGCTGGTTGGACACCATGCTGCCCCCTACGCCGCCCCCTAACAACACTACGCGCGTCATCGGCGTTCCTCCTCCTTATTCAGTAGCCTCGAGAGTTTGACACGAAGACATTCACCGGCTATCCCAGGCTGCTCGACACCAGCGTCGCCATGGCTGCCAGGTGGATCGCCTGAAACCAGCATCAGATTGAGTGTGTCGTCCACCTTCCCCCTCCTCAAATCGAAATACCCATGGTGGTACTCGTTCTCCGCATGTCCGGGTTATGAATGCAGGTACTCGCGCCAGGAGGTGTCCTCCATCAACGGATTCCATAGAGTGACATAGGGACCTTTCAATAGGGTGGCCAAAACCCGGTCATGGATCCGCCGCATCTGATGGTTGATTACCACGCGCGAAATGCCCATCATGGCTGAATTCATATCAGCCCATTCCATATGCACGAGATATTCTTGCGGGGTTTGGTGGGCTTGTGGAGTCTGGAAGTTTCCGTCTTTAATTCGCGGCGGGTAGTCCCCTCGAGTCTGCAAGGCTTGATGAATACCATCTGGAACCAATTGCAGTGAGCCGATTGCCGACGCCCCGATTTGCTTAAGCACCATGTAGCCGAGAAAACCGGGAACCCGCTTGAAAGCCGTCATCACATCGACAATCGCCTGCTCGAATTCTTGCTCACGTCCGGGCACGGTGGTATGTTCGGATGCCGCAATAATCCGTTGGCCGTATGGCAGGGAAACGGCGGGCATCGGTTGTCCCGTTGCCCAGGCGGCCCCTAACGACGCCGGCACATCGGTCATGGCCACATTCTCGGGAAGGTCATGCGCCACGATTTCGTAAATCGGCTCCCAAGGTCCTTCAACGACCATGTCTAAACATTGGCTGCATAGCCGAAAGATGGCGTCAAAGTTGTCATAGTGCATCGCATCGTGGTCTTCCCAATGTTTCCACATCGTGTATTGCGCCAGTCCGATGGGATTGAGCGTCTCGTGCATGTCCATCTTCGCGCCGCCGTACCGGCCACCCATGGGGAACACGCCAATTTGCACATGGTTTTGAAATCCGACAAATCCTTCATGGTTGGCGGTTACCATGCACACCTTGGGACCAACGGTTGTGAACTTTTCGTAACTGGACTCCGCATTATACACGCGGGCCTTGTTCAGGGCGATATAGGGGGTTGGCATATCATCACTCCGCTTAAGATTTATTTATACCCTGGTGGGTATATGTAAATGATATAACAAAACATTCTATCCAACCACTAATTTTTCGGGAATTTTGACTGTGGAGAAGATTTGTCGGCTTATCATAACGCCGCCCTCAACGGCTTGACCTTAAGGCTCTTAGTCGCCCAATTGTGTATTGAGGCGAGAAAAATGGGGCTCGCACACTTTTAATGACGCCAGACGGATCGAAGGGAACGAAGCAGGTCCTTAGCCGATCGCGCTCCGTACGCGTCCTGACCATCGTCTGGGACAACCTCTGCTCCGGTCCTGCGGCCACTAACTGGTAGGTAAAGAGGGGCCTCGGGGCTTAGCTGTGGTAGCGAGTGCCCCTTGAGCGCCCTCCTCCCCGTAGAA
>NZ_JABBVZ010000242.1 GCF_012933365.1 Sulfobacillus harzensis | reverse complement strand
GTAAGCGTCAAACTGTCCCCACCTACCTTAGTTTTTTGGTTGAATCCTCTTGCTCTCGTAGATTTTTGATTCAATTCCGGGACCTCTGCGACCGTCTACACGTGATGAACGACCTCGCGAAGCCTACCAAAAGGGTTGCAGGGTCTATGCCCGAATCGTCCTGTGTTCAGGATGATGCCGTTCGCTGGTGCAGACGAGGGGAGCGGATACTTGTGCGCAGGGTCCCGTGTGGCTCACTACGAAAGAGCCTACACATGCCCGAATGGTGGGGATCCTCTCCCTCGTCCCAGACATCCCGGGATTTCAACAAGACAGTCTTACGCCGCGGCTGCGGCGGTCGACCGTGAAAAGGCCCGGTCGGCATCATAATGGGCTTGATGCCGTAAACACGCCCACGCGATCCGCAAGAGTTTGCAGGCCAGCGCCATCAACGCGGCCTTCGGCGCCAGCCGTTGCCGGAGTTCCTGATAGCGCGCACGCGCGGGGCCCTCATGGGCAATGGCCACCAACGCCGCTTGGTATAGCACCTGCCGGACTTGGGGCCGCCCGCGTTTCGCCACGTGGGATTTACCCTGATGCTTGCCGGAGTTGTCAGACACCACGTTCAGACCGGCCATGCGTACGGCCTGCTGAGGATGAGAGTAATCCGCGAGGTTCCCCAACTCACCCAACAGCGTTGCCGTGACCACGGGGCCAAAACCCGGAATCATGCGCAGGGCGTCCGCCCCCGGCACCGAGGCCACCAATTCCTGCTGCGCTGCTTCTGTGGCCGCGAGTGCGGCGCACGCCGCGCGCCAATGCCCCAAGTACGCGGCTAACTGGGCGCGCGCACTTGGGTGCCCGGGCACCCCAATGGAGTCGCGATAGGCGGCCATCAAGGCCGCCGCACGTTTGGGGCCGACCCGATGATGGGACGCCTCCAGCAAGCCCCTGACCAAGTCCTCGACGGGATGCGCCAACACGTCAGCCGGAAAGGGCACGGTGTCCAGCACCCACAAGGCCGCTAGGCCATCCCAGGCTTTGAAGACCCGCCGAAATTCCGGGGCATAGACATCAATCCATCCCTGAATGCGATTTTGCCAGCGAATGACGTCCGCCTTTTGCTGGCGCCGCGTCACCGCCAAGGTGGCCAGCTCGCTCCAGACTCCCTCACGCGGTGTCCAGTGCATGTACCGCCCCTCGGCGACCGCCCGGGCAATAATCCCGGCATCCTTGGCGTCGTTTTTGGAGGGCGTGTGGTCGTCGACTTCTTTGAGCTTATGCGTGTGCAACGGATTGACCAAGACGACGGTCACGCCGGGTTGTTGGCGCAGCCAGTGCGCCAGGGGCATCCAGTAGGGGCCGGTTGACTCGAGTCCCACGACGAGGCGCCGCCCGGTCGGGCGGCGGGTCCACATGGACTCGAAGCCGCTGCGGGTATTGGCAAACCGCACGGGCTTGCCCGCTGACAACCCGTTGGGCAGCAGCCACTGGATGTAATGCCAGCCTTGGGCCACGTCCACCCCTCCAATCACCGCGCCTTGTACCGCGGCTTTGCGTTGATCAATCGTCGATGTAGAATGCATCTATAAGTCCTCCTTGATCTGGTGTTGGGTCTGCACCATCAACAGTACCAAAGGGGGATTTTTTTCCTCAACTGTCACAGTACGCCGAAATCACATCTCTACAGGACGCTTCTCG
>NZ_JABBVZ010000241.1 GCF_012933365.1 Sulfobacillus harzensis | reverse complement strand
CAGGGCCAAAGACCCGCCGCGCCCGTGCGACTAGGTCATCATCCCCACCCGTCACCCGTTGAACCATGGCCCCTCCTGTGAAAAATATTCCGGTGATGGGCACCGCCGGTAGTGTTAACTGGCCTCGGGGGTGGCGGGTTCCACCGACACTCGATAGCCCAAGGCTTCGAGCCGCCGAATTTCCCGGCGCACCACGGCGTGCCGATCCCGCTCGTCAAAGTAGTTGGCGCCCAAGTCCTGATAGACGGTCCCCGGGGTGTTCAAGATCGCATACGCGGCGATCAGAATGTGGCGCCCCGTCGCCACGGCGGCGCGTTTCTTGCCCCGGCGACCCGCCAGTCGATGATACACCGCGCCTAGATAGGTCCGCGTTTTGCCGGCGGCATGCCCGCGCTTTGGGTCAAGGCGGCGCGCAACGCTTTGCTGCCCTTGCGCGTCCGCGTGGCCCGGACTTTCCCGGCACTTTCGTCTTGCCCCGGGCTGAAGCCCGCCCAGGAGACCAGGTGCCCCGCAGAGGGAAACCGTTGCATGTCCGGCCCGACTTCGGCAATAATGATCTCGGCAGTGCGACGCTCGACCCCGGGAATGGTTTGCAACCGGGTGAGGGCGTCGTCAAAATTTGCGAGCCGGGTGGCGATTTCCTCCGACAGGGCCACAATCTGGCGATCTAAAAAGGCCACATGCTGCAGCTGAACCCGGAGCATCAGGCGTTGATGGGCGTTCACCAAGCCGGTCAGGGCCGTGATGAGGGTCTCACGGGAGGCGCGGATGCGGGGATCCGCCAAGTCGGCTAACGCCGCGGGATCGGTGACGCCGTCCGCCAGGGCGGCCAGAATCCGCTGGCCCGTGACGCCCAGCACGTCACTGATGACGCTGCCCAGTTTGACATTCGCCCCTTCCAGGACCTTCTGAATGCGGTTGCTCTCCGTCGCCCGGGCTTGCTGGAGACTGGTCCGGTAGCGCACGATCTCCCGCAGCTCGCGCTGCGGCCGCGGTGGGATGTAACTGCCCTTCAACGCGCCGATCCGGAGCAACCCGGCGATCCACTGCGAATCTTGCACGTCGGTCTTGCGGCCGGGCATCCCCTTAATGTGCTGCGGATTCACGACCATGACGGCCTGAAAGGGATAGGCTTCCAACAGGTTCACGACCGGCTTCCAGTACACCCCGGTCGCTTCCATCGCCACGTGCGTGACGCCACAGGCCTGCAGCCAATCCGCCAACGCCAGCAGTTCGGGCGTGAGCGTGCCAAACGACCGGGTCTCGGTCACCGCGGGCGTCAGGACGGTCGCGACAATGACCTTCTTATGCACGTCGAGACCCGCCCCATGCGTCACTACGACATCTAAATCCATGTGTCTCACCTCATCGGGGGAAGATCCTCCGACAGCCTCGGAGCGACAGAGAACTCTCCTGTGCGTGCTCACCGATCGCCGGCGTGAGCCGGCGGAGTGGCAACAATCGGGGGTGCTCGACGAGGCCGGAACCCGTCTCCTTTGCGAGCTCGCAGCATCAGAGAAAATACGATCTCGGTCGGAGGTCGTCTTCAGCATAGCGCGGTCGCCCCCATTTTTCATTACCGTGGGTGCCCCGATTCCGGGGCATGGGCGTCTCCTTAGTCAAACAGGGCCCGCCGATCGATAAGGTCCGTGTCGGCTGGATCGTCGTCATCCTCGCTCAAATCCACC
>NZ_JABBVZ010000240.1 GCF_012933365.1 Sulfobacillus harzensis | reverse complement strand
TGAGGGTCGAGTTAACGGGCTACTCTACATGCGGAGCGACGGCATCGCGGACCGACTACGCACACAAGCTGCTAGTGTCATGCAAATGGGGGCGGAACCGATGCCCTGGTGGGCGGGCTGCGATCGTGGCCTGGATGGCGAGTGTGGTTCTCTATCGTGAAGCCCATGTGCCGTATCTCGTCGCCCATGCGTTCGGGTTTGTTGCAGGCACCGCCGTGAACTTTCCGCTGAGCCGGGTATGGGCGTTTCGACGACGTGGACCACATGCGGCACGCCAGCTCGTGGTGTTTGTCGGAGGCACGCTCGGGGGCCTACTGATTAACGAAGCGACGGTGCGCGAATTCGTGCGCGAAGTCAAATTCCCGGTGTCTCTGGCCATGGCCTTGGGACTAGCCAGCGCCTTTGCCTTGAATCAAGAGGGACCGGAACCACCGTATGCAACAATACGCATGGGAGTTCCAATGAACGCTTTGAAATGCGGCACAAGCTCGCCGGAGAAATTTGTAATTGCAATGGCTCGTCGATGAGGTCTGTTCGCCGAGCCGGACTACGTGACAAATAATTGATGGACGGACACGGGTCGTCTAGAAGACCCCGAAGACCTCATCGAGGCCGACCGGGTAACTCTGGATGGATACCTAAAGCCCACCCTAGCGGGTACAATGGATGCAGTCTCGGCTACAGCGGGGCACCAATCCAGAGTGTCGACTCGGTCACTCGTGGACCGGCCACCTTGCCGAATCCACGACGATAGCCCCGCTCATATTGGTCCCTATACCTCGACTAACCATCGGCAGGGGAGCGCAGGGGAGCCGAATCGTTCACATTGCGAGCATGGCGCTGGTGCCGTGCATTTGCGACCCGACGTAAGATTAAGCAGATAGGGTAGGACACACGGTGGACATGATTGTCATCTTGGGAGGGGCGGACCTTAGGGCGCGAACCGACTTCGGGGCCCATCTCTTCCACGATAACCTAAAGGCTCTGGTGCTTATTAGCGGGACGCCTCAGGAAACCAGCACGATGACGCGATGGTTAACGGCGCACGGCGTTCCGGACTCTCGCCAGATGCGCGAGGCCCAATCGTACAGCACGTGGGACAACGCACGCCACGTGGGCGTACTGTTGAGAACCATGGCTGCTGACACGGTCGCAGTCGTGACATCGTCTTGGCATGCACCCCGTGCTCACGCCATGTTCGCCCGGGTCCTGCGAGGCAACGAGGTACGCCTTCGGTTTTGTCCAGTCCCCTCCCGGACAACCCCATGGATTGCTCTTTTAGAGGTTCTGAAAACCACCGTCTGGCTGGTCCATCGTATATAGCTTGACGTCATGGCCCGCGCATCAAGCACATCCGCTTAACGCCCGGCATTGGGAATTGCCGCGCCGCCGCTAGCTGGGGTCCACTCCTTAATAACGGAATGATTGACAGCATTGAGGGGCACCGCGAGCATAGCCATGGATGGCTTAGATGGACGTGGCAGTCACGGCGATGGCTTCCGCCCTTGCAGTTGCGCCGGAGGGCCCCCCTCCGGGATTGAGCAGCTTCGCCGCTGTGCATTGCCGGTTCCCATGTTCGACTGGAACGTGGGTCAGGAGGTGTTCTGATGACGACATCCCGTTCGTCGTTGCCCGGCGAGCTCGGTCGGCTCATCGACGAGTTCGTGGCACACAAGCAGGCGCTCGGTTACCGATACCGGGTGGAAGCCGACCA
>NZ_JABBVZ010000023.1 GCF_012933365.1 Sulfobacillus harzensis | reverse complement strand
TGACCACCGCTACATGTGTTGTAGTTGCGTCAGTTCAGGCCCTAAATACGGTACAACAAATCTTTTTTCAAGGGAGAGTACGCCACGTGGCAAACAGCTTGGAACTTAACCCTCAGAAAACGGCGCTGGTCGTCATCGACCTGCAAAAAGGCATCGCCGGGATGCCGACCGCCCCTCATTCTGCCGCTGACGTAATTCGGCGCACCGCTCAAATTGCGGACCATCTTCGCGAAGTGGGGGGATTTGTGGTGCTTGTTCACGTTGGACCTTCCCCCGACGGTAAGGATGCGCTCCATCCGATTACCGACAACGCACCGCTACGATCGGGCAACCCACCTGCTGACTGGGACCAATTTGTTCCTGAAATGACGCCAAAAGACGGCGATCACGTCGTGCGCAAGCGCCAGTGGGGTGCCTTTTACGGAACCGACCTGGACTTACAGTTGCGCCGTCGCGGGATCGATACCATCATCCTGACGGGAATCGCCACCAACATTGGTGTGGAAAGCACCGCACGAGACGCCTATGAGCGTGGATATCAGCAAATTTTTGTTGAAGACGCGTGCTCCGACCTTTCCGAGGAAGCTCACGCCTTTGCTATCAATCATGTGTTGGCCCGAATCGGTCGGGTTCGGTCGACCGACGAGGTCTTGAAGGCTCTCTCCAAATAACAGAGCAGAGCAGGAACCCGCTCCGGCCTTTTCCCGGAGCGGGTTTTCTCTTGAGACTCTCCAGCATCCGCGGGTGAGCTGTCATAATGCGCCAGACGTCACTCGTATAGCCGCGCATCCCCTGGATAGAACGAAGAGTCGACCCTCCATCGCGTGAGAGGTTACACCAGGTGAGCACCGCCGTCAATGAGCACGACCGACCCAGTCGTAAACGCATTCTCCGCCAAGTAGACATACGCTTGAGCAATCTCGTGCGGCGTCGCCACGTGACCAACCGGCAATTGATCAGCGAGATTTCGGAACATCCCCTCCCGTTGTTCTGCAGGCATTCCTCCATAGATCGGGGTGTCGACAATACCCGGCGACACCGCATTAACTCGGATAGGCGCCAGCTCTACAGCCAATCCCCGAACTAACCCCTCAACGGCGGAGTTAATGGCAGCTAACGTGGAAGCGCCCCGCGGCGGCCGAATGCCGTACACGCCGGTGGTCAGCGTAATCGAGGACCCGCCACGAAGATGGGGGACGGCCGCCCGCACGGTCAAGTACTGCCCCCAGAACTTACTGTCAAAAGCAGCCTTAGCTTGTTCGACGGGAACATCCGAGATACTGCCCATGACTCCATCGCCGGCCGTAACCACCAGGTGGTCGAAGGGACCCACTCGCTGAAAAAAGGCGGCCAGCGGTTCTTCGTGCCGAAAATCCAGTGTGGCCGCTGTAACCTCCCCGGACAATATCCTTTGGGCCTCTGCAAGCTTTTCACCAGAACGGCTCGCAATCACAACCTGGGCCGAGGCATCCAGAAACGCCTGCGCCGTCGCCAAACCAATACCCGATGTTCCACCCACCAATACTACACGCTTACCTTGCAATGCCATCCGGGCTTCCTCCTTCGTCAATCCAAATCAAATTCTTTCGTTCATCCCCATTATGACTTCCACACCGACCCAACAATCTCGTACGAGCGCAGGCGGTCGGCATGGTGATATATTTCTGAGGTAATAATGAGTTCGTCCGCTTGGGTCGCATCCAACAGCGACTGTAGCCCAGCGCGGACTGTTGGCGCATCCCCAATGATGGACGCCCTAAGTCTCCCCTCGACCATGGCTTTCTCCTGATCATCCCAAAGCGGCTCCATGTTCGCCACCGGCGGAGCCATCTGAGCCGTTTTGAGGCGGCCCCGAATCAGTTGCAGCAACTTCTGTTGTTGCGTCGTAGACAGGTAACGCGCCTTTTCCGTCGTGTCAGCGGCGACCACCGAGACCCCAAGCATCACATAGGGCTCCTGCAACACCGCAGAGGGGCGAAAACTGCTACGATAGGCGTCAAGCGCCATTTGGGTATTCTCAGCGGCAAACTGGCCCGCATGAGCGAACGGCAGCCCGAGATATCCGGCCAATTGCGCACTATAGTCGCTGGACCCCAATAGCCAAATCGGTACGTTCATTCCTTCAGCGGGGATGGACCGCACGGCTCGAGTCGACGCCTGGGAACTGAAGTAACCCCGCAACTCCTCCAGCAAGTCCGGAAAATCCCGGGCGTGCGCACGCGGGTCGCGGTGTAAAGCGCGTACCGTAAGTGGGTCGGTCCCGGGCGCCCGCCCAATGCCCAAATCAATCCGATTCGGATACAATGCCGCCAAGGTCCCGAATTGCTCAGCGATCACGAGGGGCGCATGATTAGGAAGCATAATTCCTCCCGATCCCACACGAATCGTGGAGGTTCCGCCGGCAATGTATCCGATCACCACAGCCGTTGCCGAGCTCGCGATCCCCGCCATGTTATGGTGCTCGGCAAGCCAGTACCGTTTGAAATCCCATTGTTCCACATGCTGCGCCAAATCGAGACTGCGATGCAACGCATCCGCCACCGTCCCGCCAACCATCACCGGAGAGAGGTCCAAAACGGACAAGGAGATATCTTGGAGGTTCTTTGCTGAATTCGTCATTGCGGACTTGCTCCCTTCATCCTCACTTCGCAGAGCGCTGACATCACGATTTCCCCTATTCTGTCCCGTCTATAATTTCCAATCACTCCATCATGCCCCAAACGTCACGCTCGAATGGGGCTAAGCGCCGCGCAAGCATGGGCTCCAGAGCCAAATCTGCGTGCGGCTTTAGGAGGGAATCAGGAAACCGCTGTGGCCACACATCGCCAAAATACCGGCCAACGACCCCGATGGTGAACCAGGACCGTGGGTTGCGAAAACAATCACGATCGGCACTCGCCGGAACGCAGCAAACGCATTGGTGGGTCCGGAGTGGAGTAAAGGACAACGGCAACCTAGAGCATGGCTTGGACGAGCAGGGCAAGAGGGCCGAGCGTTTCTCGGCCCTCCCTGCCGCCATCGGTGCTAACCCGCGTATTTTGCGGGGTCTTGATCAAAGCGGGTCTTGCAGCCCGGCGCGCAGAAGTAGTACGTCTTCCCGGCGTGAGTACTACGAGGTGTAGTGTCGTTGACAGCGACGGTCATATGGCAGACAGGGTCAACAACCTTACCGCCTGCGTGTTGCGCATCCGACTTGTGGTCCATTGGTTTCACCCTCCTAAACGATAGTCGGCAGCCCTGTTGTCAGGTCCACGACAGGCGACCCGATCCGTCCGGCATCAGGGCGCCGGGATTACTGGGGACCGTGATCATGCCCAGACGCCATGAGGGCGTCGGACTTCGCGTAGGTCGTTGGGTCTTTTTCGAAGGCCCGCTGACACGCGGCATTGCAGAAATAGTACGTTTGGCCCGCGTACTCGGTCTTTCCCGCTTCCTCGCCAATCGTGACGGTCATCTGGCACACGGGATCCACCGCAGTCATAGACGCGGCGTTGCCGTCCATCGCCACCGATTTCGTCCCGGCAAGATAGCCGTCGGGGTCCTCGCGAAACTCGGCCAGGCAACTCTTGGCGCAGAAGTAGTAGGTCATGCCCTGGTACTCCATCTGCCCCGCCTCTTCCCCAATGGTCACGGTCATGCCGCAGACGGGGTCTACGGCGGTTTGAACTGGTCCCGCTGGCTGAGGTATCGCGGCCTCTTCGGCCGCGAGCTCGGCGGCCCAGCGATCCTCGGTGGCCGTGAGGCCCGCGAACGGATTGTAGCGCTTAAGCAGCGCCGAATTGCTGGTCACTAAAATCGATGACACAGCCATGGCGCCACCCGAAATCACCGGGGCGAGCCATCCCACGGCCGCGATGGGAATGAGGATCACGTTGTAGAAGAAGGCCCAAAAGAGGTTTTGCCGGATCTTTTGCATCGTCTGCCGGGATAGCCGCAGGCTCGCGGGAACGCCTCGCAAATCACCACTCATGAGCGTGATGCCCGCGGCGGCGATCGCCACATCAGTTCCGGTGCCGATAGCAATGCCGAGATCGGCGGTCGCCAGCGCCGGCGCATCGTTAATCCCATCGCCCACCATCGCTACATGCTGGCCTTGGTCCTTCAGGGCTTGCACGACCTCCGCTTTTTGGGTAGGCAAGACTTCCGCCTTCACGTGATCGGCCGGGATGCCCACCTCCGCGGCGACAGCTTCCGCGACTCGTCGCGTGTCGCCGGTTAAGAGGTACACGGCGACACCGTCTGCATGCAAAGCCTGGATCGCCTCACTGGCCGTGTCCTTAATGGTATCCGCGACAGCGATGAGACCCGCATAGGCATCATCGACGACGACGTACAAAGGCGTCTTGCCTTCCTGTTCCAGCCGTTCGATGACCACGTCAAGGTCATGTACGGAAACCAGAGCGTCCGCCGCTGCGCGACGACTGCCTACCATAACGGAATGCCCCTCGACCTCGGCTCGTACACCCTGCCCCGGCTCGGCCTTGAATTCTGCCGCGGTAGGCACCTTGAAGCCCTGTTCCCGAGCGTAATTGACCACCGCCCGGCCCAGCGGATGTTCGGAAGCCGCTTCGACCGCGGCTGCCCAACGCACCCAATCCTGGCCGCTGGGCTCTGACGCTTCCCCTATCACGTCCGTTACGGCCGGCTTGCCCCGGGTCACGGTTCCCGTCTTGTCTAGCACCACGGCATTAATGGTCCGCGCGGTTTCTAAATATTCCCCACCGCGGATCAACAGGCCGCGTTTGGCCCCCACTCCGACCCCGGCGGTGATCGCCGTCGGGGTGGCGAGGCCTAACGCACACGGGCAAGCCACCACCAAGACCGCGACCGCCGGCAACAGGGCGGAGACCACGTGTCCCGTCACCAGCCACCACAACCCGAAGGTCACGATGGCAGCGGCAATGACGACCGGCACAAAGATCCCGGAAATGCGGTCGGCCAGTCCTTCAATCGGGGCTTTTTGCGCCTGGGCCGCTTCCACAGCCGCCACAATCTGCGACAAGGCCGTATCACGACCCACCTTGGTCGCCTTCACCCTAAGGGTTCCCGTTTGGTTCAATGTGGCGCCTACTACCGCATCGCCCGCTTCCTTTGCTTGCGGCATCGGTTCACCGGTGAGCATGGACTCATCGACGTGGCTGCGACCCGATACGATGATGCCGTCGGTCGGTATCTTTTCACCGGGCCGCACCACCAGTTCCATACCCGGCTCCACATCGTCAATGGAGAGCGACTGTTCCTCGCCGGCGATCATCACGTGCGCATCCCGAGGAGCCAACCCCATCAGTTGCTTCATCGCCGACGACGTGGCTCCCTTGGCCCGTGCCTCGATGAGCTTCCCGAGGCTGATCAGCGTTAACACGATGGCAGCATCATCGAAGTAGAGCGCCCGGTGGGATCCCGAGAACAAGAGTCCAACACTCAGGCCGTATGCCGCCGTCGTTCCCATGGCGACCAGCACAGACATATTGGCGTTTTTGTTCTTCAAGTTGTGATAGGAGTCGAGGTAATAAAACCCGCCGACGTAAGCCTGCACCATCGTGGCCAACCCGAATTGGAGCCAGGGGTTCCCCAATCTGGGGACGCCCGCAATCCGGGTAATCAGCCATATCGCCAACGGCAACGAAAAGACCCCGCCGACGATGAAGCGGGTCAGCCACCGGCGAATCTCCTGCTGACGCGCTTCCTGGGCCGCATCGCGCTGGGCGCTTAAATCTTCCGTGGGCACACCCCAGTCTTTAAGTTGCCGCCGTACGTCCGCTGGGCGGATGGACTCGGGCAGGTACGTTACCACCCATGACTCCGCCGAAGCTTCAAACCGTGCCTGAATCACGCCGTCGAGCCTCTTGAGGCGTTCGGTGAAAGCCGCGGCGTTGGCTGGTTCGAGCGGTTCGCTGGGCTTGAGGCGCATGGTATCGGTGATAGCCTTATACCCGATGTCTTGGATTTTGGAAACCAGGGCATCCAAGTTGACCGCCGTCGGATCAAACGTCACAGTCGCTTTTTCGGTTCCAAAATTGACATGGGCATCAGCCACACCTGGGTATCGACTCAATCCCTTTTCGATGCGCAAGGCGCAACTCGCGCACGTCATGCCGCTGATGCCGACCTGAATGTGGGCGGTGTGACGGGTGTCGTCCGTCTGTTGTACGCTCATGCTGTCCCTCCTTCAACCGTTCCCGGAACGGTTTCGCCCGACCCGCAATGAGGATGGGGTGTCGTCCCGGCGCGGCCCGCCGGCTCCATCGACGGGATGCCCTTGCTGTACCGAAGCGCGGAAACCAATTCTGTAATTAAGCTTTCCCCTGATCCCGCCAGGATCGCATCGGTGACGCAGGTGGACAGGTGATTTTTTAACAAAACCTGCTGTACGCCCTCAAGACTCGCCTGTACCGCCGCTAACTGCTTCATAATGTCGACGCAATAACGCTCATCGTCCACCATAGCGGACACGGCCTTCAAATGTCCGATGGCGGCCCTCAATCGGTGGCTGGCGTCCTGCTTGTACTCGGGAATCACGCATACACCCCCTCCGAACAAATATCCTTTAACACAATCATACCCCACCCCCCGGGGGGTGGGTCAACATCCATAAGAGCGACGTTATTCAGCACGCCGGGCCTTGGTGAGTTCATTGAACTGTTGGGGTCTCAGTCGGTCGACACGCGGCGATCACGCCTCATGGCGCGGTAAGGTCCATGAGCTTCGCTGGGACGGCCGAATGGCGAGGCCATGGTTATGGGCATCCCATGCGCATGACAGCCAGACGTCGGTCCAGCGGCGTATCGCCTACTCAGGGACGAAGCAACCCAAGCCCATGACGGAAGCCGCCGACATAGTGACGGTGGGGATCAACCCAGGCGGGTTATGAACGCCCGGTATTCACATATTCCGGCGAACATCGGGTGTCGCTCAACCGGCGCTGCGCTCTTGGATGTCAAGATGGGTAATCGTCAAAAAGCCCACCACGAGAATAATGGCGGCGGTGAGCACAAGCGCCACCGGACCCTTGCCATATCCCAGTCCGCTAAAACTCTTGGGCATGCCGAAGTAGTCGGCATACGATGCGCCCAACGGTCGGGTAAGGATGTAGGTGATCCAAAACGCCGCAATGCCGTTCAAGACTCCGAAGCGCTTCAGAATGCCCGGGATGAAAAAGAGTACGGTAAAGAGAATTCCTGAGGCCAGGTAGCCGAGGCGAAGCGTGGTGGCCGTCATATCGCCGGTTGCCGTTCCCAAGGCGAAGGTGGACAAGATCGTGGCCCAATAGAAAAATTCGCGCCGGGGCGTGTAAATACTATGGATGGACAGCGTGCGCTCGGAGGCGTGCCAGGCCATGAGAACCACAGCCAAAATCACAGCAAAGGCGGAGCTCGACGCATAATACGGCACCCCCAATGCCACGTGGGTTGCGTCGGCCACCATGGTACCAAAGATTGCCACCATGGTCACCGCAAACCAATACAAAGGCGCATAGTAGCGCCGCGCTTTAAACTGAATGCACATCGCTAGAGCCCAAACAACGCCGCCCGAAATTACTGCCAAATACGGGTTCATGTGGTAGACGAAAAAGTCGGATGTGGCCTCCCCCATTGCCGTTGTCAGCAGCTTTGCGATCCAAAAATAAAGGGTGATCTCCGGCACTTTCGATCGGCGCGGCCGCCGCCGCGATGTGACTCGTTCCCGACTTTGTTGCATTTAAAACGGCGCTCCCGATAGTAATATTGGTCCTAGCATCTTGTCCTTGAAACCTGTCTCCTCTGCGAAAAGCTGACACGCCATTGCATGTTATTGCCTTAAGAAGCCCCATCAATGCCGGAGCCCTTCACGTGAGAGGATGCCTCCACCGTCACTCCACGCTTATGCCGTGAAGACTAAACCACTTCCGAGGATCCGTCCAGACGGCGTCAATCCGATATCCTGCCCTCCGACTCATTTGATGAAACTCCTCAATCGTGTACTTGTACGAGTTTTCGGTGTGAATACGGTCACCCGGACGAAACGAAATCTCATGTTCCCCAACCCGAATTCGCTCGGGCTCCGTCGCCACCAAGTACATTTCCACGCGACCGCGTTCGGCGTTATAGCCGGCCTGGTGATGCCAGCGCTCGGGGTGAAAGCCGGCTCCCAAGACGCGGTTTAAATGCACTAAGGCGTTGAGGTTAAAACGCGCTGTGATGCCAGCCGCGTCGTTATAGGCCCGATTAAGAATAGCCGGGTCCTTTTTTAAGTCGACGCCGATAAGAAAATGCTCGCCCGGTTTTAAGGACCGTCGAAGACGTCGGAGCCAGTTCTCGGCCTCGGCGGGTTCCATATTGCCGATGGTCGATCCAAAAAAGACCAAACAGCGCCCTTCCTCAGAAAGGGTCTCTGGCCAGGGCAGTCCATCGAAGAAGTCAGCCGCCACCGCCTCGACCGTTAACCCCGCATAAGCCTGGCGAATGCGATGAACCGCGGCCTCCAAACTTGCCGAAGAAATATCGGTCGGCACATAGGATCGGGGCCTCTCTAAATGCCGCAGCAGCATCACGGCCTTCTCGCCGTTTCCGGCCCCCAACTCCGCCACTTGCGCATCAGGTCCGATCCACCGCGCGATCGAGTCTCCCTGCGAGGCAAGAATTTCCTCTTCGGCGCGGGTCGGATAATACTCGGGTTGACGGGTGATGGCATCGAATAAGGCCGAACCTCGGGCATCATAAAACCATTTGGGATTGAGTCGTGGGGGGCGTTCGCAAAGTCCCTCATAAACCGCTTGCCATTGGCCTGACAACATGTCCGGCTTAGCCATGAGCATCCCTCGCCAACCGGATGCCGCTAAATTGCCATCGCGCCTGCGGCGGGAAGAAGTTGCGGTAGGTGGGACGGATGTGCTCATGGGGCGTGACGCAGGATCCGCCTCGAAGCACCTGCTGACTAGACATGAACTTGCCGTTATACTCCCCTAGTGCGCCACTTAGCGGCCGATACCCGGGATAGGGAGCATAGGCGCTTTCCGTCCATTGCCACACCTCACCATACATTTGGTGGAGGCCTACACTGTCTTCTCCCGACTCGACCGGCTGCGGCATCAATCGGCCACTCTCCAAGAAGGTTCCGCTAATTCCTGACACCGTGTCCGCTGCCGCTTCCCACTCTGCCTCGCGGGGAAGACGAGCGCTGGACCAGCGTGCGTAGGCATCCGCCTCATAATAGCTCACGTGGGCGACGGGCGCATCCCAGTCCACCGGGCGGGGCCCGCCCAGTGTGAAATGGTACCACTCGCCCTCTTCCTGATACCAGTACAACGGCGCCTGCCAACCGAATTCGTGCACCTGGCGCCATCCGTCAGACAGCCACAGTTCGGGGCGGCGATACCCGCCATCCTCCATGAACATCCAATACTCCGCATTGGTGACCAGGCGATCGAGCACTTCGAAAGGCTCGAGCCACACCTGGTGGCGCGGCCTCTCATTATCGAAACAGAAGCCATCCCCCGAAAACCCGATCGAGACTAATCCGCCGGGGAACGACAGCCACGCGGACGAAGGAGCTTGCCCACCGACGGCTTCCGGCAACGCACGATACCGCGGACGCAGCGGGTTGATGCTGAAATTATAGAGGATGTCCGTCATTAAGAGCTCTTGATGTTGCTGCTCGTGATTTAGGCCCAATACCATCACCGGATAGAGATCCGCAAACTGCTTTTCATTGATGGAGAGTAGAGTTTCTTTTAGGCGCTCATCGGTGGTCGCTCGGTATTGATAGATTTCTGATACGGTAGGTCGTGACAACAGCCCGCGTTGACTACGCGGCCAAAAGCGGCCCACGCTTTCATAATAGGAGTTGAAGAGGTAACGATATTGGGGGTTGAAGAGGGGAACGCCTAGCGGTTCTAAGATGAATGTCTCAAAGAACCATGTGGTGTGGGCTAAATGCCATTTTGGCGGACTGGCGTCCGGCATGGCCTGAAGTCCATAATCCTCATTGGCTAGTGGTGCGCACAAGGCCTCGGTCGTGGTCCGGACGGTCCGATATCGGTCTAGAAGCGTGCCTCGCTCACCCATCCCAGGAATCCTATCTTCCATCATGACGCTCCTTCACAAAAAGGTTTCAGTCACGGTGGTGCAGATGAATGCTGTCATTGTGCCACAAACCGTAAAATTTTTCCTCTATCGGGTTAACCTTTTAGACGGTGAAGGCTGTTTGTGGCCAAACGCGCAGACCCTTGGGGCAGGCGCGGTCCTCTGCCATGGACAATATCCCAGAGATTCAATCTCTCATAAGCCCCATTGCATCGACCATCACCGCCCGGCCTAGCGCCAAGGCGATAAGTTCATTCAGATAAAAATGAGGGGCGGCTAGTCCAATGACTCTGGGGAAACCGTTTAAGTTGCGCCCAGTGGATAAGAAAGCGCTCGCGACGCGGCCACGCCCGCCCCAAAGAGACCCTCGGCGGCCGCATCATCCGTTGAGAAAAGCCCCGGCATCCGGGCTTCGTGACCAGATCCAGAAACACCATTTTTTGCTGGCGCCGTGCCCCGTCCCGGTCGTCCCGCAAAGGCTGAATCCAGGCCATTGTGCTCACCGGGTCCCTCCTGTTGCTAAAGCATGTCCGCCGACGATTGCCGTGGACGCCACGGCCAGAATCCATATTTGCCGAAAAGAGCAGTGGCACTCGGCACCAATAAGGAACGCACCACCCAGGTATCCGCCAAAACGGCAAACGACAACCCAATTCCGAGCGTCTTCATAATTTGCAAGGGGCTAATGAGAAGCGCCAAGAACACCACCACCATAATCATGCCCGCTCCAGTAATCATGGCCCCGGTGGTCGCAACTCCCTGGCGGACCCCCTCCTGCATTGCCACCCCGGCGCGTACCCGCTCCTGAATGCGATGGAGCAGAATCACCTCGTAGTCCATCGACAAACCAAACAATAGGACGAAGATTAACGGAGTAATAGACGAGTCTAACGGTTGATTTTGGAACCCGAACCATTGTTGATGCGATACGAGCACCAAAAATCCTGCCGTGGCCATGGCCACCAACCCGTCAAACAACACCCCTAAGACGGCCTGCAACAGGGAGCCGGTGGCCGCCGTCAAAACCACCAACGCGACCACCAGCGCCGCCGCCACAATCCATGGCAGCCGTTGGCTGGTCAAGTCATTGAAGTCCCGGAGCACGGGCACCAGCCCGCCCGCGTAAGCGCGCGATCCACTGGGAAGCCAGTGTGGGAGATGATGGTCGATATCTCCGACCAGTTGACTGGTGCGCGCATCATTGGGCCCCGTTTTGGCGGTCACATAGACCGCAAATAAATGCGAGTTGCGGGGTGCGAGATAATTGGTTAGGGCCTCCGAGACGGGCTTTGGAGCCCGCGCTGGGTCGCTCGCCATAAGAGCCAGTTGGGCCGGTGAAAGGCCGAGGCCGGTGGCCGAGGACACCGAATGCACATTAGGCAAGGTCTTCAGATGGTTGGTCAACCGGCCGAGGGCGCTCCAGGCGGCTGGCGTATCCTTCGAATCCTTAAGCCTCACCATCACCGCGATGGGGGCAATGCTGCCAGGACCATTAACCCGCTGCTGCACCGCGACGGCCCGTCTAAGCGGGTTGGTTGGCGGAAGCATGGTGGCAAGATTTGCTGGCGTACTCATACGGATGGACGGCGCTAAGGTGGCCAGCGGCACCAATATGACCAGCCCAACCAGCATCGACCAAACAGGCCGCGTCGCCACGACCCGTGCGAGCCATGACCACAGGCCAAAATCGGGGCGCCGGACCCGGCCCCAATTCAGATGCCGCCCCAACACCCCCATCACAGCCGGAAGCAAACTATGGGTGGCCAGCAGCACCGCGAATAGAGCGACCGCTCCTCCCATCGCCAGGCCGCGCCAGTAGGCGTTGTTACCCAAGAGAAGCGTCGCCACGGCCAGCCCCACCGCAATCCCCGAGTAGAGCACCGAGCGCCCGGCGTGCGACATGCTGTCGGCGACCGCCTCCTCAATGCTCTGGCCGGCGTCGACGTTTTGCCGAAAGCGGGTGCTGATGAAAAGAGCGTAGTCAATCCCCACGCCGAGAGCCAAGAAGCTTACAATGTCGGTCAGAAATACCGACAAGGTCATATGGCGCGAGATGATGGCAATCGCCGCCAGCGCCAATTCAGAACCCGCTAGGGCAATGATGAACGGCAACGCAATGGACATCACCGAACCAAAGACCATCAACAACAGCGCCAATACGGGAAGAGCCACCAACCCGCTTTGCGTGAGCGTCTTCGAGACATCATGGGTGACCTTCTTGCCAATGGCGAGTTGTCCAACCTCGGTGACGGTAGCGTGCCGATTCCGTAGCTGGACTTCAAACCGCTTGCCGTGAGAGGCTGTCATGCTGGCTGGTGGTAAAAAGACCGTCTCCGAAGGCGTCAGCGCATGAAAGTCGCCGGCCGAGGCCCCATAGTGCGCCCCTAGCACTTCGGCTGTTTTTCGGCCCATTCCCTCAATCAATAAAGGTTTGGCGCTCGGCAGCGGATGGATCTCATTTACGGCGTTGGTAGCCCAAGCCACCTGGCTGTTCTTGCGGTCAAACCCGTTGGTGGTGAGATGTTTGGTCACTTGGGTTGCAAGGGGAACGGTGGCCAGCACCAAGACCGCCCACAAAACAATTACCACCCAGCGGTGGCGAACAACAAACTGGCTCCACTTGGCAATCATCATTAACCTCTTCGCGTCACGAAATGATCTCTTTGGACTATACCACATTTCCTGCCGCACCTTGGCAGGATCTCCGGGGCGGGCCGTGGAAATGCCTCCTATCTTTCATAAGGAGGTAGCTATGTCAGCAACATACCTGTACAACGGCACCCTAATTGACGGTACCGGCCACGCCCCCGTCCCGGATGCCGCGTTGTACATCGAAGATAATGTGATTCGAGCCGTGGGACCCCAATCCGCCGTCTTGCCCCCCTTGGGGAAAGAATGTCAGCGCATCGACCTTCACGGCGGAACCATTCTTCCGGGATTTATCGATTGTCATGTCCATTTGACCTTTCAATCGTTCGGTGACCAGGACCCCTATTTTGTTCCTTATACCTACCACGTGCTCAAGACCGCCCAATATGCGAGCGCGACCCTCGATGCCGGAATTACCTCAGTGCGCGACGCAGGAGGCGCCGACCGGGGCATACAGCGCGCGATCGACGAGGGACTTATCCGCGGCCCGCGAAGCCAAATCTCTGTGACCATGCTGTCCATCACAGGAGGTCATGGGGATGATTATTCGCCGCATCTGGGCCGGGCGCTAGAAAACCCCTTGCAGGTAAGCGGGGTGTGCGACGGGGCTGACGGTGTGCGCAAGAAAGTGCGGGAGGTCATTCGCGCGGGAGCGCAAGTGATTAAGGCAGCCACGTCAGGCGGCGTGCTCAGTCCCACGGACAACCCTGAGGACGCCCATTTTACGTTGGCCGAACTCGAAGCCCTGGTAGATGAGGCGCGTATGCACGGTAACATCAAGGCCATGGCGCATGCCCAAGCGGCCGAAGGCATTAAAAACGCGGTCCGGGCGGGCTTTCACTCCATCGAGCATGGCATCTACCTGGATAATGAGGCCATCGACTTGATGCTGGAACATGGTACCTATTTGGTCCCGACCCTCGTGGCTCCCTTAGCCGTGATTAAGGCCTTTGAAGCGGGACGGCGGGTGCCTTCGTATGCCGTGGAAAAATCCAAACGCGTCATGGATGCCCATCACGAGAGTATTGCCCGCGCCTATCGGGCTGGCGTTACCATTGCCATGGGCACCGACAGCGGCGTGGGCGCCCATGGCACCAATCTGGAAGAGTTGTATTGGCTCACCCAAATCGGCATGCGCCCTATGGAAGCGATTGTAGCGAGCACCAAGACCGCAGCTGAGTGTTTGGGATGGAGTGATCGCCTGGGGACGCTGGAGGCGGAAAAGCTCGCTGACCTGGTGGTTGTCCGCCAAAACCCGCTCGACAATATCAAGAGTCTGGCTGATCGGGAGAACATCGCCCTCGTCATGAAGGACGGCCAATTGATCGTGCATTAGGGTTAGCGCGCGCTCCGGGTCGATGGCGGGTAATAGGCCGGAATACCACCCTTCCACAAGCGATCCAGTTGCTTAAGCAAGAATTGACCGGCTAGGATGTGCCCCCGTGTGTTGGGATCCCACTTCCCGTCCATATACAGTTTAGGGCTTTGGTGGTGCGCTGCGATATAGCGCTCCATGGGCGCCATAACATTGGCGACGTACACATTTGGGTTGTGAAAATCTGTGGCCTCACGGATAATTTGGCTCCAGAGCCCCGCCTGACTGGCCCGATCAAAGGTTAGCGTCGCCAACGTGGCCGGGGGACTGACCACCAGAACCCGATGGTGGGTGTCCAGCGCCAACCGGATCTCGCGGTGAACCTGCTGCAAGATGGCTTTCCGCGGGGTTTTCAGGCGAATATCGTTCAGAAGTCCCCACGCGATGACAACCACCCCGCCGCGGGTGGTTGTCATCCATCGGGGGAATTGGGCCTTGATGGCACCATCCGTCACCGGGGCCCCCGGGATCGCCCGATTCTCCAGTTTGAACCCGACATGCGCCTGCCCCGCATATTGAGCCAGCGCCCGGTCGATATAACTTTCCCCGGTCCGATCATGCCACCCCTTGGCCGCCGACCCACCAATAATAACGGTGGGCACTGGGGGAACCTGTACATTCCATGGAATGGCAACAGCAGCACTAGCTGCAACAACCCCGAGAGAGGCGGCCCAAGCTCGCCCCACCGATCGACGCATAGCATCCCCCCGGCATGTCCTTGTCGTCACACAGAAATGGCCCTTTGGCTCGTGCGCTTCTATGATGCCGCCATGTGATCAGACACGGAGGACGAAGCGGCCACCTTTGTCGCCCGGATGCGCCGCTTGGTGCCGACAACATATTCGGAAAATGGCAACAGGCGAATCGTAACAACGACCACGATGCTGAGGCCCACCCCCAACACCAGGGCGATGGCCGTGTTGAGAACCGGGTTCACCGACCATCCCATCCGGCTGGCCAGATTGAGCCACCCGTGAACAAATAGCGGGTGCACCAAATAAATGCCAAAGGAGGCGTCGGCAACTAGGCCCACAATCCACGCCAACTGCGGTCGCTGCACACGTGCCTCTTCAAACCAGGTGCCAGTGGCCAAAAGAACCATGGTGACGCCCAAACAGTAGACGGCGCTCATGGGCTGAAACTCGCTGGTCGCTACGCCCAGTCCGCCGATCCAATGGAGGTTGGTGAAAAACATGAGGATGACGGCCGCCCATAGCGGGATCATCCAGACGGCGAGCCAGCGGCGCCGGGGACGAAGCCAGGCGCGAACCGCCTCCCACGCATAGCCGAGCGTTCCACCTAGAACAAAGTATCCCACGTAGGTAATGACCAAAAGGGCAGGCGCCCAGCCAGACTGGTGCAGGTAGCCGGCCATCGTCCAGGAACCGGCCTCCCAGATCACGCTGGCGGCCGCCAGCCATGCCAAGCGGCGCTTCAACGCGCCGAGTCCCCAGATTAACACCGGGGCCAAAAGATACATCTGGAAGGTAATGATAAGGTAGTACAAGTGCCCATTGCCGGTAAATAGCACCCGGCTGTACTGATGCCAGAATCCTGCGGCTGGCCACACGGGGACGCTTAACGATAAGAACACCGCCAGCCATATGAGATATGGCGCGACGGCGCTCTTGGCCCGCCGTTGGAAAAAGAGCATCCATCGCGGGGTCCGGCTCCGATACTGATAGGCCACAATGAACCCCGTCACCACCATAAAACTCACCCGTCCAAACTGAAACAACACCTGCACGAGACTTCCCGTGTCAGGGCGCGACGGGACAAGACCAAATCGAACCGCGTGCACTGCAACCACCGCTACGATAGTGAGCGCACGAACCCAATCCAAGCTGTAGACATATGTCGGCTTTCCATCGGCATGCCCCATTTCATCCCTCCTATTACGGCCCCATTGTACGGAGCGAGCCTGAGCGCTTGCTGAAGTTATCGTCAACTTCAGCAAGTCTTTAGGCCCCAAAAAATGGTCGCACGCGTTCATTTAAGGGATATGCGCTGCCCCATCCATGGCTCGCGGCCATGCTTCACCCGCCAGTTCGTGCGCATCCACCAGATCACCGAACGCCATTCGAGACCGGGGAAAATGGGCCCTGGCATGGTTGGCGCTGGATCAGGCGCGTCGTAGTGCAGCTTTCGAAGATACTTCCCGCAAATCTTCGAGAAGAGCGCTACCTCCGCGGCAGGCATGCGCTGCCGCCACTTGTTGCGGTTGTTCGGGTCGATGGTACGCGCCGCCCCGAGCTTCCAAGGCTCCCGATTGGGGTCGAATAGCAGTTCCTGCCCGTAGCGGTTCAGCATTTCGGGCTCAAACGGAAGTTCCAGCTTTTCGCACAGGTATCTTAGCGTTGCTTCAGGATCGGCAATCAAATCCTCGTAGCGGATCTGGACGAACTCAAACCCATACTTGAGGCAGTAGGCGCGCGCTAAACTTTGATACCCGCGCCATTGCAAGGCATGGTTCAGAGAATTGCCCCGACTCCAGGGCAGTTTCTCCAGCGATAGATGGACGTCCCGCGGATCGCGCACAATGACAACAACACGTGACGCCGGAAACACCTGTTTTATCACCGGGACATACATGAAGTGATCCGGGGTTTTTTCGCCCCACACCGCCTTCTGTCGGCGTCGTGCGTACAACGAGAGCATCTCCGAAAGCATGTCGGCGTGCGTCAGGATGCCTTGCTGCCACTTTTCGTGAAAGCGTGCGATAAGGTCCTCCTCAGGAAGTTCCATGAGCTTTACGGACGGCTTAGAAAAAAATGACTGCAGCACTTCTTCCACGAAAGGCCAGTTTTGAAGCCCACCTCTTCGCGCCAAGGGCTTCCAGACTCGATTAAAATAGTCCGTCTCCGGCGTGATCGCCACCTGGCTATGGGCATTCAGCAAGGAGGCCAGCAACGTCGTTCCCGAACGCGGCATGCCGGTCACAAAAATCGGCGAATGGTTATCCACTGAGGTCCTCCTCCGTCACCGTGATGAACTTTAGGGAATTCGGACACTCTTCTAATCGTATATCATTAGCGGCCTTGGCTTTTGGCTCTGCGAGAGACTTTAGCGGAACTTCAGTTTGAAGGATGGGGGCACAACCCATTCGAAGCCGGGGACCCTGTGCGAGAGTGGGCAGCATTTTGCATAGTAAGGCTTGGGAACATGCCGGCGTGATAGTCGATGCGGTACCGCGTGCCTAGCTTTCCTCGCAAATATACAAGCTCCGCACCGAAGCGCAATAGTCGGTCTTTGTGGGTAACGACGAGCCGACCGATGCAGTCGGCAAGAATGTCATTGAGAAGTTTTCTGGAGCCCTCTTGGTGATCGTGCATCGCCGAACCCGAGGTCGGCGACAACCTAGAGCTCCAACGCCCACGTTTGCTGGTCCGGATCATCTTTCTGGTCGGGGCGCGATACGCGGGCATAGGTAGCAGGTTGTTTCCACGATCAAACGGTTCGGGTCTTAGCCGCGCCAAGTCATCACGCCGATCCCCCGCCGTGCGCTCAACGGGCACCCGCTTGCCTCGATACTCTCACTGCACTTATGTCACCGGAATCACAGCCAAAAAGTCCCCTTGATGCAGATTCTGAACCAGTCGTCCTAGGCGCCGCTGATCTGCTATGATAGGACGGTATGAGTACACTGTCCGATCCCCCAAGGACCTCGCTCCTCCGAGACCGCGATGTAAAACGCTATTTGGCTGGCCAGTTGAGCGCAGAAGTCGGCTCGCGCATTAGCCGCGAAGGACTTCCTATTGTCGCCATTGTCAGCGTTGGGGCGGGCGCACCTGCGCTTGCCTTGCTGGCCGCCTTGGCCACCCTGCCCTCGCTTTTAGCTGGCAATGTTGTGGGCCAGGCGGTGGACCGCACGCGGCGGCGTCCCCTGTTGATTGGCGCCAATGTGGCGCGCGCCTTGATTCTTTTCGCGATTCCAGTTCTCTACCTCACCCACCACCTCACCATGGCCGGGATTGCGGCGGTCACTGTGCTGGCGGCGTTGGCCGCGCTGGTGGTGCGGGTGGCGCGCCACGCCTATTTACCCACACTGGTGGGCCGACATCGTTTGGAAGAAGGCAACGAGTGGGTGGGGACGGCCGAATCGATTGGTGAGACGGCGGGACCCGGCCTGATGGGGCTTCTCATCCAAGCGGTAGGGGCTCCCTTGGCGATGGCTTTTGATGCGCTCTCCAACCTTATCGCGGCCGCCTCCTTGGTAAGCCTGTCCCGCCCGGAGCCCAACGTAGCGTCGGCGCCGCCCTCGGGCGCCGGAACCGGAATCCAAATCGGGCATGTTTGGTCGCGGGTGCTCCGCCATCCCATCTTGGGGCCGCTTTTCTTAAACGCAGGGGTGGGCGCTTTGGCGGGCGGGTTTTTCTCCACCCTATATGAGCTCTATGTGCTGAAAACCCTCCACCTCTCCCCGTTTCTCCTTGGCCTCTTAATTACGTCCGGAGGACTGGGGAGCTTAATCGGCACCCGGCTCTTTCGCCGTCTGCGCCGACGCCTCAATTTGGGCCGTCTGATGGCCGCGGCCTATTTTATCTTCGCACTCCTCAATCTGGCCGTGCCAGCGGCCCACGGCACTCTCTGGGTGAAGTTTTTGCTACTCTTCATCGCGCAATTCGGGGGTGATTTATGGGCGACGATTTTTGAGATTGGGGCGGCCACGGTGGAACAACACGTCACCCCGGACCACTGGCTTGGGCGGGTGCATGGCACCTTCCGGGCGTTGTCCGGGGGCGTGGAAGTGGTGGGCGCTTTGGCCGCCGCGCCGCTCGCGCTCTGGCTTGGGGTACGTGGCGCTTTTTGGTTGGCTGCCCTGGGGCTGATGGCGTCTGGACTCTTGTTAATGGTGGGCCGCATGCTGCGTTATGAGCCAGCGGAGGAGCCGTTTTGGCCGGCCTTTGATCAGCCTGCTAATGGCTGATATTGGCCACTTGCTGACCTCCGGTCATGGCTTGGAGTTCTTCTGGGCGCACGTCAAAGACCGCATTGGGGGCGCCAGCCGCGGCATAGACGCTGTCAAATTCCCACAAGCTCGGATCCAACACAATCACCGTCTCGGCGCGATGACCCAACGGCGATACCCCGCCCACCGAATACCCGGTGCGCTCGCGCACCCAGTCCGGCTGACAGCGCTCAATCGGCTCTTCCAGCCAATCCGCGAGGACTTTTTCATCAATGCGGCGATCACCCCGGGCAATCACCACCACCGGGCGATCGCTCCGCGCCGCGCGAAACACCACGGATTTGGCAATCTGGCCGGGATCTACGCCAAGCGCATCCGCGGCCTCGCGGGCGGTGTGGGTGCTCCCTTCCTCAAACACGCGGATGCGGCCTCCCAGGCCATGTTGGGCCAACACGGTGCGCACCCGGTCCAATCCCTGACTCATGCTACAACTCCCTTCGGGTAAAGATGCGCCACTCCTGTTCGCTGCCCTCTCGCTCCCCGTCCCCGACTGCTTGCCACGGGCGGAACCGGTCAAGATGCGCACGGCCCAAGGAAGCGTCCGACGCCAACAGGCGGGCGGCGGGAACGGAGGTCAGATGACGATTCAAGGTAACCAGCGGCGCCGGCACGGCGGAGGCGATGGCGCCCAGCCGCTTACCGTCACGAGTCCACACAGATACGGCGGCGGGCGTTTCCAACTGGCCAAGAAGGCCCAGCGCCTGATCAAGGCCAGAAAAGGACATCACCGTGACCACCGGTCCAAACACGCCCCGCTCCACAATAGGCCAACTGATGTCGGTGTGAAACAGTACCGTGGGCGGGTAGTAATAGCCTTGGGGGAATTGCCGGCGCGAATACCGTTGTCCTCCGAGCGCCGTCTGAGCCCCCATCTCGACGCATTCCATCACCTGCTGGACCAACTCTTCCCGGTGGCGGCGGGAGGCAAGCGGGCCGATCTCAGCCTCAGCCGATGTCGGCGCACCGACCAGCAACTGGTCGGCCAATCCCACCAGTTGATCCATGAAGGGCCCAAACAGGGCGTCCTCCACGAAAATGCGCGATGCGCCCAAGAGGTCTTGTCCCCCATTGACAAAAGCGGCGTTTATCGCCCCCTCCACGGCGGCGTCGCAGTCCGCATCAGCAAACACCAGCATGGCTCCTTTGCCGAAGGCGCGGGGACCAGCGGGATAAACTACCAGATCCGCCGAGACATGCTCCGAGAGACGGGCCATAACCACCGAGTCCGGTCCACTCAGCAGGTTTAGAGCCCCCCCTGGGATTCCAGCAAGACTGGCCACCGCGGCCAGACGCAGCGGTGTCAGCGGCGCGTGCGAGGCCGGCTTCAACACCACCGCCGATCCGGCAGCCAGTGCTGGCGCGGCGTAATAGATCGCCTCCAAGAACGGATAGCGGCCCGGAAGCGCCGCCGCTGCCACCTCCCGGGGACGGCGGCGCAAGAGGCCGGGCGAGACCTCCGGCTGGACGGCGCTCGCGCACTGCTGCAAGAGGCGAATGCCAGCGGCGATGCTCTGGCGCGCTAGACTGATAGGCTGCCCCGTTTGCCGGCATTCCAGCTGGGCCAGGTCCTCGGCTTGAGAAGCCAGGTGTTCAACCCAGCGCATGAGAAGAGCATGGCGTTCCTTCACGTCCCGGGCCCGCCAATCACGGCCGGCCCGCCGCGCAATGGCGATGGCGCGGTCGACATCGGCCGCTGTCAAGTCTGCCACCTCCGCCTCCACCTCTTCGGTAGCGGGATTCACGATCGGGCTCCAAAAATTGCCGGAGACGCCGCTGCCCTCAATCCAAGCTCCCCATCGTTCCATACGCGCCCCCTAATTCGTTTTGACGATAGCTTTGCCGCGGTTGGCGCCGTGAAAAAGCCCCACTAAGGCGGGAATCAATTGATCAAAACCATCGCTGATAGATTCTTCCACCCGCAGCCGCCCTTGCCGGTACCAGTTGTGCAGTTGCGTCAGTGCTGCCGGGAAGTCCGCTTGGTGCTCGCCCACGATGAAGGCTTCAGCCCGGGCTCGGCTCACCAACAAGTCGGCGAACAGCGGCCGCTTTGGCCACGACGCCGGATCCCCGTTATAGGTGGCGATTTGGCCGCAGATGGCAATGCGCGCATGGGGGTTCAACAGCGCCATCACCGCGTCGGTGACCGGCCCCCCAACATTGTCGAAGTAAATGTCGACGCCATTCGGGAGCGCCTTTTTGAGCTCCTCCGGGAACTCCGCGTGCCGGTAGTTGACAGCGCCCTCAAATCCCAGCTTTAGAAGCGATTGGCACTTCTCGTCACTGCCGGCAATGCCCACCGGGTGGAGCCCTAAAATTTTGCCAATCTGGCCTACCAGACTGCCCACAGCCCCGGCGGCCGCCGATACCGCCAAGTGCTGGCCGGGCTTGGGCTGTCCAAATTTGGTGAGGCCTATGTACGCGGTCAGGCCTGGCATGCCCAGCACATGCAAGGCCGCTGTCGGCGGAACGCTCGGGTCTAGCTTTTTCAACTTGGCGCGGGCTATACGAGCTTGCTCCGCCCAGGGCCACACGCCGCTGACCCGATCGCCCGCCTTGAGATCGGTGTCGCCTCCATCCACCACCTCGCCAATCATAGCGCCCTGCATAGGCGTATTGAGGGGGAAGGGGTCGGTATAAGACTTGCCGAGCGACATGCGCCCTCGCATGTAAGGATCCACCGAGGCATACAGGCTCTTCACAATCACCTGCTCCTCTTCGGGTGTCGGAAACGCTTCCTCGCGAATCTCAAAACAGGACTCTGAGATCATTCCTTCTGGCCGCTTGACGAAGTAGACGACGCGGTTGACTGCCATTCTGATCACCTCTTTGGCTACTTCGGGACCCAAAAAGAAATTCCCTGCTTGAAATTGCGTCATTAGAAAGGGTGGCACAGGCGCGGGAAGAATATGAGCGAGCCACCGGAATCTGGTGAAGCCCTCGCCGACGGCACAGGTCCACCCTGTCCGCCACCTCTGTTTAACCTCCGGTCTCGTCACGGGCTTGCCGCATGAAACAAAAAGCCTCGGCAGCCAGCCGAGGTGTGGACGCATCCCTATATTAGAGATTTTGCTTGACGACGATGGAGTTAATGACATTGGCCGCCAAATCAACCCGGTCGGCGGCATTGGAAAGATGCCGATAGACTTCCCGCATTTTAATGAGATAATGGACCGGCGTTTCCGGCGAAAAGTGCGCGATCGCCTTTCGATACAGCCCTTCCATCTTGTTTTCCAGAGACTTTGCCACCATCGCGGCGCGATTGGCGGCCTGGCCATCTTGAGTCAACATGGCCACCGCTTCCGCGAGCGCCTGCACAGCATCGTGCAAGGTCCGCACCATGTCGCGGATGAACTGATCGGTCTCAACTTGATAGAGGCGGATTTCCTTAATGGTGTTTTCCGCATAATCGGCAATGTCGTCAATGGCGCGCGACAGTTCGTTGATGTCCTCGCGGTCAAAAGGCGTGACAAACGTTTGGCTCAAGCGGTCCATGAGTTCTTGCCGTGCAGCGTCCGCCTGATGCTCCAACTCGCCAGCGGTCGCGGCGATAGACTCCTTGTCCTCAAAATTGTCCGCCTTGATATAGTCCAACACTGCCTCCACCACTAACAGCGTCTCCTCCAACTGGCGTGAGAGCAATTGGGGAAAGCTGTCGCCAGTGCCGGTTAGTAAGTCGCGCCACCGCACGTCTCATGCCTCCTATCAGCCTTCTTCATTACAGTCCTACGACTCGTACCAGCCCCATCATGACCATGCCCATCACGACCGCAAGCGGCAATGTCAGCGCCCACACCCGGAAGAACTTTCCCACCGTATGCCACCGCACATGATAGGGTTTGAGAGCGGTGCCGGTCCCAAACAAACTGCCGTCGGTCGTCTGCGTGGTGCTCACCGGCAGTCCCAGCAGCGCGGCCGCACCGACCGTGAGCGCCGCGCCCAGTTGCGTGCTAACGGCCGACATGTCCACCAACTTAAACACGTGACCACTAACTGTACGGGCAATGCGAAGACCCCCAACAAAAAGTCCGCCCGTCCAAAATAGCCAAGGCAACACAATAGCCAAAAGGGACACCTGATATCGGACGTGGTGGCCGACGAGCATCAACAGCACCGCCATCAGGCCAATAGCTTTCTCTTGGTCATTGGCCCCATAGGCGAGTCCCTGGAACACAATGGTTGCCATCTGCGCGCGCCCGCCTGCAAACCCAATCTGGGGATATCGGCGCATGAGCATCCAGAGAAAGGATGATAGCAGGAACGCGACAAAAAACCCCACCAGGACGGAACCCACCAGTCCGATAGCGACCTTCAATACCCCCGGCCATTGAATGAGGCCTAAATGCCCATCAGCTATCACTGCTCCCACCATGCCCCCAGCGAGCGCCATGGTCGTGCTGGTAGGGATGGACAGCCGCCAGGTGACCAACAAGGTGACCACCGCCGCCAATAAAGAAACAGCCAGAACCTGGTGGCCCGCCGCTTGGAAATTGACAATTTCTACCGCGATGGTATGCGACACCCGGGTCCCGAATAAGAGCGGGCCGACAAGCACGCTTCCTAAAAGCAACGTCATTGACACTAGCGGTCGCACGCTATTGGACGTCAAGTAGGTTCCGATAAGATTGCCCCCGTCGTTCACCCCGGAAATTCCGGCGAACGCTGCAATGAGCACGAAGATAATTCCGGCGACGACGGTCAGTCACTTTCACCCCTTAATCGAATCATAACCTTTCCTTAACACAATCTTAACACAATCGGATTGATCGTATTCATATTCCGTCCGAAATTATGCGTGACAGAAAGAAAAAAGATCCCCGCAGGGATCTCTTTGGGTCTACTGCTGGTCTGGCTCCTGATCCTCGCCTAACTCGTCGTCCCAGTCCCCGGCGTGATAGGCGGCCATTCGGCGTGGTGAGTCCGGCTCCTCGGGTGCCTCCGGTTCCGGCTCAACCACCGCATCTAAGCCCCCTTCAGCATCCGCCTCCCGTTTCGACAGCGAGATGCGCTTGCGCTCCGGATCGACCTGCAGCACTTTGACTGCAATTTCATCCCCAATCTGCACCACTTCAGAGGGATTCGTGACCCGGTAATCGGCCAGCTGCGAGATGTGCACTAGCCCGTCAACTCCTGGCTCCAACTGCACAAACACACCAAAGGTCGCCAATCGGACCACCTGGCCACGGTAGATGTTCCCTACTAAATAGTGCTCAGCCACCTTGTCCCAAGGACTTCCCTCAACTTGGCGGAGTCCGAGCGAAATCTTGCCCTTTTCCGGGTTGAGCCGAATCACCTTGACGCGGATAGGCTGACCCACTTCTAATATTTCGGAGGGATGGTTAATGCGCGTCCACGACATCTCACTGATGTGCAGGAGCCCATCCACACCGCCCAAATCGATAAAGGCGCCAAAATCGGTAATGCTTTTAACGGTTCCGTCCCAAATCTGGCCTTCCTCAATTTTGGACCAAATCTCTTCCTGTTTGGCTTTAGTTTCCTCGGCCAAGACGTCCTTGCGGGACAAGATGGCACGCCGCTTATGGCGGTCAATCTCCACTACCCGAACACGCACCGGCTGCCCCAAGAACGGTTCCAGATCATGCACGAACCCGGGGGCAATGAGTGACGCGGGAACAAAACCGCGAAGACCCACATCCACCACCAAGCCGCCCTTGACCACTTCCACAACTGGGGCTTCCAGGACCTCGTTGTTCTTCTGGGCCTCCTCCAACCGCTCCCAGGCCACCTCTTCATCGGCCCGGCGCTTGGATAGCTTCAAGGCGCCCTCCTCACCCTCGTGGCCCAAAACGTAGACGGAAATGACGTCACCCAACTGCACTACATCTTCAGCCCGCTCCACGCGCCGATGGCTGAGATCGCGCAGATGGATGATGCCCTCGGACTTTGCCCCGACGTCCACGAGCACCCCATCCTGTGAGATGTGCACCACCTTGCCTTGGAGGATATCGCCGGGGCGCGCGTCGCCTGCGGGCCCATATGCCAGCGAATCTTCCATGTTCAGGGCTTCCTCCATCTCATTGCGGGCGCCGTTCGAAGCTCCTTCCTGTTCCTTACGCTCATCCATCAGTGCCGACCTCCCAAGTTCCATTCCCAAACAGCCAGGGAAGGCTATTCTCTCACATCTTACAACGGATTGAAGGAATATCCAACCATTTCACCCAAAAAGCTCAACGGCGTCCCATCGATTCGCCTTCTTGCACGAGGTCCCGAATTTTCTCCATCACAAGTGTCTGGGCTTCCCGTCTCGACATCTGCGGATCGATGGTAAAAGGTTCCCCAACTACGTAACGAATAGTGCGGCGAAATCGATACTCGCCGCTAATACCAATCGGAATTAATTGACACGCCGTCTTTTGTGCCAGGTATACCACACCCGAGCGCGCCTCCTGTAAATCCCCGGTCTCCGTGCGGTGGCCCTCCGGAAACAGCAGAATCACCTCGCCCCGCCGGAGAATATCCAGCGAGTGGCGAATCGCCTGGCGGTCGGGCCGACCTCGGCGCACCGGGTAGGCTTGAACGTACTTAAAGACAAGAGGCAGAAGAGGATAGGAAAAGAGCTCGACTTTGGTCATAAAATGCACCGGCCGAGGCATTAAGGCGCCCACCATGGGCGGGTCGAAGCCGCTTCGATGATTGGCGATCACAATAAGCGGTCCCTCTCGCGGAACCCTTTCCAAGCCATACACTCGCACGCGGAAATAGAGCGACAAGACTACGCGTACAGCCCAATATAAAGCCCAATATACGACCATTTATCCCAGCCGATGGCGGCAAATTGCCAACATGCGCGCCACGACCTCATTAACCTCCATGTGGGTAGTGTCGATCAAGACCGCGTCCTCCGCCATAGCGAGCGGCGCGTAGGGCCGACTGGAATCCAGCAAATCCCGGTGCTGGATTTCCTCCCGAATGCGTTCTAGGGAGACGTCATACCCTAGCCGCGTCAACTCTTGACAACGCCGCTCCGACCGCGCTTCCAACGACGCGGTCAGAAAGAATTTCACCTCCGCATCGGGAAGCACAAAGGTTCCAATATCCCGACCATCCATAACCACCGCTCCCTGCCGGGCCATATCCCGTTGCCGAGACACCATTTCGCTGCGAACCGAGGCGAATCCTGCCACCAGCGCCACACTCGCGTTGACCTCCGGCGAGCGCAGGTGATCCGTCACATCGGCACCATCGACAATCACCCGGACCCGCCCCTCGGGCGCAGGATAGAGATCAATGGTTGTGTCAGACAGCAGTGAAGCGAGTGCCGCCTCGTCCCGCAAATCCACGCCCTCATGCAACGCCTTCAGGGCCAGGGCCCGATACATGGCCCCGGTGTCGAGATATAAAAACCCCAACTCGGCGGCTAATCGACGAGCCACCGTGCTCTTGCCAGCGCCCGCCGGCCCATCCACAGCAATGACGCCGGCGCCGGTCTCTTTAGTCACGGGCTCCCACGTCTGCCTTCAAATCTTCTCGCAAAACCACGGCTCCGCGAAGATACACGTGTTGAACTTCTCGCTGTCCAAGGGGCGTTTCCGCGTGCATCAACACCCGCACGGCCTTTTTGAGCCCATGCGGCACGTCCAATTCGCGCATACAAATAACAGGCACATATTGCCAACCAATCCGACGAGCCGCTTCCGCCGGAAACGTGGCCCGCAAGTCCGGGGAAAGGGTAAAGCAAATGCTGGCCATGTTTTCAGGATCCAAGCGATTTACCCGCGCCATTTCCTTAAGCAATTCCCCGGTACGGGTCAATATTTCATCCGCATCATCCTGGTCCACCGTGGTCGCGCCGCGAATTCCCCGAATCACCCGAATCGATCCCCCTTTTAGCCTATTGCTGCTCCTTTTGCGCATCAAAACGAATCTTTTCTTGGCAGGCACTGCAAATATATGCGGGATCGTCCGACGACTTGAGCCGCTCGTACTCCTCCGACCATACAGGCACCTCCACCGCTTGCCCACAAATTCGGCACTTGAGTTCCATCACCAGATCCCCCCTTTTTCGCAATTCTGCCGCCTATCTTTCCCATTGTGCCGACATTCTGGCCGTTCCGCAAGGGGAAGGCACAAATCTGGTAGAATCGCATTGAACACAACGGAAGGGAATGGGAAGCATGCCTCCCGAGGCTGATGCGCTATATCGCTGGGTTGACCGGGCTCCCATCGCAGTGGTCAACCAAGCCCGCGACTATCTCCGTGACGAGCGGCTGAATCGCCGGGTGCACATGGGGGCTCTTTATACCGCAGAGCTCATGGGATATCAAGATCGATATCATCCGGCCGTCGACGCTGGCACCGGAGATATTCGGATTCGCTGCGGCTGCGAACGACGCATGCCGTGTGCCCATGCCGTCGCCCTGCTACTCGATCTCGCCCGGCCTGAGCGTCTCTACCCGGAGCTCTCCTGGCGCATTCGCCCGCACATTGGCAACATGCCGACTTTTTGGTTGCTGGACCAGCGATTTCCCTGGGATCGAATCCCGGCCGAAGTCCCCGCTTGGCGTTACCCGCCGGGGGAGAAAGGTCCCGATTGGCTAACCGACGGTGATCCGTCCTTACCGGTTGAGCGGGATCCCGCCGCGGAAATTTGGGCGGACATGCACCCCGCGTGGCTATCCTCAGCGGCAGTTCAAGAGCGCGTCCAGCGATGGCGAGACCGCCGCATCGAGCGGGGCCTCAAAGACCCCGAGGAGTGGGCTGCGTTGGCCTGGTTTCAGCCTGGCTTGCCCCTCGATCCGGTGTGGATCCACTGGGGGAAGCTGCCGCATGTGGCGCGTGCTCTGGCGACACGCCTCTTCAGCACCGAAAGCTACTGGGTCTCCACCCCCGAACGCCGACGCATCATATTGCGGTCGCTCACCCTGGTCAGTGCCGAAGCGGCACCTCTTTGGAATCTCTTTCGACATGACGACCCGGACTTCCTGGCCGAAGCCGAGGCCTATTACCTAGCGGGGGATCCCCAGGCCGCCTGTCGACTGTTGGAAGAGCACTTGCCCACCTCATTCGAAGCCCGCCAGAGAGCGCGGGCCCGCCTCATCGCCTGGTTGCCGCCGGCAGAGGCGTTGCCGCATCGACTAGCCCAGGCATTGGAGACCGGATCCCGCGAATGGCTTAATGGTGTGGCCGAGCACATGCCCCGCGGCGACTGGGAGCGCTTTAACCGCGCATTTCAGGAGCGTTGGCCAGTTTCACGGTAAGATGGGGATTATCGGTCAGTCCCGGGATACGTCCACGTTTGGCCACCGGCCGCCCCTCCACCATCTTGAGATCCATGGTCATGTCCAAAGGAGAGGCTGCAGCAATGTAGCTGCCCACGCCAAACCCCGTCACCCCAGCCTCCTTTAAGGCGATAATCCGCTCCGGGGTCAACCCCCCGGAAACAAACACCCCGACATCGGGATATCCGGCCTGCTTCAGGCGCGCCCGCACTTCGCGCACCAGCCCCGGGGTGACGCCGCCCCGCTCACGCGGGGTGTCGAGCCGAATCGCCCCAAGCCGCCCGTCAAGCGCTTCCGCCACACGAATGGCTTCCTCGGCCTCATCCTTAAAGGTATCCACCAGCACCACCCGGGGGGCCTCGGGGGGCATGACCTGGTCATAGGCGCGGGCCGCCTCAACCGTATCCCCCACCATCAACAACAGCGCGTGCGGCATGGTCCCGGAGGGGGTTTCACCCGCCTGGCGAGCCCCTAAAATGGAACTGGCACCTTGCGCGCCGCCTACCAGTGCAGCCCGATCCATGACCGAAGCCACGGCCGGGTGCACATGGCGGGCGCCGAAGGAAAAGACGGGCACAGGATGGGCGGCCTCCACCACTTCACGGGCGGCGGTGGCCCAGCCCGAGGATGACGCCAAAATCCCTAAGATGGCTGTTTCAAACAACCCAAAGTCGCCATAGCGCCCGGTAATGCGCATCACCACCTCCTTCTCCGCGACCGCCCGGCCCTCCTCCAGAGCCTCTACGGTTACGGGCAGCGGCGCCAGCAAGGCCAGCGTCTCCTCGACCCCCGCCAATATCCCGGCATGGTTCGCGAACACTTCAGCGGCAACCACCTGCTCTTGTTTATGGAGATGCTGCAATATCTGCTGTGTGCCGACAAAGTACACATCAGCGGTGAGGCCGGCGCGAATCTCCTCCGGCGTGGCCGAGCGAATTCCGCGATCCTCGGGGTGAAATTGGCTCACGGCGGTAATGTTGGCTACCACCTGGCTTCGTGAATCCATGGGTTCTTCGATTCCTTTCTTGTCCTTCCCGGACCAGCGCTTTTAGTTCTCGCACCTCACGATGCGTCAACGGCCGACTTTTTCCCGGCTCTAGCCCTTCGAGGCGGATGTTGCCAAACCGCACCCGCACCAATCGTTGCACCGGGTGTCCGATAGAGCTCAACATGCGCCGCACCTCACGCTTGCGCCCCTCATGAAGGGTCATGCGTAGCAACGCACGCTGAGGTTCTTTCTTGACCAGGTCCACCTGATCAGCTTGAGCTAGACCGTCATCCAGCTCAATCCCGTCCCGAATGCGGTTCAAGTGCGCCTTTCGCGGCACCCCTTCAACCCACACCTCGTAGACTTTTTCAATGCGGCTGGAGGGATGCATGAGCGCATGCGCCAACTGTCCGTCATTGGTCAGCAAAATAAGGCCCTCGCTATCGCGATCCAGCCGGCCCACGGGAAACACACGTCCAAACTTTTCGGGTACCAGCTCCGTGATTAAGTGTTCAGCATGCGGATCCTTGAGCGAGGTGGTATAGCCGGGAGGCTTGTGCAAGGCCAAATAGACCGGGGGGCGCTCGCCGAGCGCCACCACCCGCCCATCCAACGTAATGGTGTCGCGTTCGGGGTCTGCCGTCGCACCGAGCTCCACGACGCGGCCGTTAACCTTCACCCGCCCGGCCTGAATCCAGGCCTCCGCCGTACGGCGCGATGCCAAACCAGCTTGCTGCAAAACCCGCTGAACGCGCATCACCATCTAAGCGTCAACCTCGAAAATGATTTCCACCTCAACGGCAGCATTGAGCGGCAAGGCATTGGTCCCCACCGCCGAACGGGCGTGGCGTCCGTTGTCGCCAAACACTTTCTCCAAGAGTTCAGAGGCTCCGTTGATGACCTGCGGCTGCCCATGAAAATCCGGGTGGCTTTGCACAAATCCGACCACTTTGACCACTCGCTTCAAGCGCTCCAATCCTCCTGCCGCTTGCGCCGCTACGCTGATGGCGTTTAAAGCCGCCTGTTGAGCAGCTTCGTAGGCGGCCGCCGGCTCCACCGTGGCTCCAACTTGCCCCTCGGCAACCAGTTTGCCGTCCTTGAAGGGCAGCTGCCCCGACGTATAGCAAAGCGTCCCACTCACGAGGGCGGGTATGTATGCGGCTACGGCTTTGGGAGGCTCAGGCAGAGTAAGTCCCAAGGACTCCAACCGTTCGCTGATAGACATGATGACGCTCCTTCCGTTCTGGATCGGCCCACTTTTGTATATGTTGAGACAGGCCCTGATCCACTCTTTAGCATTTAACCAGCGCGGGTTCAGTATACCAGGAGCCATTGCTTTGGGGTATGTCCGGAGGAGACAAATGCTCAATCACATTATTGATACAATCTCGGTTTGGGCCATCCCTTTCTTATTGGCCGCCATCCCGCTGTATGGCTGGCTTCGGGGCATCAAAATCTATGATGTCTTTGTCGAGGGCGCCCAGGAAGGCTTTCAGATGGCCATCAAAATGATCCCCTTCCTGGTGGGCATCTTGGTGGCATTAAACATTTTCCAAGCGTCCGGCGCCTTAGACTTTGTCATCCGGATGCTCTCCAAACCGCTCGCCTACGTCGGCGTTCCCGCCGAGGTGGTGCCGCTAATGCTGGTCCGGCCGCTCTCCGGCGGGGCGGCACTCGGCATTACCACGGGCATCCTGCACCACTTTGGCCCTGACTCTTTTGTGGGGCGGCTCGCCTCAACACTTCAGGGCAGCACCGACACGACGTTTTACGTCATTACCCTCTACTTCGGATCCATTGCCGTCCGACGCACCCGCTATGCGCTGCCCGTGGCCTTGATTGGCGATTTGGCCGGCTTCGTGGCCGCCGTGGCTGTTTCTCACTGGATGTATCATTAGACGCCGCCATCTGGAGGCGGAGCCGTATCATCTCGGCTCATCCGGCGGAAGATGCGGTCGGCCACCACCGCGACCAACGTGGAAAAGCAGGTGGCAATAATGGTCGGACCGACAATAGTGGTTGGATCCTTAGAATTGGCGGCCACCCGGAGTGCAATGACAGTGGCTGGGACCAGATTGATCGATGCGGTGTTGATGGCCAAAAAGGTAATCATGTTGGCCGATGCCCGATCTTTGACATCGTTGAGTTTTTGCAGCTCCTCCATGGCCTTTAGGCCAAACGGCGTGGCGGCGCTTCCCATGCCCAAGATGTTGGCCGCCATGTTCATCACCATATTGCCCATCGCCGGATGATTGGCGGGAATGCCGGGAAAGAGCCGTGAAACAATAGGCGCCAGAAAACGGGCGAAGGCGCGCATTAGCCCCGATTCCTCGGCAATACGGGCCATGCCCAGCCAGAGCGTCAAGATGCCAATGAACCCAAAAGCGACCTCCACGGCTTTTTCTGTTCCCGTGACAACCGCTTGCGTGACCGGCAACATGGTGTGGTGGAGTCCTGAGACAATAATGCCGCCGACAATCAGAACCAGCCAGACAACATTGACCAAACCGCTCCCCCCTTGTCCAGGGGAGTATATGCGGGCTTGGCTTAACTCCTGCCAAGAATCACATTGTCAATGAGCCGCGCTTTGCCGAGGCGCGCCGCAAGCGCCAAGAGGGTCGGCCCGTCCAATATGTCCGGCGCGGGAGCGAGGGTGTCAGGATGAACCAATTCCACGTACTCCGGCTCGATGCCCGCCCCGCTCAATACGTCCAGCACGATTTGGCGCAATGGCTCCCGCCGACGCTCACCGGCGCGATAACGGTCCCGGGCCGTCGCCAGCCCACGATAAAGGGCGGTGGCCTGCGTTTTCTGGTCATCGGTCAAATATTGGTTTCGCGAGGACAGCGCCAATCCACTCTCTTCCCGCACCGTCGGCACCCCCACCACCGACACGGGAAAATTCAAATCGTCCACCATCCGACGAATAATTGCCAACTGCTGCCAGTCCTTTTCCCCAAAGACCGCGACATCTGGTTGAAGGATGTTGAACAACTTGCTAACCACCGTGGCCACCCCTTGGAAATGGGTAGGGCGGGTCCGCCCGCAGAGCACCCCCGACAGGGGTTCCACATTGACGCGCGTCAAGGCCGGCCCGTTGGGGTACATGACGTCCACGGAGGGGGCAAAAACCGCATCCGTACCCAACGATGCCAACCGCTCCCAGTCTTGTTCCCAGGTCCTGGGATAGCGGGCCAAATCCTCCATCGGCCCGAATTGCAGCGGGTTGACGAAAATCGACACCACGACCCGCTCGACTCGCCGCTGGGCTTCTTCAACCAACGCTAAATGGCCCCGGTGGAGCGCCCCCATGGTCGGAACCAACGCCACCGAATCGCCCCGCGATCGCTGGCGCCGCGCCCAGGCCCGCGCCTCCTCAATGTTGTCCAATCGTTCTGTCACGCCACCGTACTCCTTTCAGCGCTCCTTGGATCAGCTGATATAATTGCTGTTCTGACATGAGACCGGTGTGCTCCCCGGCCATCCGACCCTCAACCCAGATACGCGTGAGCGGCACCGCCTCCACCCCAGGGCCTGCCAAATCGGGATGCTGGATGGCATCGATGCTCACCGCCCGTATACGGGCTGGGTTGGCCAGCGCACACTGCTGAACCAACCGCACCACCCCAGGACAGTTAGGGCAGGTCGCGGCCACGACAACCTCAAGCCGAACGTCGCGCCCGGCGTTTTTTAAGGCCCCCTGTACGGCATGGGACAGATTCAGGCGACCGCGATTCAACACTAAAAGCATGTTCAAGAAAGCCCCAAACTGGTAGCCGGTCGGCAAGCCCACCATCTCCACGGGGGCGATTTCGCCATGCGCATTAACAAAGGCAAAGCTTGGAGTTCTCTGAAATCCAATAGCACGGATAAGCGCGCCATCGTGGTCGTCATTCAACACCTGGGCGGACAGCGGCCCACGGGTTAAGCGCGCCAATTCCCCCATCAAATCTTCCACCGCCGGTCGCTGGCTATCCTCTGCATAGGCCAAAACGCCCACGGGTCGCGTCACATCGGCCAACATCTCACGCAACATGCGGCGGTCTCGGACACTAAATACACTCATCCCCGCTCTCGGGACACTCTCATGCCACCATCTCCTCGCCCCATTGTATCGGCTAGAGCAGGGATTGGCCACTCTCGGAGGCGTCGACCACCGTATCAGGGTTGGGCCAACTCAGCCGCCGGCGGGCGGCCAAAAACTCGTTGCCCAATTGGTCAAGACGTGCGATTACGCTGTCCTGGTCATCCTCCCAGAAGAAAATATCAATGAGCCGTTTTTCGAGACTGCCGCGGCGTTCAATATGGCGAAGAATCACATCCAGTTCCCCAATGACGGTGCGGAACAGGTCAATTTTTTCGTGTAAGAGCCGCAAGATGTTCTCCTCCACGGTATTGACGGCGTAAAGATTATAAATCTCTACCGGATGGGTTTGACCGATTCGATGGACGCGGCCGATGCGTTGCTCAATCCGCATGGGATTCCAGGGCAAGTCGAAATTTACCACCACGTGGCAAAACTGCAGGTTGATGCCTTGTCCGCCGGCCTCCGTGGAAACCAAAATGCGCTTGCCGGACCGGAACCACTCGACCAGTTGATCCCGATCGCGCGTCCTTAACCCACCGTGGAACGCCTCCGCCTCAAACCCTTGGTCGCGCAGAAATTCGACTAGCGCTTCCTGGGTGCCGCGATATTCAGTGAAAATGAGCATGCGGTCTTGCACATGGCGGGCCAAATCGCGCACCGCTCGCATTTTGGCCGTGATGCCAATGGATTCGGCCAAGGCCACCAACCCATTAAGCCCCTCCCCGATCCAGCTCGATGAGCGCAATGTCGGCAGCAGCGCCCGGGGCGAGGAACAGAGCTCCCGTTGCAAAATGAGAAGAGGCAGCACCGTCTGGTCGGCCCCGATGCGCTGCCGATATTCCAGCTTCAACGCATGCGAGATTTCATCGTATAACATCTGTTCCGCTTGGCCCAGTTTCAGCGGCACCAGCGTCACTTCCCGCTCGGGAAACGGAATCCCCACCGATTGCCGTTGGTTTCGCACCATCACCTGACTCAACAGCTTTCGGAGTTCGGCGGCATTTTTGGGCGTGCGCTTATCAAGAATGAATTGGCGGTAGAAGCGAAGATACGGGCCAAACAACCCCGGTTTGACGAGATTCACCAGGGTATATAGTTCGGTGAGTTGATTTTCCATCGGAGTGGCGGTGAGCAACAAGAGATGTTCGCACTTCAACCCCTCCACCAGCTGATAGTTTTGCGTACGCGTGTTCTTTAAGTGATGCGCCTCGTCAACAATCACCAAATCCCATTGCACGTATTGCAACTGGTGCAAAAGCGGCGGCCGCTTGGCGGTGTCGATGGATAGAACCCAAAGCCATCCCGGATCTTTGGGCCCCCGCATCGCTTGCCAACCGAACTTGGCCCCCAGCTCTTCCACCCATTGCGTTTGCAGACCGGCGGGGACCAAAATCAGCACGTTCTGAACGGCGCCGCGCGCCTTCAACTCCGCCGCGACCAATCCGGCCTCAATGGTCTTCCCGAGCCCCACCTCGTCCGCCAAAATGGCCCGTCCCTGCAAATCGTTGACAACCTTGAGAACACTTTCCACCTGATAGGCGTGCAAATCTAATCCCTGTTTCACATGCCCTTTCAGATGAGGCCAGGCTTCCAGTTGCCGGGCCATCGCCAGCGCCTCCGGCTCAACGGTCACTCGGCATCCTCCTCTCTTGTGCCCGCAGGCCATGGCGGCGGGCCACGCCCTCTAAATCGACCCGAGGTCCTTGCCACTCAAACAGATTCCCATGACGTCCGAGATGCGCCCGCACCCGCTCCATGGTCCAGCCGTCCGCCGGAGTCGCCAGGTCTTCCCATCTAATCGGTGTGGATATGGTGGCATTGGGGGTCGCACGCAGGCTATACGCCAACACGGTGGTGCGCTGGTAGCCATTTTGCAGATAGTCGAGATATACCCGATTGCCGCGGTCGCGCTTCAACCGTTCCAGCGTGGCGAGTTCAGGCACCGTCTGGCAAATCATTTCCGACAACCGCCCCATAATGGCCATGACCTCCCGATGGTCTAATGGCTCTATAGCAATGTAAAAATGTAGGCCCCGTTGCCCCGAGGTCTTTAAAAGAAAGGGGATCTCCAACAAGTCCAAGAGGGACCGGAACACGCGGGCCACCGCCATCACACTCTCCCAACCGGCTGGTGGGTTGGGGTCGAGGTCTAAAATGGCCCAATCATGTTGCAAGGGCTGGTCCACATGCCCCAGCGGCGCATGAAACTCCAGGGCCCCTTGTGCCACCCAGGTTAACAGACTGGGCAGATCCTCAACCAGGATGGGACCGCCCTCCGGCGGATGCTTCTGATAGAACATGGTCCCATCCACGCCGTGCGGCCATCGCTTAACCGTAATGGCTCGGCCCTTGGCAAGCCGTAGAAGATACGGCGCCACCTCCGCGTAGTACCCCAGGACGTCCATCCGTGTCAGCCCAGGCTTAGGATAGAGAATCCGGTATGGGTGGGAGACTTTGGGCCACGCTGCCTTGACGCCACTGTCTGACTCTTGCATGCCGTAAATGCCCCTCATGCGTGATTTCCCGATATGCGACCTCAACGGCCAAGGGTGAAGATAGCCGGCCAGCCCCAGTTTCCATCGATGCCGTCCATCCCGCGGGCGCCGACACCCGGCCCGCTGCCACCAGCCGTCCCTCCTGCTCGCGGGCCAAATGCCAAAGCCAGTGCTCATGGTCGCTTTGCTGGACGCCCGTCACCCAGAACCAGGCGCTTTTTAACGCTAAAAACTTTTGCCAACTGGGACTTCGGCGGCCAGGCAAGTAGGCGCCATCCAGCCGCTTGGCCATTACACCCTCAAGGTTCATGTCTTCAATGGCGCGAAAGTAGTCCTCGCCACGCTCCGCCACGCCCTCTGACACCACAATCATTCCCCGGGTGGCCACCACTTGATGCAAAATTTCCAGGCGCGTCTTGAAAGGTTCATGCATCAGCCATCGGCCGTGGGCATACAGGCAGTCGAAGACCATCAGCAAATAGTGGCCCGCCCGTCGCTGCTGAAGCGCGCTAAAATTAGGCTGGCCGTCCTCCCAGGCCACCAGCTCCGCATCCAAGACGGTGTCTTGCGGTACGTATGGGGCGGCCTGGCGCAAAACCGGATACCAGCGCATCAAATCATGTCCGCGGCGGGAGTAGACATGAAACGTCCGGCCGTGGCTGATGATGGCGCGGTACCCGTCCCACTTGGTTTCAAACCACCAGCCGGCGCGCGAGAAGGGGCGATCGGCTGTCACCGCCAACATGGGCGGGACAAAGTCGCCGGGTGAAAGATTAGCCGGCGCCATGTTTTTCCCGCGCATCCACCGAGGCCTTCAACTTTTCCATCAGGTCCATGACTTCGCGTTCGGGGGTGGTCTGAGGCATGACTGCCGAGGGCATCAGCTCCTCGATTTGTTTCAGACGTTCGAGGCGGGCGCGATTGGGGTAGCGCTCCGGCTCAAATGGCTCGGCCATATGCTCAATCAGGGTGCGAGCCATCGCCAATTCCTTGTCCGGAATATTTTCTTCGACCGGCGGCCCAAACGATGCCCCGTCCTGGCGGAGGCTTTCGGGATAGTACATGCGGTGCAGCATCAAGGTTGTCTCGTTGTAGGCGCGCACGACCGCCAGCGAGGGCCGCTGCCGTAATGTCATTTCAGCCAGGGCAACCCGCCCCATGTCGCGCATGGCGCGGGTCAGCAAGCGGTAGGCCTTTTGTCCTCCGGGACCCGGCTTCAACCAATAGGCGGTCTCGTAGAACACCGGATCAATTTCCTTCAGTTCGGGAAAGTTGACAATGGTGATGGTATGGTCGCCCGGCTGCAGTTTATCTGCTGGAGGCAAAACCACAAAACGCCCATCCGGCAACGGCGCCCCCGTCGCCACTTCTTCGGCGGGGACGGGGCGCTCGCACGTCGGGCAAAACTTCTGGTATTGGATGCGGGTTCGGCATGGTTCATGGATCCAATGGGTGGTCACCCGCTCACTTTCCATCGCCTTGAAAACCTGAATAGGGATCGAGACCAACCCAAAGCCGATAATCCCCTTGTAAAGGCTCCTCATAGGCTCAGGACACCGTATCTGGGTTGATGATGGTGCTCCGCTGCCGCTTGCTGGCTGGATTCTCGCGGTCCTTCCACATGCTCTGCAGCTGGTCAATCAACTGCGGCACATTGTTCGCCAGCGACTCCCAGATATCGCCCTTGTCCACGGACAGGAGGCGGACGTTGTCGCCATGCATGACCAAGAACCCCACTGGGTGTACGGTAACCCCCGCCCCACTGCCGCCCCCGAACGGGTGGCCGTCGTTGTCCGTAGGCCGACTCCAATATTCGCCGCCCCCAGCCGCAAACCCAAACGATACCCGTGAAACAGGAATGATGGTGCCGCCGTCGCGGGTCTCGACCGGTTGACCGACCACCGTGTTGACATCAATCATCCCCTTGATGGACTCCATGGCGGTCTTCATCAAGCCTTCAATGGGATGCACGGACGGATTAGGCGTGCTGCTGGTGGTGTTGGACGGATTGTCCATAGGTGTGCCCTCCTTTAGGCTGGCCTAAGAGGCCGTATACGATCGCGAGGATAATATCGGAGGGCTGAAGCCGAATTATACTGGTAAATTCCCCTGCCACGAGCGGCTCGTCAAAGCTCGGCACGACCACCCAGGAGGGAGCCGACTGGGCGCGCGGCGCGATGCGCAAACCAATCCACCATGCGGCAAGATCTGTCAGCCGTCCCATCCATAGCGCAGTGGCGGCCGCGTCGCCCAGTCCCACGCGAATACATAAGTCGAACCTCTCCACTCGCATGCGGTGCCAGAGCTGGTCGGTGATGCGATTGAGAACGCGAAACGCCCAAATGGCTTCGTCGATGAGGTGCGGCGTGAGCGAAAAAGACGGTTCCTTGGGGTTATGATGCTTTGAAGACTGCGGCCATACCGGCGGATTCCACTCCTTTTGGCGGTGGATGTAGGCATAGCGGACCTCTATGGAGAGACGACTTGTAAGACCGTCAACCTCAGCCGCCATAACCAGGCGGATGGGACGGGAAACCGCCCAAATGACAACGATCGCTAAAGCCGCCACAATTACCGCCCAAGTCCAGTCCATGGCGCTAGCGTGCCCCTGCGATTGGTTTCTATTCCTGGGACGAGGTTGTCTCGCCACCGACACTGAGCGGCGGTAAATCCGAGGGGCTGTCCAATCCGAATTCCCGCAAAAAGCGCGCCGTAGTACCATATAAAATGGGCCTGCCGGGAGCTTCCTTGCGTCCGACTTCCTCAATCAGCTCGCGGTTTAGGAGGGTGTCCAGGGCCCGTTCCGATCCGGTTTGACGAATGGCTTCAATTTCCAGGCGGGTGATGGGTTGGCGATAGGCGACAATCGCCAGTACCTCCCAGGCGGCATGCGACAGCGGTTCCGGCGCGCGCCGGCCGAGCCGTGCGGCCAGTGCATCTTGAAGCCGAGGATGCGTGGTCAGTCGCACCCCACCGGCGACGCGCTGAACACTGAGGCCTGACTGGCGAGATTGCAAGGCTTCATCCAACGCCTGCAATTGCTGCTCCACGCCGGTGCTGGGCAGGTCCAACCATAGCGCCAGTTGGTCAACCGAGACCGGATCGCCATGAACGAACAACAGGGCCTCAAGAAGGTCCAAATTCACGACGCTCACCTCCGGGGGTCAGATGAATAGGGGCGAACGCCGCCGATTGCTCGACCTCCACCGCCCGCGTGTGCCAAAGGTGAACGGCCGCCAAAAAACGCGCCACCCATTCCGGGCGTGGCCGATCCGCCAAGCTGGCCTGAAGATTCACCCGGCCGAGGCGAGCAACCGCCTCCGATAATGACCGAATATGGTCGCTGAGGGGCTCGACCTCCCGTGCTACCCGACGTTCCGGCGGGACGGGCTTAGGACGCACATTAGGATAGGCCCAGGATAACTTCCAGGGGCTGCTGTCCTTCACCGGCGCGGCAGGGCGGACAATTTCCTGCCCCGGCCGATCCCATCGGGCGGCAGCGCGCTGTACCTGCTCCTGAAGCACCCAGAGTGCCTCGTCAAGCCAAGGGGGCCGCAGACTTAGATCAAACCCGGGTTCCTCTACCTGGGGTTCCTCAGGACGAATGAGTCCCTCGACCTTCTTTTTGACAATCCAGGCCGCCACCGGCATTTCCTCGCTAATGGCCAGCATGTCGCTATGCTCGCGCCAGTGCTCACCCACTTCCTGGGCCAGCGCAGAGACCTGAAGTTCTCGGGCCAATTCTGGATGACGGCGAATGCGGTCGGCCAGGGCGTACAGTCCTAGCCCCTCCTCAGAAGCCATTAGGCGTTCACGCGCCGCTGGGCGAACTTCAAAGGCTTGTCCAACCGCATGACGTCCTCCCAAGTCTCCCGTTCCACCCACAAGTCCGCTGTTCCTTCATAAACCGCCACGACCGCGGGACGCGGTACACGGTTATAGGTTGAGGCCATGGAGTAATTGTAGGCGCCCGTCGCCCAAACCGCGACAAGGTCGCCAACCTGAGGCCGTTTTAAGGACGCCCCCTCAATGAGAATGTCGCCGCTTTCGCAATAGCGGCCGGCCAGCGTTGCCACACAGTCGGGGGCGTCGTCCCGCTTGCCATCCACCTCGGCTCCGTACCGCGCTTGATACAAGGCCGGACGAATATTATCGCCCATGCCGCCATCCACGGCCACATACATCTTGCCGCCGGCCACCGTCTTTTCAGCCTCCACCGTATAGAGAGTCGCGCCCGCCTCGGCGACAATCGACCGCCCCGGTTCCATAATCACCTGAGGCGGCTCAAGATCGGGCGGCGTGAGGGCTTCAAGAGCGCGTTCCACACGCTGCACAATGACGTCCAACACGGGTGGCGTGTCTGTCTCGTCGTAACGCACACCGATGCCTCCGCCAATGTCCAACACCCGCGGCCAAAAGCCCGCTCGCTCGTGCCACCGGCGACTAAAGCGCAACAGGGCTTCCGCATTGGCCACAAACGGGTCGGTCTCAAGAATTTGCGAGCCGATATGGGCGTGAAATCCGTTTGTCGTCACATGCTCCGACGCCAGCGCCAATTCCATAGCCTGATCGGCGATATCGTCGGCCAGGCCAAATCCAAACTTGGAGTCGAAGTGACCCGTACGGATGAAATCATGCGTGTGGGCATCAATACCGGGGGTGATGCGGAGCAGCACCGGTGCCTGCCGCGAAAACCGCCGCGCCAAGCGATCCAAGCGTTCCAACTCACTAAGGGAATCCACTACAAACTGTCCGACACCGGCGGTTAAGCCTAATTCCAATTCCTCATCTGTCTTGACGTTGCCATGAAAAATAATTTGCTCAGCCGGAAATCCCGCCTTGAGGGCCGTGAACAGCTCTCCGCCAGATACCACGTCGAGCATCAACCCTTGCTGCTGCACCACTTCCACCATGGCCCGACACAGAAAAGCCTTGCCGGCGTACGCCGCCCGGCCAGCGGGCCTCATGGACTGGAGTGCATCGCGATAGTGCTGCATGCGCCGCACAATGGACGCGTAATCCAATATATATAAGGGGGTACCAAATTCCCGTGCTAAATCTTGTAGTGAAATCCCGCCAATGGCGATCGAGCCATCGGGATTTTTCGTGTATGTGTCCGGGCGCAAACTGCCCAACCCCTATCCAGAGAGTAAGGGACGCGACGGATCGCGTCCCGTTCTGTCTCCAGACTAGCATCGCCCCCCCATTGGGTCAACCGCTAAACCGACTCCTTTCCCGGCGGCCGCCGGTGGGTTTTATCCTTGGGATGGGTTAAGGAGGGGCGATAGATTTTCATGTTGAGCGGCTTCCGGGTGAACTGAGCCAACGCTGCCGGACCGTTGAACGGAATCACGGGCCAGATGTAGGAGACGCCAAAGGAATCATTGGTGAACATGATGATCAAGGGGATAATCATGCCGGCGGCAAAGCCCCCCCACGGGAGCGCAATCATCGCGCCGATACCCGTACACACCAAGAGGAAGGCGCGCAGCATGCGGATCGCCATGCCGAAGTCAATGTCGGGCGCTGTGAATGTTCCCACGGCCGCCAGAGCAACCAGCACCATGGGCTCAGCGTCAATCAGTTTGGCCTTGATGGCCACGTTGCCTAAAAGGATGGCGCCAAAAAATCCCATGGATTGGGTCAGCGGATCCGGGCTAAAGGTCAGGGCTAACCGCAAGAGGTCCACGCCAATCTCCAGGCCCACCAATTGCCAGAAGAGCGGGATGTCAGTGACTTTGGGCTTCATCAGAATATCCATCTTGCCAGGCAAGTGAGTATGGGTGATCACCAGAGCATACCAGAGCGGCGGAACCACCCAGGCAAACAAAATGCCCAGAAATCGGACCCATTTGAGATAGGTCCCAACCATCACATCTTCGTGGTACTCCTCGGCCGACTGCAAGAAGGAAAACAGCGTCACCGGCAGGATCAGGGCGTTGGGGGACGTGTCAATCATGATTAAGACATGCCCTTCGGTTAGATGCTCAGCGGCCACGTCCGGACGTTCAGTGAATTTTCCGTTGGGGAATGGATTCCACCAGGGCTTTTTGATAACCCACTCCTGCAGCGCCTTTTCTGACATGGTCATAGCATCGCCATCAATCGTTTTCAAACGTTGCCGGATGAGTTTCACCAACCGATCATCGGCAATGTCCTTGATATACATTATCACCACGTCGCTCTTGGATCGGCGACCTACTTGCAGGGCCTCCATGCGGAGATTAGGATCGCGAAGCCGGCGGCGGACCAATATGGTGTTGAACACCAAAGTCTCAACGAATCCATCGTGCGGTCCCCGTAAAACACGCTCCAACGACGGCTCGCTGGGCTTTCGGTCCGGATACTTCCGCACATCCACAACCACCACATGCTTTACGCCGTCGACCAAAAAGGCGACGGGCCCAGCCAGCACCTGGTTGGCAGCTGAATCCAATTCACTCACCGGCGAGACCTCAATGTAGGGAATCGCGTGGTTCAAGAGCCCGTTCATGGTCGGGTGCGTGAGGGCGCTCTCGGGCAGAGCCTCCAGCTCTTTCATGATAAGTGTCAGCACGGTAGAGTCTATAAAGGAGTCCACGCAGATTAACGCGCACTTGTGCCCCGCCACCTCGAACTCCCGAACTAAGATATCGAAGGACTCCTTATATCCTAAATACCGTTTCATCCACTTGAGATTGTCTTCAAGCTTGTCGGAAATCTCCGGGGTGGCAACGGCCCCCTTGCCATGCACTTTGTATTTAACCGTGGGCACGGCCGCTGCCCCCCTTTTGCAAGATTTCCTCCAATGCCTTGCGGGTGGCCGGTACGCCCCGGCCTACCGCATCGTGGCCCTCCATTTTCCCCGGGTCGCCGAGTCCCACAATGGGTCCCTTATAACCCTGAAGCACATCCACGGTATCGCCCCGCAGCACGGCATCAGCCACCGGATGTCCGTCCTTGTCGACCGCCTTTTCCACCACACGGCCGTCCTGGTCTACAGACTCCGCCACCTGGACCCCCTCGACGGGATGGGTATTCGCCGCCACGGCCACCACCCCCATCACATCCAATTCCGGGGAGTTGATAAGTACGTCCAAGGCGCGCTCGCCTTGGCCCAATCCGGCGTCGCCCCGGTCATCCACCATGACCACCACCGGTTCCTTAGGCGCCTTTAATATCCTTTCCACCAATTCCTGGCCTGAAAGGGGCGTGGGGTTCCCTTCCGAGGCTCGCAGCGGGTGGCATGCCAACTCGTCGCAGGCTTCGGACAGCGCCCGGTAAGCGGTTTGATCTCCATCCGTCAGTATGATGACACGCTTCTTTTCCACCCTGTAACCTCCCGTCTGTCGGATACTAGGCTTTCGGCTTGAAGATTAATGCCGCCGCCAAACCAAACAGTACGGCCGCTTTAATGCCGCCAGCCGCTGCCGTCAGTCCTCCGGTAAAAAGCCCTAACGGCCCCTTCTCGCGAACAGCTTGCCCAATTCCCTCCACCATCGTGTAGCCAAATCCCGGAAGGGGTACCGTGGCTCCGGCTCCGGCAAAGTTCACCAGCTTGCCATAGAGCCCGATCCCGCCCGCGATGGCGCCCAACACTACAAACAGCACCAGCACTTGCCCGGGCGTATACCGACCAAAGTCCATCACCAGCTGGGCTATCACGCACAAGAGCCCTCCGATGATAAAGGCCCACAAAAACATCATTGGCCTGCCCCCCTTACCGCTTTGATCGCCACAGCGTGGGCCACGCAGGGAATGGTCTCGCCCTGCTGATAGGTGGTGGGGGAAAAGAGAGCGCCGGTGGCCACCAGCAAAATACGGTCCCAGTCGCCCCGAACCAGTCGTCGGGCTAGCGGACCTGCAAAGACACTAGCGGAACAACCAGGCCCTGATCCGCCGTTATGCGTATCTTGGGTTGCCTGGTTATATAGGGACCGGCCGCAATCATCCAATTCGTCCCCAAACTGAAGACCTTTTTGGGCCGCATACTCGATGAGCATTTTGATGCCGAAGTGGCCCAGATCCCCGGTATAGATCTTGTCGAAATCCCCGGGCTCTTGGCCGGTATCCTGAAGATGCTGGGAGATGGTGTCAAAGGCGGCCGGCGCCATGGCGCTGCCCATGTCGTTGGGATCCTTCCCGCCAATATCGACTACCCGCCCCACGGTCACGGCCTCGATGGCTAAGGGCCCCACATCTTCCGACAACACCACCGCGCCGGCTGCCGTCGCGGTCCAAGCGGTGGTCGGGGTCCTTTGATACCCCAACTCCACTGGAAAGCGAAACTGCCGCTCGGCGGTTTGATGATGGCTAGCCGCGGAAGCCAGGACAGTCTTGGGACCGTTCCCACCTATGAGTAGTGCGCCCACTGCCAACGCTTCCGTAAAGGTGGCACATGCGGAAAACAGCCCCAAGGTGGGCCGTCCATGTTGGCGGGCGCTGAAGTTGGTGGTAATAATTTGATCCAGCAGATCGCCACCCACCACCAGTTCAATATCCTCCCAACGCTTTTGGGCCTTCTTGAGGGCTTCGTCATAGGACTCAATCAAGAGCGCCTGCTCCGCTTTTTCAAACGTGGCTTGCCCAGCCCGCTCATCCTTCCACACGCGGTCGAACTGTTGACCAAGCGGACCCTGACCCTCCTTGGGTCCCACCACGGAACCGGTTCCTTGGATGTACACTCCTTGCACGGCGTAGGTGGCCTGGCCAATTTTATCCACCGCCATCAGGCGACCCCCGTAATCAGGTAACGAATCCCGCTGACCACAAAAGCCGCTGCCATACCATAGACCAATACCGGTCCGGCAACGGTGAACAGACGGGCCCCAATGCCCATAACCAGGCCCTCCGTCTTATATTCCATCGCCGGCGCGACCATGGCGTTGGCAAACCCAGTAATGGGCAGCGAGCCCCCCATGCCCCCGCGTTTGACGACTCGGTCGTACCAACCGAGCCCCGTCAAGAGGGCTCCGACCCCAATCATCACCACCGACGTCGGCGCTCCCGCAGCTTTCGCACTTAGATGAGCCTGGTGCATAAAGAACCACTGGACGCATTGACCCACCTCGGAAATAATCCCGCCAACAAAAAAGGCCCACAACACATTGCGCAGAATGGGCCGCTTAGGCATCATGCGCTGGGTTAGCTCTTGATATTGCTTCTTCTCGGAATCCATAAGTCCCCTCCGGTCATAGAAAACTCCCGAACTTGGGTTCGGGAGTAGTGTGACCAAAGGTGCTAGCGCCTACTCAGGAGCTTTGACTTTCCTCGTCACTCAGGGCCGCTTTGAGCCGCTCCAGCGCACGCCGCTCTAACCGTGACACCTGCACTTGGGATACATTAAGGCGGCGCGCCACCTCCACCTGTGTCCGGCCCTCCACAAAGCGCAGGCGCAAAATAAAGCGTTCGCGCTCATCCAGCAGTTGAAAGGCTTGTGAGAGGGCCAATTGCTCTAGCCATTCGCCCTCCGCGCGGGAGTCGCTAATGTTGTCTCCAATGGGCGTTTCCGACCCGTTGGGCGTCTCCACCGTCTGATTGAGCGATGCTAAAGGGCGCACCGCTTCCAACGCTTCGGTAATGTCACTCACCTCAACGTTCAGGGCCTCCGCAATTTCTTGGGCGGTCGGATCCCGCCCCAGCCGCTGGGCCATCTGCGCACGCGTGGCCTCGACCTTCATTCCCAGTTCACGCAGCGAACGAGCGACCCGGATAGGCTGATCGTCTCGCAGATGGCGGCGAATTTCCCCCATAATGAGCGGAACCGCATAAGTCGAGAATTTGAGACCGCGATCCACGTCAAAACGGTCAATGGCCTTTAAGAGGCCAATGGCTCCCACCTGAAACAAATCGTCCGGCTCATACCCTCGCGTTGAAAAACGGTGCACAATGTGCCAGATGAGGTTCCAATGACGCTCCACCAGCTGCTGACGAGCGGCTTCGTCCCCAGCTTGGGCTCGACGGTAGAGACCGGGCTCGTCCACTCCGCCTTCGCCCACAACCTCCTCATTGGGCATCGCGCGACAGTTCCCCAGACAACGTCACGAACCGGCGCATGTGGACTCGCGTGCCCTTGCCCAAGGTCGACTCCACATCGAAACCGTGCATAAAGGACTCCATGAATACGAAGCCCAACCCCATCCGTTCAGGATCTTCGGAATAGGCCGGCTCGCGGGCTTGCTCGATATCTTTGATGCCCACGCCCCAGTCTTCCACGTCAATGGTGATACCGGTCGAATCCAGCTCTAAATCCACTTGGATCCAGCCATCCGGCCGGCCTCGGTAGGCATGAATGACCGCATTGGATACCGCCTCTGACACGGCCACCTTAATTTCCTCAATGTCGTTAAGAGAAAAATTGGCCTGACCCGCCAACGCGGCCGCTGTTACCCGGGCCAGCCCGACGTTGTCCGCAACCGAAAGAAAACGTAACTGCACGCGATTCACCTGGCTTCGCTCCCTTGAAAAAAGATTTGTTGTACCGTATTTAGGGCCTGAACTGACGCAACTACAACACATGTAGCGGTGGTCAG
>NZ_JABBVZ010000239.1 GCF_012933365.1 Sulfobacillus harzensis | reverse complement strand
CGTTGGTCGTTTGTTACGTTCGTTCATGTGGCATGATGATATAGTTTTCAAGGACCGGGCCTGTCTTGCGACAGCAACACGTATATTATCACCGCATTTAAAACCCTTCAAACCTGCCTAACCGTCAAAATCCGCGGATAGCCCGCTCATTTTCGCCAAAAATCTCGTTTTGCTTTGAGATTCGGCATTACCCTCCGTTTTCTTGCGGCATTGCGTGGGTACTCCAGTATATAATGAGACAATGAACGATCACGTGCCTGTTCCGTCACCTAAAGTTTCGCCATCCCGTCGCTTAGGAATCGCCATGGTGCTGTTCAGTGCCAGCTCGTGGGGACTCTCAGGCACTGCATCCCAAGTCCTCTTCCAACATCAACATTTGACGGCCGCCTGGCTTGTTTCAGTGCGCATGCTGTTTTCGGGGATGGTATTGGTGGGCTGGGGCATGCTAAGACGGAACCCCGCCAGCCGCGCATTGGCAGCAAATTGGCGCCGCTGGCCGCAGCTCCTTATTTTTGCCGCTTTTGGTCTGTTTGGCGTGCAATATAGCTACTTTAAAGCCATTGCTGAGGGCAATGCCGCCACGGGCACGCTGCTCCAGTACTTGGGCCCGCCCATGATGGTGGCCTACTTAGCCGTAAAAAACCGGCAGGCGCCCGACACCCGGGAGCGTTGGGCCATTGTCTTCGCCATCTTAGGCACGCTGTTGTTGGTATCCGGGGGCCACTTTGGTCGTCTGGAAGTGCCTTTGGACGCCGTTGTCTGGGGTCTGCTCTCCGCGCTGTGTCTAGCCTTTTACACGCTGTATCCGGGCTCGCTGCTTCAGACCTTCGATGCGGTCAGCGTTGTCGGGTGGGGCATGCTGCTGGGCGGCTTGGTATCGCTCAGCACCGGGGGCCTCTTTCAAGTCCATAAGGTCGCCTGGTCTTTTTCCACCGTTGCCCTGGTCGCCTTCGTGGTCTTGCTGGGCACGTTGGCCGCTTTTTTGCTATATTTGGCCAGTTTGCGCGTGCTAAGTCCCTCCGAAGCTGGCCTCTTGGCCACAGCCGAACCCGTGGCGGCCGTTACGGCATCACTCCTCTTTCTCCATGTGCACCTAGACCTCATTGCGATTTTGGGTGGGCTCGCCATCATCGTCGCCGTCATCCAACTCAGCCGCAAAAAAGCACAGGAAGCCCCGATCACGGGACTTCCCTATCCGCCCGATACGTTATAGGTCGGGGCGTTTCCCCCAAGAATCGACCACTACGCCGAACTGGTTGCCGACCAAGACCACATGCCCTTGCCCCACCAACTGTCCGTTCAACCGCAGATTGAGGGGCTCTTTCCAACTGCGATCAAGCGAGATTTGGCTGCCGATACCGAGCGCCAGCCATTGTTTCAGCGGTGCTGTATGGCCACCCAATTCCGCCGTGAATGTCAGCGACAATCCTTCGACATGGCCCAATGCTAATGCTGTATCCACGATATCCGGATCCCGCGGCTGGTTGTCCGCCATTCCCGCCTGACCTCTTTTCTTCATTGTTTCTTCTGGTATTCGTCCCCCAGCGGTGAAATCCTCTTCGGACCGAGCATACTGATGCCCTCATCCAGGCCATTGCCTCCATCGACCGTTATATATTGGCCGGTAATATAAGCAGCACCGGAGCTAGCTGGTAGGTAAAGAGGGGCCTCGGGGCTTGGCTGTGGTAGCGAGTGCCCCTTGAGCGCCCTCCTCCCCG
>NZ_JABBVZ010000238.1 GCF_012933365.1 Sulfobacillus harzensis | reverse complement strand
CATTCAATCACCGTGGTCGGGGTGGCGCTGGCACCCAGCGCCATTAACTCGTCCATCCACTGTTCGTTTTGCGTAATATCACGCTCTTCAAAGGCAATCCCATGGTGAGACAGCCACGCCATCTCGCGCCCGCAGAGCCTGTGAGGATCCGCGAACGCACGCCCATCCTCCTCGGTGCTGTCAAATGCTGGCCCGTCATGGATCGATCCCACGCGACGCCCCTAAAATTGGTGGATTGCATTAGCGTCTTCCTTCGCATACGATCCCCTCAGGGGGGATATGGCAAGGCGGAATCCCCACCACGCGAAAACAGAGGAGGTTGTCGCCACGGCCGAGCATCATCACCACAGTCACGGGCCCGCAAACGGGTTCGGCCGCGCCATCGCCGTGACCGTGGTCCTCATTGTCGCCAAAGCACTCGGCGCCTGGTGGGGCCACAGCCTCGCCTTGGGTGCGGATGCGGCGCATTCGCTGGGGGATGTGGGCGCGCTGGGGCTGGCTTGGTATGCCGACCGCCAGCGGCGCCGGCCACCGACCGCCCACTTTACATTTGGCTGGGGGCGTCTGGAAGTGCTCGCCGGCCTCGCCAACGCGCTCCTGTTGTGGGTGATGGCCGGTGCGTTAGGGTGGGATGCCCTGCAGCATTGGCAGCAGCCGGCGGCGAACGCAGGCATCATGGCGGTGGCCGCAGGCGTCTCGCTGATCGCGAATGGCGTCTTAGCCTGGGGTTTTCGCGATCCGCAGGATCTCAATCGCCGGAGCGCGCTCTGGCATTTGGCGACAGACAGTGCGGGGTCCCTCGGGGTCTTGCTCGCGGCCGCCGTGTTGTGGCGGACCGGGTGGAGTCCGGTCAATGCCGTGGTGACCCTGGTGATTGCCGTCCTGATGGTCTGGGGCGGCTGGGGGGTCGTCCGGGATACCGTGCGGGTGTTGCTGGAAGCCGCCCCGGCCTCGATCCCGCTGGCGCAAATCGAAGCCCAGATGGCTGCCGTCCCCGGCGTGGATGCCGTCCATGATTTGCACGTGTGGACCGTGAGCAGCGAGGCCCCGGCGTTGGCCTGCCATGTCACATTGACCGCCGCCGCGCCACCACCCCAAGACGTGCTCTGCCAGTTGCACGAGGTGCTGGTGCCATATGGGATCACGCATTCCACGATCCAGGTCGAAACGGGCGACGAATCCCATCCGGAGCCGCCCTGGTAAGGGCACGGCCCGCCGACGCAACGAAAGGATCGAGGAGGGACACGATGTCACGCACGCATAATCGCCAACCGATGGTTCATCGCATGGCGCGGATCGAGGGGCATGTCCGCGCAGTCCGGGAGATGCTCGTCAGCGATCGGGACTGCCCGGAGATTTTGATTCAGTTGGCGGCGATTCGCGCGGCACTGGATGGGGTCGCCCGTCTGGTCTTTGAGGACCACATGGACAGTTGCATTGTCGACGCGGTCGAGACCGGCAACGCCGAGGCGAAAATTGCCGAAATCAAAACGGCGTTTGCGCGGTACTTCATCTAGACCGGGTGCCCGTTACCGCCGCCACAGCATGACGGTCACCCCGACGAGACAGATGGCGGCGCCGATCCATTCCGAGACATCGGGGCGTCGATGGTCAATGCCCCAACCCCAGAGTACGGCGAGGACAATGAACACCCCGCCGTAAGCCGCATACACCTTGCCGAACGACGCAAACTCCTGACGCGTGGCAATGATGCCATACAAAAAGAGGATGGCGCCCCCTAACAACCCCACCACAAGGGATCGACCATGGCGC
>NZ_JABBVZ010000237.1 GCF_012933365.1 Sulfobacillus harzensis | reverse complement strand
CCCTCATCATACTCCCCGTGCCGACGCCCTTTTTTCATGTGTGTGAGTGCCCTGCAGGGGCATGCGTGTCTCCTTTGAAAAAGGAGATCGTGCATGACGCTATGGCGATGGGGATTTGCACTAGGGGGTCTCTGGTTGGCCGTTTCGGGGGGGCTCGTGGACTGGCGCGGCCATCTCACGGTCGGCAGTCTTGCGGCCGTCTTTGGCTTGGGCCTTTGGGTGATATTCAGTGGCTCCTCTGCCTTGAGTGGGGAGTAGGAGAGAGCGGGCGGCTCACGAGAGCTTCTCGCGAGTCGCCTTGACCTTTCCATGACTCAGGTGGTGCACGTGTCCCCCTTTGGAGGATCCGCCGCCTCCACGTATTTTCTTTGGCAACATGTCCCGTTGGTTGATAAGGAACCAGGCCACCAATCCGGTAGCCACAGCAAGCCCCGCAGCCGCCCAAAAGACGACGAAGCGATGGGTCATGGCCATCGAAAAGAGCGGCGGCCCCATGGCGACGCCAAAAAAGCGCACGCTGCCATAAAGGCTGGTGACAACGCCCCGTTCCTTGGAGGTGGTGGCGCTGGTCACCATGGTGTTGATGGAGGGTAGCACGCTGCCCGTGCCGATGCCTTGCAGTACCAGGATAGCCAGCGCTAGGACCACATTGGTGGTCGCGAAAAAGGGCTCAATGACCATGGCAAGCGCAATGAGGCCCATACCGAGGATGACAATTTTTTTAGCCCAGTTGGCGATTTTCTTTTGCAGCACCGTACCGGAAATATAGGAGGTAATGGCCGACGCCAGCACCGGAATGGCGATGAGCATGCCGCGCACAATCTCGCCATAGCCGAAGTTCTTCTCTAAAATATCCGCCAAATAGCTTAAGACGCCAAAGAGAATGAAGAGCACCGCCGCTCCCCCCAAAAAAGTGGCCAGGATGGAGGAGCCTTTGGTAGCGAAGGTGTGCTTGAGACCCTGCCAATATTGTCCGATGCCCCCGCGGGCTTGATTCTTTTTGGGCTCTTGAATGATAAACCAAACAAGAGCCGCGACGGGAAAGGACAGGACGCCGTAGGCGAAAAACGGCAAGAACCATATAACCAGGGCCAAGGCGGATCCGGCGATGGGTGAGATAACTTTGCCAAGGCCATTGGACGCTTCCAATACCCCCAAGGCTGACGCTCGCTTCTTAGACTGAAACATGTCGCCGGCCACCGCCATGGCGAGTTGGTAGGTGCCGCCGGCGCCAATGCCTTGGGCGAGGCGCGAGGCCATAATCCATCCGTAAGGGTGCGGAAAGAGCCACGAGGCAAATCCAGCTCCCAAGCCACCGAGTCCATACAAAATGAGGGAGGGCGCCATGATGACACGCCGTCCAATGCGATCCGACAGCGCCCCCGCGAAAGGAATAATGATGCCGGCTGGGATGGAGAAAATGGTAATCACCAAGCCTACTTGAAAAAGGGTCAGATTCATGACTTTCATCATCTTGGGCAAAACCGGAATGAGCATGGAATTTCCCAGTACCATGATGAAGGGCACCAAACACAGCACCCAAAGCTTCATGGCGTGGGACTTTTCATCGTTTGAGCCGCCGGACCGGCCCGAGCCTGTCTCTTTCTTTTGTACGGCCATTCGAGATCCTCCCCGTCCGTGATAGCGAAACTACCATTTAACCTGTCTTATCGGCGCCGTTTGCATCCCGTCAATTTTTGGCCTATCACCGTCAGACTGCCGGTTGAGGGTTTTTCATAACTGGACAAATCACGGCTGTGGATAAGTGCTCCCCCTTGATGATGCCCTTTCCAACGTTCT
>NZ_JABBVZ010000236.1 GCF_012933365.1 Sulfobacillus harzensis | reverse complement strand
ATGGATGGTACCTCTATTCAACCAAACACGGACAGGAATCGCTAACCGCAAATTCCACGAAATTCGGGACTATCTCTGTCAGCGGTCAGTGTGGAATCAGCCTTCGGGCGTTGGGTAGTTTGAGCCGACGCTGACGAGCGATGTACAGGTTGAGTTGCGGCAAACGCGCTCGTACTCATGGCCATCAATGGTAGGGCAAGCACTACACTGGCCGCGCGCAACGATACAAAACGCGATTTCACGATAATTTTCATCCTTCCTTTGGACGAGGAGGCATTGTCTCCCCAAGAACGGGCACCTATCGCAGTATCTAAACTTATCGTTGAGGGTGTATTTTGCCGATTGATGTGCCGGTTTCTGTAAAATCGGGTGGCAAGTGTCTGACGTTCGATTATGGGACAGGGCATCGGTTTATGATGGAACAATCACGAATCGGTGTCATTGCCCACTCGATGCAAGATGCTGTGCGATATCAGAATCCCGGGTCGGTAATTCCCCATGCCGTCGTCGTCGACGACGCCACGGGAACAGAGTTGGCAACGGTCGATAAACCACCCCAGATAAAGACACTCATCACGGCCCCTATGACCAAAACTCGACGCAACATAACGCTACCCCCTTTGTTTAGCCAACCGGTGTTGCCTTGTACGGCCCTCGATTCGACAGTACATTGAAACGTGGATTCACAACGTGCATAATTTTCACAAGCGTGAATGTTAAATGGGGGTAGAAAATAATGGATACGGCGAAAGGAAGAGCCATTCGTGAGGCTCGTAAAGCAAAGAAGTTGTCGCAGGAAGCACTGGCTCGGGACACTTGCGACCGGTCAACGATCAGCCGCATCGAACGCGGGGAGTATGATCCCCCAACCGATTTGTGGCGTCGACTAGCCAATCGGTTGGACCTTCCTGCCTCATTGCCTCCGGATTACACCGGCACACGCCTAGCCACTGCACCCCACACCGCTATGAGGGAGATTCGTATTGCGCTTTTGAGCAACCGCCCGAATGAAGCCATCCAGAATGCGAGTACAACGTTTTGGACTTTACTTGAGGCGGGGAGTGTGGATGTGGCCGTTGACTTTGGACTAGAATTATTAAGGGTATTTAAGGAGACGGATTTATACAACGATCGTGAATGGATTCCGTTGATATCGGCGCTTTTATTTCATCAAGTCAGTCGCCGCGCTTATCACGATGTCTTCCGTTTGGGATTAGTTCTCCAGCGACTAAACGGTAATGTCGGCCGCTACGATGACGTTGTGACAATGGGGCGGATATTGGCATCAATGAACCCTCCGTTGAACATTCGTGTGGAATTGTTAGTCGGAATGGGGACGGCGTATCTACGAGCAGGCAAACCAGCCGATGCTCTTTTCACCTTTGATCAGGCCGTCGAAGGGGTAAGCATGTCACAGAGCGAGACGGTCTATGCACGCGCCCTGCACGGCTTAAGTGCTGCACATTTGTCCCTGCAAGGATGGAACAACGCCACGCATTTTGCAGCGCAGGCTTCGTTGCACTATCAAGCCATCTCGCACGAATTCTATTGGCTCGCCCGACAAAATTGGGCAAATGCAACGTTACAAGATAAAAAGGGAACCGACGTTGGGCTTGATGTGTTGCGGGAGTGCGCTGAACACTGGATAGACGAACAGCGCTACGCTGAATTTCTTTCGGTTGCCGAAGATATCTTTGTCTGGGGTAGACGCTATGCGCCGACTTTGGCCGAGGATACATTAAACACAGCACTAGGAGAGTTTTCATAAAGTCGCAAACCCAGACCAGGAGCGCACTTCAGGCCGCCCATCAGGGCAGCTTTGTAAC
>NZ_JABBVZ010000235.1 GCF_012933365.1 Sulfobacillus harzensis | reverse complement strand
GTCCGGGTAATGTTCTATCTTGTTGTCAAGCAATTTCCTGATGATTACACTCCAAAGTAGGCGTTGAGATAGTCTAGCGCATAAGGATGCCCGGGAGGACCCCAAATGGCATGGGTCCCCATCCGTTACGGGCGCGCCGAGCGCCCCGGTCCGGTGCTAGGTGGGACGGTGACTTCGCGTCCGATTCCGCACCGCATCGGGTACGGTGTACTGCGTTGCGATGAGTTGTTGGCGCTCGCGACCCGACGGCATCGGGTGGCCGTCGGGATCGCGGAACTCATACGGTTGGCCGGTGCGCACAATCCGCGCCAACCGCCAGAGTAGATGAATCGCAACTTCAATCACAGCTTGCTGGTGGCATTTCCCCTTGGCCGTCATCGCGCGATAGTAGACGGCGGCCAATTGGGGATCCCAATGGCGGCCAATATCGGCCGCGAGATACAACGCCCACCGAGCCCAACTGGGTCCGGTTTTGGTCACATGCCCGTGGGTGTGGAGTGTGCGGTTCGATTGGTTGGTCGCGATATCGAGTCCCACATAGGCCTTGAGGGCCTTACGCGAGCGGACCGCCTGAATGGCGGGCCACAAGGCCAAGAAAAAAGGGGCCAGCGTGACCCCGACGCCCGGTAACGAACGGACCAGTTGTGCGGGATCCAAGATGTCGTAGAGGGTCGTGAGGTCGGCCTCCACGCATGCCTTTTGCTCCCGCAAAAGCTGATGCTGGTCCAACAACCGTTGCAGTTGCTGTCGCGCGGCCGGGAGACGCTCGCGCAGGGCCGCCCGTTCGGCCGCGGTGCGTGGACGGATCACCAGACAATGGTCTTGGACGGCCGACGGACACACCGTCCAGACCGGGTGTTCCTCAAAGGTCTGCCACACCTCTTGGAAGATCGCCGGGCCATCCGGCGTCCGCAAAGAGGGAGCGACCGTCCCGAATTCCGGAATCCACCGGTCGATGAGGGCCGTCGCCCGTTTTTCTACAGTCCCCAGATCGCGGGCTAAACGCCAACTGTCTTTAATTCCCTCTTTCAGTGTCCCAAACCGCGGGTCGCTCGGTTCGATGACCGGGTAAAGAAGGTCCGCGTAGGTGTGCGCATATTTTGCGAGAATGAAGGCGTCCAAGCGGTCGGTTTTGGTATGGCCATGGTATGATTCGCGAAACCGTTTGACCCGCAGCGGAATGACGCAGTCCACGCGCACCCGACGATCCCGCCAAAAGCGTTGCACGGGCTCCGTGGCCGGCCCGGTCGGTTCCACAATGACGCGCAGCTCGGTCTCCGGGGTGATCTGCGTCGTCACCCATTGATAAAGCTGCTCTAAGTCGGCGGGTCTCGTCCGAAATCGCTGAGGTTTGCTGACTTGCTGTCCGCGGTCATTGACCAACACGGCCCAATGCGTACCATATCGGGCTAAATCGCACCCGAGAAATGCCTGGGACGGCATCGTGTACCCTTCCTTTCTGATGTGACGTCTCTCTCCCGTGGCATCGGACGTGCTCCCATCTCCCCTGACCGCGCTCCCCAACTATGTGCCGAATTCGAGACTCGGGCGCATGCGCGCCCGCTCGCTGTTCTGCCTCCGGGCCCTGAGCATCGTCAGTCCGAGATGACTCGCTTACACTGTCCGGGTCGTCGTCACCCACCAAGGTCTGCAGGATCCGAGTACGCTCGATGCCGGGTGAGTGATTTGACTGTACCTCCCTTACCCCATGACCCGTCCGCATTAGCGCGTTTTTGCCCGATCCGGGTCGCCTCCCGAGCCCATGCCAGCGACATCTCTCGCGCCGGGGTGGTCTTTGAGTCGCACGCCTCACGAATGACCGCGAGTT
>NZ_JABBVZ010000234.1 GCF_012933365.1 Sulfobacillus harzensis | reverse complement strand
CTAGGAATTCGGCGGTCTCCCCCGGGTGACCGTCAGTGTGTCCGCGTCGTCATGAATCGGGACCAGGTGGCTTCGGCTAACCGCCGGTGCGCCACCGTGTGAATCTTGGGCCGCCAGTCGACCGCCAGCGGCGGACCATCCCAGGTGGGCGGTGCAAACACCTGATGATACGCGAGCATGGCCCACCAAATGCGGACAAGTTTGTGGGCCGCCACGACGTCAATTTGCCGCCGCGTTAAGCCTCGTTCCCGAAAGCGGTCGGCGAGTGCCAGAAAATAGGCATTCTGGTGGGCCGGGTCGACCACCATGGCGCCCGCTTGGCAGAGGGCCGCCCGAAACCAGCGACTCCCTTGGTAACTCATGGCCCCATAGCGATCCGGCCGTTGTCCGCTCCCGTGAATGTTCGGGTCGAGGCCGCCGTATTTCACCAGCTTTTTCGGACTCGTGGCCCGCGTGAGCGTACTCCACTCGCCATAGGCATCTGCGGCGGTAATCACGCCAATCCCCGGCGTGGTTAACCACGCCAAGGCCTCCGTTTGCACCAACAGCGCCTCTTGGTCCTGCTCGTACCGCGCGACCAGAGTGGTCACCGTGCTATACAACTCGTACAAGCGCTCTAGATGCGCGCGCCAGACGGGGGCGACCTCATCGGGCACGGGAAAGGCCCGGCCCGCCGCCGTCCACAGGCGATCCAACGTGGATTCCGGCAATCGGAGTTTTTCCCGCCGATTCAGGAGCGACAGATCGGCTCGCTCGAGTTGGCGATAATCCTGCGGCAACGGCAGTTCGCGGATCCAAATCCGTCCGGCCCGACTCCAGAGGTCGAGTAACGGCGTGGGAGTGGCCTCCTGTCCCGGCTCTTGAAAGCCCTGGTACTCCAAGAACGTCTGATCGACCACGCTCCGGATGAGATTTTTGATGCGGGTTTGTTGGCGCACCATGATCCGGCGGGATCGGCTCACGGCCCGCAGCGCCGCGGGTAGGCCGGATAGGAGCGGTTGCTCCGATCCGCGGGCATTCAAGACGCACCGCGCAATGGCCATGAGGTCGATGGGGTCCGTTTTCGCCCGGCGATGGTCCGCCTGGCGCTCTTCGGCCGTCATCGTCGGGCTGAGCAACCGGACCGCCCAGCCCTGCGCCGTCAGCTGCCGGACCACCGGTTCATGATAGTGGCCCGTCGGCTCAATGCCGACCAGGACCTGGGTGGCCCCGACGTGGACACGCCACGTCTCGGCGCGTTGAATCACGGTGTCTACGCCCTGTTGATGCGGCCCGAAGCTGAACGGCGCTTCCAAAATGGTGCCTTGGTAATCGCAAATGAGCGCCTTGGGATTGTACTTGGCCATGTCAATGGCCACAATGAGCGTCGTCGGCGTCACCCGCGTTGTCGCGGCATCTTGGCGCCGGTGAATCGTGTTATACTGTGCCATGAAAGGACCCTCCCTTTGTCGGGGACTGGTAGTGGGTCCTTTCTTCGTTCGCCTTGACCTCCGGGTTATCCTGTCGTATGCCACTCTCACTTTCCGCGTCGTCATACCAACTGTCCGGCGGATCGGCCAACGGGACCGCATGGGCGAGGGCCCATTGACCCACGATCTGGCGAACGAACGCGCTCAGGGGCTGCGAGAGGGGGCAGGCCCGTAACAATTGGTAGAACTCGGCATCCGACCAATGCACGGTCACCTGATGCCGGCGCCGGGTAGCGCCCGCACGTGGGCCTTCTTTCTCCATGGACTATCATCTCCTTAAGGGGGGCGGGGTGCTGTTCGCGACGAAAACGGCGACCGGTGGGGGCCTGCTATCGAAACGTTGACGATAAACCCCACGGGAGCCGTTCTCCCGAAAGCCTTTTAGGGATTTATCAGTTATCCACAACCCGGGATGATAGTATCAGGA
>NZ_JABBVZ010000233.1 GCF_012933365.1 Sulfobacillus harzensis | reverse complement strand
GGGTGGTTTCGGGGAACCGACAACCTGATTTCTGGACGCTCGCCGCCTTCCGGCGGCGACACCGCGAAGCGTTGGGGTGGATGTTAGTCTATTCCATGGACACCACGAATTCGACGATGCTAATCTCATCGAATGAGGTGATCACCATGGGCAAACAATACGATACCGAGTTTAAGTTACAGGCGGTCCGGTTAGCCACCGAATTGAACAAATCCGTGGCGCAGGTCGCCGACGAGTTGGGGATCCCGTCGAGCACCTTACATGGCTGGATTAAGGCCACTCGCCAGGACCCGCATCAGCCCTTTATTGGCAGTGGGCAGTTACGACCGGAGGATCAGGCGGCGCGCGAACTGCAAAAGCGCCTGCGGGATTTAGAAGAGGAGAATGCCATCTTAAAAAAAGCGATGCGCATCTTCGCCAACAACGACCGGAAGTAAAATATGCGTTCATTCATGAACACCGCTCCACCTTCCGTGTCACGAAGATGTGCCAAGTTCTTCAGGCGTCGCGGAGCGGGTATTATGCCTGGCGAGACCGACCACCCAGTCCGCGGGCGATCCGGCGCGCGGAGCGCCGGGAGTAGATCCAGCAGATCTTTGCCCAGAGTCGGGGGCGCTATGGGAGCCCCAAAATCACGGCGGTCTTACGCCAAACCGGGGAACGGATCACGCAAAAGACCGTCGCGCGATTGATGCGGGAGGCGGGCTTGCGGTCGCGGGTGGTGAAAAAATATAAAGCCACCACGAATTCCCGCCACGCGCACCCGGTCGCAGACAATGTGCTGAATCGCCAGTTTGTGGCGGAGCGGCCCCATCAGGTGTGGATGACGGACATCACCTATGTGGCGACCGACGAGGGATGGCTCTATTTGGCCAGTGTGGAAGACTTGTATAGCCGTCAGATCGTGGGGTGGGCCATGGGCGACCGCATGACGCAAGACCTCGTCATTCAAGCGTTCGATCAAGCGGTGGCCCGGTATCGCCCCCCGGAGGGCGTGCTCCATCACTCCGATCGCGGGAGTCAGTATGCCGCCCAGGCCTATCGGGATCGGCTCGCGGCGGAGCACATGACAGCCAGCATGAGCCGGAAAGGCAACTGTTGGGACAATGCCTGCATCGAATCCTGGCATAGTCTGCTCAAGAAAGAGCTGATCTATCTGGATCGCTGGCCCACCCGGGCAGCGGCGGAACAGGCGATTTTTGAGTACATTGAAATCTGGTATAACCGGCAACGGGTGCACAGTGCGCTGGGCTACCGAACCCCGTACGCGGTGTTGACCGCGGGGATGGCCCCCACACCATCCTTGGGGGCGAGCCAAAGGCCCTGAGGTCCGGGGGCGGCCGGTCAAGGCCGGCGTCAGCCGCCCCTGAGGGGGGAGCCTTGACGGGGCGGCTGCGGACATCGATAATCCGCCCCGTCCCAAAGGATGGAACCGGTTCCACTTGTTTGACATTGCTACGAATTTCAAGTGTCCATGGACTTGACACAAGTCCAGGGGAACCTCCTCATCGAATCCATCCGGTTGGCGGCCGAAGCGGGCTTAGTGCGCGAGCGGGATGTGGCCGTCGATGGCACCAAAGTGCGCGCCGCGGCGTCCAAGCATCGGGCCATGAGTTACGCGCGGATGACTGAACGGGAAGAGGCTCTGGCCGCCGAAGTCGATCAGTATCTCGCCGAGGTCGAGGCCGCGGATGCGGCGGATGATGCGGAGCACGGAGAGAATGACCGGGGATGGACGGCGCCGCCGGACCTGGCGGATGCGCAGAAACGGCTGGCCACGATTCGGGCGGCCAAGGCGCGTGTCGAAGCGGAAGCCCGCGAACGAGCGGAGGCGAAGCAAGCGGAGCGGAAAGCCGCGGCGGAGGCCGCGGGGAAACCGGCGCCCGAACCTCCGAAGGATCCGCCCACGCCCGATCCCAAAGCGCAAA
>NZ_JABBVZ010000232.1 GCF_012933365.1 Sulfobacillus harzensis | reverse complement strand
AACGAATGGTGGCGAATTACTGGACGAGGTGGTGGGAATTTACCGGAATGGGTGGTGGATTAGGTCCGGAATCCGCAGTAGGGGGCGGTGACAATGCGGGCACGCACTCAATTCGCCACTCCGAACGTAAAAGTCAGCGGATCTTGGGTTGGCTCTAACACGTAAGCTGATATAATGACCAAAGACTAGTTTTTTGAGACGTCCGGGGAATGCCTTGAGTAAGCATTCAACAACCCGGACGTTTTCCTTTCCCAGAATAACGACCATGGCCATTGTATCCTGGCAAAATCCGGACAGGCAAACCCATCAACTTTAGGATTTATAAAGTCGTCAAAAACACCCTGGATAGCGTCGTCGCGGGCCCCGGTTTCTTCGGAATTCCAGCATGGGTCGCCGTCACCGGCGCTTTACGTCGCATTGTCGTGAGCACCCTCTTCCGCCGATATTGGCGGTGGGAGCGAATTGCGCTAACCTTTGCTCTGGGCAACCTCGTCTTCATTCCCGTCGCCTTTCTGGTCCACCCGGCATGGGGCCAGGTCGCTCACGCCATGATCACCTGGCGGCCGTTAATCCAGCAACGCCCCCAGCGCTGTATCAAACCGGCCATGGCGAATATTTTTTACCGAAAGCCCCTTGTCAGAGACGGCTCCCTGTTGGAAAAACAGCATCCAGGGGTGATTGTCGCGCCGATATCGGCCAAGAAAATGACGATGGTGTTTTCGGTGATGCCGCCAGGTACGCCCCAGCGCCAAACCGGGCCCTGGCGGTATCGGATCGCTGATCGGCGAACCCAAAACAGCGTGGAACTGCCTACGCAGAGGGCAGTCACGCGGACGAAGCCCGATTGGGAGTTCCGACACGATCTCCCCTTTGCAGAAAGCCTCCGTTACCAATGGTAGGCCCTTGAACGCCGACCCCTGGTTGTCGGAGCCCAATCGATACATGCCGCGCCACGTCGGCAGGAGACGCTAGTCCTGTGTCGAAAAGCGTTAGCCCTAGCGCGTGAGGTTGCGATGGGCCATACCGCGCGCATCCTTCGGGGAAAGCTATCCACCGCCGATTACTTAACGATGCGACTAGCGGACTCGGCCCATTAATAGATTATTAGCCCCGCAAATCAATGGGCTGTGTTCACCGTGTACCCGAACGATCCCAGGAATGAGTTCACACGGTCTTAGCCGGCCAGCCAATATCCATTGGATACCCAATCCAGAGATTCTCGTGGTGACGGCTCGTGGTGACGGATTGCCTGTTTTTGGCAGATATGAAGGTTTTTTCTCGGAAGGAACCGGTGATCAAAAACCCGGAAACCCTTTCCACATAAGGGATGGCGGGGATACGTGGGAATCGAACCCACCGTCGACGTCGAACGCCGACCATTGGATTTGAAGACACAGGAAGACCAGTCAATACCGTCCACCGAATAGGCTGGAGTGCTTGATTCTCAAGGGTTTGCACGATTGGCACTGTGTATCGCGTCTCTGCAGAATCCCTATTTCCATCTGCTCTTGGTGACGGGCTGGTGACGGGGGCGCCTATGGCCTCGGACAACACCATGCATTGGGCGACGTTCCTTGAGAAGGTGCCTTCGATATTGGGCCACCTCGAAACGTCTTCCGAGCACGCTCCCATCTAGGGTATATCTGGGCTTCAGCCCGCTCGTGGTGACGGCTCGTGGTGACGAGCGGAATAGAAATGGGGACTTTGGTCTTCCACCGACCGACCACGGCACATTCCCAACGGGTTGATAGCATAATTCGCGGAGATTCAGAAACAACGCTTTTTGTCCTCATCATCCATCGGGTCACCATCGTGAATGATTAACCGAACCTTAGTGATGTAACACCATGCATAAGCTAGATAAAATCACTAGAGGGTTTTTCATAACCCGAAGTCCTTGATTTGCAATGCTTGTGGGGTCTGAGAAAATTTCTTTCCCCCTGAATTAG
>NZ_JABBVZ010000231.1 GCF_012933365.1 Sulfobacillus harzensis | reverse complement strand
TAATGTCCCACTGCGGTCGTCAAGGGTTAGTCGTCTGCTCTATCATTTCAGTCAACCTGACTTTGACGAATCCCTGAGCGGTCGGCCCGGTTGACAGGAATCGAAGATGCCACAGCGAAATTTAACGGGACGACCGCCGTCGAGGTGAAACCACGTCTCAATCGTTGTTTGATTTCCTAGCCAAACGCCAGACGTACGCCGCTCAGGGTGACGATGCTTCCGTGGAGCCCCTGTTGCCGGGAGCTCGGCAACTGAAATATGGACACGGGGCGTTCTTCTACCAGGATGTGTATTTTGGGGTGGCGTATTTTGTGGGGCAGGAGACGGTTTATGATGAGGGCCAGCCTTATTGGTCGATGAGCTACGCTGGCGGTGTAGACCCGGCAGTGACTGCGACGGATGAAATCCGCAGGATTTATGCCTTTCTGCGATCCGCGCTCCGAGAGGTTTCCGTAGAACACCCTTTTCGGGGCCCCTCACATTTCCGAGCTGCAGATTTCGAGTACCGTAATACCTGCGAAGGACAGTTTGATCCCTTTCATGGGACTGAAGTGATTCGTCAGCAGGACCGAACGGTGTATACCTTGCATTACAGCGGAAGCATTGTGCGGTAAGCGGCTGTTGGTGCTTGCTGAGACGTGATTGTGCGGCCGCCACCGGGCAACAGTTTATACGCGAGTCGGAGGGATGAGTTTGGACTTCAAGCAATTTCAGGCATACGTTCAAGAGTTCAGTGCTAAGCACGGGTGGCACCAGAAGCCCGTGGACACGCGGTTGTGTTTTCTGATGACCGAAGTGGGGGAACTTACCCAAGCGGTCTTGCAATGGGATCAACAACCCGGGCCGGAACAGCGGCAAGCGGTGGGTCAGGAGATCTTTGATGTGATCTGGAATGCCGTCGACGTGGCCAACCGCATGGGACTCGATATCACTGAGTGTTTCCACGACAAGATGGCGATTAACGCGAGCCGTCAATGGTCCGATTGAGGTTGGGCATTCCGCCCAATAACCGACGCATCACCTTAATGGTTTGCGGAGTGAATGAGCGGGATTCGGGGGCGTAAGTGCGGCTGGCAATCCGGTGTTCTTGAGCTGGTTAGCACTATTCTGCGAGGGAATCCGCGATTTTACAGCGTAAGTCTGCGCGATTGACAGCGATTCACGGAACGGGAGGGCTGAGAGCGTTAACGAGAGGTTACTCACGAGCTATAATTATGGAAATTTTGGCGATCTTCATGGGGGAATATCATGGTACCGCAACGGGTGACGTTAATTACAATTGGCGCATGGGATGTTCCCAAACTGCGCGCCTTTTATCAAAGACTGGGCTGGCATGAAACGGACTGGAGTTCGGACAACTATGCGGTATTCAAAAATGCCGGCTGTATGTTTTCGATTTGGTCAATTAATGAGTTGTCCAAGGATGCAGAAACAACCATTCCCCGTGACCCAGGATTTTTTAGGGGCGTGACGTTAGCCATCAACGTCGAAACCCGTGAGCAAGTGGATACGGTGCTGTCAGAAGCGGAGGCCGCGGGAGCTCACATTAATCGTCCGGCAACGGATCGGTTTTGGGGTGGCAGAAGCGGGCGTTTCCTGGATCTGGAAAACAACGCATGGGAGGTAGCGTACAACCCAAACGCCGTATTTGACGAAAAAGGCGCCATGATTGAAATGAATAGTTAAAGGAGGCTGGCAGGACGCCCATCGCGAGCTTGGTATGACTAAACGACTAATTCCGTTGATGCGTTATTGGGGGGAGCAGTAAGTCTCGCTACGGGAACAAGTCGGGATACAGGAATCCATCCCGGACATACCGAACTGTTGTGCAAAAGTAAGCGTTTTTGTGTGGAGCCAATGGCAAGTCTCCCATCCATGCTAGCAGCTTGTGTGAATAGTCCCGAACATCCGGCGCAAAAAGGACTTCGCGACCCGGATGGCGAAATAAAAAC
>NZ_JABBVZ010000230.1 GCF_012933365.1 Sulfobacillus harzensis | reverse complement strand
TAGGGAGATGGAGCACGATGGTTGTATCCGGTGCCCATCCCCGGCCTGTCGGCTGAAAATGCCAGGTGCGATCCGTGACCCGATGCCAGCGTCCTGCCATGGCCGGCGCCAACGACCAGTGCGACAACGCGGGGCGCCGGACGGGAGCCGAAAAGGTGACCGCAATCGGTGCAGTCGACAGGTTGGGATGCCCCGCTGTCACCTGAACCGCTTTCGCCGTCAGCCACGGAACCGACGCCCAGTGCACCGTTTGAATCGAACCCCATGTCTCCCATGTTCGGGCGCGCACCTGGAACGCAACATCCCCTCGTTGATTCGGAGCATCCACAATCCGCCCCATCGCCACCCGCTTACCGCCGGTGGCGTGGACGTGACCGGTCGCCGGAAACCGGATTTGTGCAACGGAATCCGTAAACTGGGCGGTCGGAGCCTGCCCAACATCCACGCGCACGTGATCGGCCACAATCTGCGGCGTAGCCGGTGTCGTAACCGTGACCGCGCGGCGGACCTGCCATCCCAAAAAACCAGCTACCGTGACCCGCAGTTGAACAGGATGGTCCGGGGCCAGCCGATGCGTCGGCCAGAGGGTGTTCCCGGCCACGCGCAAGGATTGCGCCCCCGTCGGCGTGTCCTCGAGAGATGCCGCCACCACATGGGTGCCCCAGCCCTGAAGGACAACTTTCGACAAGGCAGTCGAACTGCGGGCAAACGTCAACCGCGGACGGGCGACCATCAGGAGGCCTACCACCAATCCGACGAGGATGATGGCGCAATGCCACCACTGAAGCCGCCATCGTCGCTGCCGGCGGCGAGAAGAGCGGGGACGACGTGGAACAGTTGGGGATACCTGGGACGGGGTCATCGTAATCTCCTCGATGTGTTGTCTATACCAGTATAACGACGCGTGCTAAGCAAAGGTGAACGAATCCCCCGGAGCATCGCTGATGGAGCCCTTCAGAACCTCGTCCACCTTGCGAACGCCGCCTTGATGGCAAAGAAAACAAGAAAGCATGCCGCATAACAGTTCTTCGTCAGCAATTGAAACGATCGACAAGCGGTAGCGATAGCGAAAGGCCGGGCTCTCTTCACATAATACGGGGATAGTGGAGCACGAACGATGACAACATATTGGAGATCATGGGGAAACCGCGCCACGCGTTCTCTAATAGTCGACATGGTGAAGAAGGGTTTTAGGATGACAGACTCTTTGAAAATTGATTTAAGCGATCTTCTTGCGCCCCCCACGAATTGTGCCATCGCCACGCAGACCGAGCCACCCCTATGGTGACCGCATCAACTACCACTCCCCTAGTCCCAGCACGTGACAACCTTGACCCGGCCCACAATTGCTGCTGATGCCACTGCACTCAAGGGCGGGTACGCCCTTTCATGCCACCGTCGAATTTATGAAACCAGTGTTGGCGCCTTGATACTGGAAACACGGCCCAATACACCAGTCCTGAAACAACGAGACTATTGAGGGCAGGAATCCCCCAGTGAATCCATTCTCCGCAACCAAATCCGATCCCCCAGGCCGCCACCAGGGCCACCATGGATCGCTCGGATGGTTGGAACATAAAGTACTGTATCGTGACGATCGCTGCCACCGGGGGGATCGCAACACCCATTAGCGTCAAAAGTGGCACAAAGTGGTTGATGATGCCGAGCATTCCAGCAACGGTACCTAAACATCCTACGATCACGGCCATTTCTGTGCGACTTAGAGACTTAATGTTGAGTAAGTCAAGGCCATTCACGAGTGCTAATGAGGCTCCATAAATATCCCAGTCACTAACTTTGATGGTACTGGTGATAAAGAGCACCCAGCCCCATAAGCCGCCCACAGCCAGATCGCCCGTAATATTTTCTTGGTGTAAGACGTGGCCAGCAACGATGCCAAGGCCCGATACGAGTCCAACACCTAAGACAAAAGGAGTGTCAAGGATTTTGTGTAAACAGTTTTTCAAGACTCCAAATTCTGTAAGGGCTGGCGGACTCGGTCTTCGAA
>NZ_JABBVZ010000022.1 GCF_012933365.1 Sulfobacillus harzensis | reverse complement strand
CGCGAGTCGTCCATCCGACAGTGTAACGTGTGCGAAATCGGGGAGCCGGATGCGTAAATTGCGCACGTCCGGTTCTACGGGGAGGAGGGCGCTCAAGGGGCACTCGCTACCACAGCCAAGCCCCGAGGCCCCTCTTTACCTACCAGCTAGCTCCACGGTGATGCATGCTTTTGAGGGGTATCGTCGCACGCTCATAGCACCACGATGTTGGATTTGTCCGCTGATCTGCCTAGGGCCTTGGGCTTATGGACAGACGATGGATTCAGGCCTCGTGACCATGGATCCGTTGACGGTGGTGCAGTATGGCCTTTCCCGTGGCTCCCGCCATCCCTGGCAGACTAACGCGGTTATCCTTGAGCGGCGAATTAGCTGTATCTCGTTCACCGGGCGTGTTATCAGCTTGTTATGGTGCGCGTCCTCTGGGCTCGGGTTGCCCGGCAAGTCGGCTTGGCGGCTCCTTTGGCTATCCATGTCCTCCCACGGGCTGTAGCCCGCCGGGGAGCGGGCTACTTGGGAGAGGAGAAACCGGAAGGTACCAACCGTTGGGAGCAGTTGGCGCCGCGATCAGTATGATCCAGAGCGGATCCGCCTATGCACCCTTCACGGCCAAAAACTGGCGAAAAAATTCTGGATAGCTAATCGCCACGCTCTCCTCACCCGAGAGGGACACGGGACCGGTGGTCACGGTCGAGGCCACCGCCGCCAACATGGCCATCCGATGGTCTTGAGCGGCCTCCACCATACCTCCGGTCAAGGGAGTCGCTCCCTCGATGCGCCATCCATCGGGCCTTTCTTGAACGGCCGCCCCGAATGTTTCAAGAATATGGGTCGTCACCCGGATGCGATCGCTCTCCTTGACGCGGAGCTCCTCAGCCCCCCGAATTTCTGACATTCCCTGAGCCTGGGTCGCTAATAGTGCTACGAGCGGGACTTCATCCACCATGGCCGGCACATCCTGAGCATCGATTTGAACGGCCTTGAGCGTATTCCCGGTTACCACGATGTGCCCCCAGGATTCCGGAACCGTTCCTTCTTCCACCAGCTCGACGGTTGCGCCAGCGTTGGCCAACACCCGAAAAAATCCCGTGCGAGCGGGACTCAAGAGCACCTTTTCAATCACCACCCGACGCCCGGGACGCAGTGCGGCCATAGCAGCCCAAAAGGCCGCCGAACTGGGATCACCCGGCACCGAAAAAGCTATAGCCTCAAGGCGCCCTGGCTGCACCGTGGCCTCAAGCCCCCGAACCGTGATTTGTCCTCCCATGGCATGAATCATGCGTTCCGTATGATCCCGCGTGGCCAGAAGCTCCCTCACTGAAACCGGCTCTTCAGCCGTCAAACCAGCCAATAGACACGCGGACTTGACTTGAGCGCTGGCAATCGCTAGGCGCACATGCCCGCCCCTTAATCTCCCCCCCACAATGGCCAGGGGTGCCGTGCCCGACGAACGGGTAAAAATCACGCCACCAAGCTCGCGAAGGGGATCAGCGACTCGCGCCATAGGACGCCGGCTCAAGGATTCATCGCCAATCAGCACAGACAAACCCGCCACCCCGTTGAGGAGCCCCGCACCCAAGCGCATGGTGGTCCCGGAATTGCCACAATCAATGGGTCCGAGCGGTTCTCGAAGCTCCCCGCTCCGCTTTAGCCGTAGGAGGCCAGGCCGATCTTCCAGAACCTCCACTCCGATCGCCTGAACCAGGCCAAGACTAGCCCGTGTATCCGCTGCATCGAGCCAATCCGTAAGTTCCATGACGCCGTTGGCCAGGGCACTCATGAGAATGCCGCGATGGGTAATCGATTTATCGCCTGGAACACGGATGGAGGCGCTGAAGTGCTCCGGCCAGGGAGTTAGTTGAAGCAACCACGTTCACCTCGAGACAGGATGGCCCGCCACCCTTCAATTTCCGATGCCATGACATTCAGGGCCGTCATCAACTCGACCCGATTGGCCCACAAAAGATCCTCAAGATTTTTCAAGGAGCTGGCCCCGACTCGCGTCGTGTCCCGATAGCCCGGACCCGCTAGGGCTGGCATGCCGCCAACATGGGTCTCTACGACCGTTCGCAGCGCCCGTGACACGAGATAGGGAAGTTGGCTGACCCACGCAATGTGTTCATCGTGCTGCTCAAGACTCCAATAGCTGGCCGGCTCGGTCCCCAGCCGCTCCTGCCACCAAGCCACCGCCTCGGGCGCCGGAAATCCCAGCCCAATATCGACCACCGCCATTGGCCGTCCTTGAAAGAGATTCGCGTCGGACGCGGAAAAACCGCTGGTTTCCCGCCCCGCCATGATGTGCAAGGCCATCACCGGCACTCGTTGCCCAGCCGTACGCAACACCTCAGCCACCGGGCGTTTCACCGAGGACACATCGACAAGCCAGGTGTTGTCCTTAATGACGGGCAAGAGAGCATTCACCACACGCCCCACCACGCCTGTAGGCACCGCCAACACGACCGCATCGACGTCGGCAATCCAGTCCTGCCATGGCCGCACCTCCCCCAGGTGGAGAGCCTCAAGCGCCTGGCGCGTGGCCGGATCGCCATCGTCAAGCCACAGCGGCACTCGACAGTCGGCCAAACGCCGGGCCATTGAGCCGCCAATCAACCCAGCCCCGACAATGCCAACCTTCACAACGTACGCCCAACGGCTCGTGCCACTCGGCCGACTTCCTCCATCAATTCCTCCATGTGCCGGAAATTGAGGCTCTGAGGTCCGTCGGAGAGAGCTTCGGCAGGGTTAGGATGCGTTTCAATAATCAGTCCGTCCGCGCCAGCCGCCACTCCAGCGCGGGCTAAGGGCAACACCCATTGCCATTGTCCGGCGGCATGCGAAGGATCAATCACCACCGGCAAATGGCTCAATTGCTTGACCACCGGGACAGCGCTGATGTCCAGCGTGTTGCGAGTTTTCGTTTCATAGGTGCGGATTCCGCGCTCACAGAGAATGATGTTGAGGTTGCCATGAGCGGCGATGTACTCGGCCGCCAACAGCCACTCATCGATGGTAGCCGCCATGCCACGCTTGAGCAGGACCGGCCGACCACACTGGCCAACCGCCTTCAACAGCTCAAAGTTCTGCATGTTGCGGGCGCCAATTTGGACGATATCGGCCCATTCGGCGACATTGGCAAGGCTCTCGTGATCAACCGCCTCGGTCACAATTAGGACCCCATAGCGTTCGCGCGCTTCCGCCAGCATCTTCAGCCCGTCCAAGCGCATGCCCTGAAAGCTATAGGGCGAGGTGCGGGGTTTATAGGCACCGCCCCGCATCACCGGCACCCCGACGCGCTGCATGAATTCAGCCGTCATCATTAATTGTTCACGGCTTTCCACCGCACAGGGGCCGGACATGACAATTACCTTGTCTCCGCCGAACGCCACCGGTCCTACTTGGATGACGCTATCGTCGGGATGAAAATCCCGGCTTACCAACTTGTATGGCTTACGCGCGGACACCACCGCTTCTGCTGTCTCTGTCGCTCCCACCTGGCTCACCCTTCCTGGCTTCACTGCATCCCTCAACACAAAAGCCTCCATCCCAATAGGGACGAAGGCTTCTTCGCGGTACCACCCTAAGTGAATCCCCGTAGGGATCCCCCTCTGCCAGCTGCCAACACAGCTGCTCCGAATAACGGCCGGATGCCGGATTCTCTACTCTTGATGACAATTTCGATGCACACTCCCGGGGGTACGGCCTCGGGACGAAAGTTCGGCTTGCACCAAACGCCGACTCTCTGAGCTTTCGTACTCCGGACCCCTTCCCGTTCATCGCTTTAGGGTATGGAATTTCTCCGCATGTTACACTACTCGGAAAGTAGTGTCAAGCCTTCGTCGCTAAATTTTGAAGCGCTGTGCTCAGCGACCGCACGAACGTGTAGGCAGTCTCCTCGGCCCGCTCAGGGTTATCCTGAATAGCTTTGACCAAGGCACTGCCGACAATAACGCCATCGGCCACCTGTCCTACCCGATGCGCCTGTTCCGGACCGGAAATGCCAAAGCCAATCGCCACCGGCAGCTTGACGGCGGCCTTAACGCGGCGCACCAAGGGCTCCACCCCTTGGTCGACACTTTGGCGCATACCGGTTACTCCCGTCACCGATACGCCATAGACAAAACCACGAGCAGAGCGAATTGCCTTCAAATGGGCATCGGTCGAGGTCGGAGCCACCAGCGGAATCACCGAAAGCCCGCTGGACTCCGCCGCCTGGCGCATTTCACGTCCCTCAACCCAAGGCAGATCGGGAATAATCAGCCCTTGAATTCCCGCGGCGCGTGCATCGGTGGCAAAGCGCTCTATGCCGTAATGAAACACCGGGTTGATATATGTGAGAAAGACTAAGGGCGGCGCAGCAGGGGCCACCTTAGCCACCATCTCTAAAATCGCCTCGACCCGCGTTCCACGTTCTAACGCCTCCGTGGCGGCCTTTTGCAGCACGGGACCGTCGGCCAACGGGTCCGAAAAAGGGATGCCGATTTCAATGATATCGGCTCCTGCATCAGCCAGCGCCCGCACTAGCCCCGGCAAACGGCCGAGATCAGGATATCCGGCGGTCACATACGGAATCAAGGCTGGTCGGCCCGCTTGGAAAGCCTGAGTCAGCGTGCTCATAAGCGCCCCTCCTGTTCATACTGAAACACCTGATCCACATCTTTGTCGCCGCGGCCCGAAAGATTAATCAGCACCCGTGCTCCTGCACGCTGAAGACGCTCCCTCTCCTCCATCACCCAAGCCACGGCGTGGGCGCTTTCCAAGGCGGGAATAATGCCCTCCCAGCGCGCCAGCTGGTGAAAGGCCGTCAAAGCTTGATCATCGCGGATGGCGACATACTGCGCCCGACCGGTGTGGTGAAAGTAGGCATGTTCCGGACCCACGCCAGGGTAGTCGAGCCCCGCCGAAATCGAGTGGGCTGGCTTGATTTGTCCATCCGCGTCCTGCAAGAGATAGCTGAGGCTGCCGTGGAGAATACCGGGTTCGGCCACTTGAATGCTGGCTGCATGCAGCCCGGTCTCCAATCCCTTGCCTGCCGCCTCGACGCCAATCAAGGCTACCGGATCGTTGCGGAACGGATAAAAGATGCCCATGCTGTTGGATCCTCCGCCTACTGACGCCACAATGTGGCTGGGAAGGCCACCTAGCGCCAACATCTGACGACGTGCTTCCTTGCCGATGACCGACTGGAAGTCGCGCACCATCATCGGATAGGGATGCGGTCCCACCACTGATCCGATGACGTAAAAAGTATCACGCACATTGGTCACCCAATCGCGAATCGCTTCGTTGGTGGCATCCTTCAGCGTTCGCGTGCCGGACTGCACGGCGTGCACCTCGGCTCCCAAGAGTTTCATGCGATAGACGTTAAGGGCTTGACGGCGGACGTCCTCTTCGCCCATGTAAATCTCAGCCTTCAAACCAAATAGCGCCGCAGCCGTTGCCGTCGCCACCCCATGCTGGCCTGCGCCGGTCTCGGCTATGATGCGCGATTTGCCCATACGCCGAGCCAGCAAAACTTGCCCAAGGGTGTTGTTAATTTTATGAGCTCCGGTGTGGTTCAAGTCCTCCCGCTTCAAAAACACTTCGAACCCCAACGCCTCGCTCATGCGATCTGCCCGTCGAAGCGGTGTCGCCCGCCCCACGTAGTTTTTTAAGAGCTCGTCCAACTCGCGCCGAAAACTCGGATCGCGTTTGGCCGCCCGATAGGCCTGGTCCAATTCCTCCACCGCCGGCATCAACGTCTCGGGCACGTAGCGCCCGCCAAAGGGACCAAACCGTCCGTATCGATCAGGCACGCTTTTCGTCGTCGCCATGTCGCACCTCCTCAATAAAACGCTGAATCCGCACTACACTTTTTGTCCCGTCAACCTCCACACCACTGGAGACATCCACCCCATTGGGCGCTACCTCACGCACGACCTGGCGCACGTTGTCTGGCGACAAGCCTCCAGCAATCCACACATCCCGGGGCCATGAGGGCCGCTGCCAGTCCCGAGTTTTCCCACTCCCAGGCTCTACTCCATCTAAAAGCACAACGTCAGCCTCCGGGTTAAGCCAGGTCGCCAGCGCCCGTATCTGGCGTTGATGGGCTCGCCTCACCCAATCGCGGGGCGTCCTGCCATGCAGCTGCACTCCCCAGACGCCCAATCCCAACATCTCCTCAAAGAGGGTCTCATCCACGTTCTGACCGACGGCAACAAACCGCCCCTGAGGCAGGGCCCGAATAATCTGTTGTGCTGCCTCAACGCCAATCTGTCGACGGCTCGGAGTGAGCACCAAACCAATAAAATCCGCACCGAGGGCCAGCGCCGCGTCGGCCGTCCCGGCATCGCGGACTCCGCAAATTTTAATCTTGGTAGCCACGAAGCAACCCGCTCCCCTTAACTAAGCTCTCACCCACCAGGGCTGCTTGATATCCCCAATCCTGAATGCGGTGCAAATCCTCAACCGACTGGATGCCGCTTTCGCTCACCCGGATAACATCGGCTGGAATGACATGGGCCATCTCCTCTGAAAAGCTGAGACGGGTCTCAAAGGAGTCTAAATCGCGATTATTCACGCCGATGATGCGAGGATTTAATTTCAAGGCGCGCTCGGCTTCCGACGGGGAATGAATCTCCACCAGCACCTCGAGGTTGAGCGCCGCAGCCGCTTGATAGAGATCGTGAAGCTCCACATCATCGACGATGCGTACAATCAGTAGGGCGGCATCGGCTCCCGCAGCCCGCGCCTCCACTAACTGCAGCGGATCGCGGACAAAGTCCTTGCGCAACACCGGCAGGTCCACCGACGCTTTAACCGCCTTCAAATGCTCCAAATCGCCGGCAAAGAAATAGGGTTCTGTCAGAACGGAGATGGCGCTGGCGCCATCCTCCTGATACTGGCGCGCTAAAGCTTGGGGGTCATAGTGATGGGTTAGCCATCCTTTAGAGGGGGATTTCTGCTTGCACTCGGCGATTATCGAAACCCGGTCGGGAGATGCGCTCAGCGCCTGGGCCAAGGAGCGAACCGGCGTCATGCTGGCTGCCACTTTCTCAAGACGCTCAGCCTGAGTCCGAAGTGCCTTGACCCGTTCATCCACGCGACCGACAATCGAATCCAAAAACATTACGCATCCCTCCGCTGCTGCAGGTGCGACGCCGCCACCAGCTGTTCCAGCACGTGAAGTGCCTTGCCTTCTTGAATCACCTGGCGTGCCAAAGCCACCCCATCCTTGGGAGAGGGGACCACACCGCCTACATAGAGCGCCACGCCCGCATTGGCCAACACCATGTCCAGATGCGGTCCAGGTGCCGCGTTGCCCAGGATGTTCTGGCAAATGATGGCGTTTGTGGCAGGCTCGCCCCCCACAAAGGAGCCTGGCGCATAGCGCGAAAGTCCCAAGTCCTCGGGCGTCAATTCCCCTTCCTGAACCGTAGTGCCCTCCACCAGACAAAAGCGAGTCGGACCGGATAAGGACACCTCGTCCAGTCCGCCATGGCCATGCACCACCATGGCACGGCGCACCCCCAATTGCCCCAGCACTTCGGCGATAGGCCGCACCCATTCGGCGGCGAAAACGCCCAGCAATTGGTACTCCGGTGCACACGGATTGGTCAACGGCCCTAAGAGATTGAACACCGTCCGTACCCCCAATTCCCGGCGCACCGGACCGGCATGCCGCATGGAGGTATGCACGTGTTGCGCGAACAGAAATCCAAATCCCACCTCATCAATCAAGTCCGCGACCCGATCGGGCTCCGAGCTTAGCTCCACCCCCAACGCTTCCAGCAAATCCGCGCTACCACTTTTGGAGGTGGCTGAGCGATTGCCGTGCTTCGCCACATGAAGACCGGCACCCGCCACCACAAAGGCTGACACCGTCGACACATTAAAAGTGAAGGAACGGTCTCCCCCCGTGCCGCAGGTGTCAATCAGGGGATGCTGGCGTACCGCTACTGGGGTGGCGTGGTCGCGCATAGCACGGGCAAATCCGGTCAACTCCTCGACCGTTTCCCCGCGCACTCGCAATGCCATCAAGGCACCCCCAATTTGCGCCGGGCTCGCCTGACCCGCCATAATGGCGTCCATCAGACGATATGCTTGGTCGACCGTTAAGGCTTGACCGCGACTCAGCAGCTCTAAACTTTCAATCATGGCCTCGCTCATGCATGCACCCCCTCGATCTTTGCCGTACAATCGACGAAATGAGCTAAAATGGTCATTCCCTCGGCGGTGAGCACCGACTCAGGATGAAATTGGATGCCGTACACTGGGTAGTCTCGATGTGAGATAGCCATTACCGTCCCGTCCTCAGAGTCGGCATCCACCACCAAATCCGGAACTCCTGCAACGTCCACCATGAGCGAATGGTATCGGCCCGCTAAAAACGGCTGGGGAAGATTTTTCAAAAGTCCTCGCCCCTGGTGGCGTACCCAGTCAGCTTTGCCGTGCATCAGACGGCTAGCTGGAACCACCCTTCCGCCATAGGCTACGGCTATCGCCTGATGGCCTAAGCACACCCCTAAAATGGGGATCTGAGCCCCCAACTGTCGGATTAAATCGACCGAAATGCCGGCGTCCTCCGCACGGCCGGGGCCCGGGGAAATCACAATACCGTCCGGGTTGAGCGCACCAACCTGCTCCACGCTCACGGCATCATTGCGGCGCACCGTCACCGGGCTCATCTGGCCGAGATACTGGACCAAGTTGTAGGTGAACGAGTCGTAATTATCAATAACCAGAATCATAGCCATTCCTCCTCGCCAGGCTCGAGCACCTTGAGCGCCGCCGCCGCCTTGTTGAGTGACTCTTGATATTCGGTAGCTGGGTCGGAATCGGCCACGATTCCGCCACCCGCTTGGACGTAAGCGGCATCATCCTCAATTTCTAAGGTGCGGATGGTAATGCACGCGTCCAAATCGCCGCGGTGCGACCAATACCCCACCACGCCGCCGTAGGCTCCGCGAGCCGTGGGCTCCAGCTCCTCAATGATTTCCATGGCCCGCACTTTAGGTGCTCCGGTTAATGTCCCGGCCGGAAACGACGCCGCCAAAACATCCAAGGCGTCATAGCCCTTCGCAATCTTCCCCTGCACCTCGGAGACCATATGGATCACATGGGAGTACAACTCTTTTTGCATGAAGGACTCCACTGTGACCGAACCGTATTCCGAAATGCGGCCCAAATCGTTTCGGGCCAAGTCCACCAACATGACGTGTTCGGCTCGCTCCTTGGGGTCATTTAACAAGTCCTCCCAAAGACGGGCATCCTCCTCGGCCGACCGGCCTCGCGGCCGTGTGCCGGCAATAGGGCGGTTAATCGCCACGCCCTGCTCCACCCGAACTAGCATCTCCGGCGAGGCTCCCGCCAAGATGCGACGCGGGGTGTCCACATAGAACAGATAGGGCGACGGATTCACATGGCGAAGACGCCGATAGAGATTGAAGGGATCCCCGGTAATACGCGCCCCCATCCGTTGCGAGAGCACCACTTGAAAGATGTCGCCCGCACGGATGTATTCCTGGGCCGTCGCCACCATAGCCAGATACTGGTCTTTCTCCACGGTGGACTCAACCGGAGTGCGTGCCCGCACCTGAGGTTCGGCCAACATTAACGGCTGACGCAGCGCGTCGACCAAAATCTCAAGCCGTGCACGCCCCTGATCAACCTGATCGCGGGACGTTTCAACAATCACCGTCAACTCTTGGCGGCGATGATCGAACGCCGCCACAGCCTTAGGCCATACCCACTCCCAAGCCGGGCCACGCGCTTGGTGACGACGCGGCAACCGCTCCAAAAGCCGCACCCAATCATAGGCAAAGTAGCCCACCGCGCCACCCACAAACGGCAACTCCACGGTTTGGGGTACCGCAATACGCTGACGTTCCTGCTGCTTACGCATCAGCTTGAGCGGATCGGCGTCCACCTCGGTGCCCTTCTGACTGACTAATACCCCTTGGCCGCCAGATTCTAAAAGTCGTGCCCATTCTCCCACAGCAATAAAGGAAAAACGGGCAATCTTGTCATCCCCTTCGACACTCTCCAACAAGGTGTGCGCACCCAGCGGGCGCAGGCGCAGGTATGCGGAAATGGGGGTCAATTGATCCACCGCATATCGCCGCACTACGGCCACGTGTTCCGTATTCCCGTCATCCCAGATTTGCTCTCCCGACCGCTCGAACAACGTCTCCAAATTATTCCCTCCGCAAAATAATTAAACCTTCGATCCCCCAAAGGGACGAAGGTTACTCCGCGGTGCCACCCCAATTAGGCCAAAGGCCTCTCTTTGCCATACGGGACTGACTAAGCCAATCCGATACGCCTTCCTGGTTAACGGAGGAAGAGTCCGGCTACGCCTACTTGATTCGGGTAGCAGCTCCTGGGACCATTCACCGCGCCTCCCCTGCCGGGCTTACACCATCCCCAGCTCGCTTCCAGGTTATCTCGCGGATACTCTTCCCATTCATCGCCTGTCGAATTATTAATGCTACCATAACAGGAGCGGACTCGTCTGTCAAGAGGACGCGCATCGCTTGGCCTCCACAAACTGAAGGAGGTCTCCCAAAGTAAATCCGGCCTCCACAGGGTGGCGCAGCGAGCGGTCGCGCTGAATGACGTAGCGATTGCGCCGTCCGATGCGCTGGCGGGTCACATACCCCGCGTCAACCAAGTCAGCCACGATGCGCTGCACCGCCCGTTCGGTAATTCCGACTCTGAGCGCCAGATCCCGCGTCCGTACCATCGGCTCTTCAGCCATTAGTACCAAAACATGGGCGTAATTGGTCAAAAAGGTCCATTGGGGCCCGGCGACATGAGACTGTGAAGCCATTCGGCATCCGCTCCTCTGTCCGGTTGCTTGCCGCTAGTGTAGCACATGACTGGGCAACGCTGCCTCCAATGCCTCAAAGACCCAGTTTTTCAGGCCAGCATGGTCGGGATGGGTCAGTCCGGGATCCGCCGTCAATATATGGCGAGCCCTTTCGCGGGCCCGCTCCAACAGCGCCAAGTCCTTTAGCGGATTGGCCAATTGAAATCCCGCCACACCATGCTGGCGCATACCCAGCACTTCTCCCGGCCCCCGTATCTCCAAGTCCCGTTCGGCCAATATCAATCCATCCTGGGTCTCCGTCATTGCCTGAATCCGGGCTTCCCCTTCTGCCGTCGCCGGATCCGCTAAGAGGTAGCAGGCTGACGCATGGGAGCCTCGCCCCACGCGACCTCGCAACTGATGCAGCTGCGCCAACCCAAACCGATCCGCCCCCTCAATTACAACCACCGTGGCATTGGGTACGTCCACCCCCACTTCCAGAATGGTGGTGCCCACGAGCACATCGAGTCGATGTTCGCGAAACGCCTCCATCACGGTGGACTTTTCTTGGGCGCTCATACGGCCGTGAATCAGACCTACCCGCCATCCAGGCAGCTTTTGCATGCCCTCCGCAAGTAGCGTGGCCGCCCGCCCTTGACTTTCCTCGCTTTCTTCCACCAACGGGCAGATGACATAAGCTTGCCGACCACCCTTGACCGCTTCGAGCACCTTTTGATAGGCCGCCCGGCGCTCCTTCATGGGGACGTGGACCGTCTGAATTGGCTGCCGTCCAGGCGGCAGGCCGCGAATCTGCGAAACCTCGAGATCCCCATAGACGGTCAGCGCAAGCGTGCGGGGAATGGGCGTGGCCGTCATCACCAACATGTGAGGAAACAACCCCTTTTGGCTTAAATCGGCCCGCTGCCGCACTCCAAACCGGTGCTGCTCATCCACCACCACCACGCCGAGACGTCCGAAGCTCACCCTTTCCGATACCAGCGCTTGGGTCCCAATGGCAATCAAGGGCTCATCGGAGGCCAAACGGGAATACGTGACTTCGCGCTCTCGTCCCGGCCGTCCAGTCACCAGCAGAACGGGAATTCCCAACGGCTCCATCAGCTTTTCCAACGAAAGGGCATGCTGCTCTGCCAGAAGTTCGGTGGGGGCCATCATCGCTGCTTGATAGCCGCTTCCGACGGCCGTCAGCATCGAGAGCGCCGCCAGCATGGTTTTTCCTGAGCCCACATCCCCCTGCAAAAGACGCGCCATCGGTTTGCTCGCTCCTAGGTCGCGGCGAATGTCCCTCCAGGCGTCTTTCTGGCCGTCGGTTAAGTCAAATGGCAAGGCTTCAAGAAACCGCCGCAAAAGGGGGTTGTCCGGATTAAGCTTTGGCGCATAATGCTGGCCGTCGGCGCGATGCAACCACAACACCGCCAAAGACATCCGCAAAAATTCATCGAATACCAGCCGTCGGCGGGAACGCTCCAAATCCTCCAACGTTTCCGGGAAGTGCTGATGCAAGATCGCCCAGGCGCGATCGGCCAGGTGTTCTTCCGCCTTAAGCGACTCGGGCAGCGGATCGGCCATTTTGTAAACCAGATGGGGAATCACGCGGGACAGCAAATCCTGCATAAACCGTTGTTTTAAGTCGCCTGCCAAGGGATAGACCGGCACCAGGCCTAGTCGGGGTGTTTCCCCTGAGGACAGCACATCCAAATCGGGATGGGTCATGGTCGGTCGTCCCCGAAATGACTCTATGCGGCCAGAAAGCATCACCTCTGTCCCGGGAGCCAATTGACGCTTAATCCAGCGGGCATGAAAGAAGGTGGCTTCGACATGTCCGCTTGAATCGCCGATACGCACCTTAAGTACGCTCTGCCCGCGACCCGTGAATCTTTCGTTCAGCGCCTCCACGCGGCCCCTGATGGTTGCTACAGTGCCAGATTGCAAGTCGCGTATCGGTGTGAGAGTTGTGCGATCCAAGTGACGACGGGGCCACAACGTGGCCAAGTCTTGCACGGTGTCGACCCCAAGCTTTGCCAAATCTTGGGCCCGTTTGGGCCCCACCCCCGGAACCCGTCCGATGGAATCGCCCAGCGCTAGGGCTGCCAGACGATCTCCATCCAAGGGTTTGACTGGGGAACCGGAACTAGTTCGGCGTCCAGTGCCTCCTGCCAAAACGCCGCCTCCTCCCCGCTGGCCTTGTGGCTCAAATACATAGTCACCACACCTGGCCCAAGCTTTTCAAGCGCTTCTTGCACTCCCATGCGAAGCGCTTCGCGGTCTGCATAGCATGTGCCGTCAAACCAAAAGCCTTCCGGCTGGCGAAACACCGCGTAGCGAGTCGTCTTGCTCAAAAGTTCCAACATACGGGCACGATTGGTCTCCCAATCCTCGTCGTCCGCATATTCCACCATGACGTGCAAAGCCTCCGCGACCGATTCCACCGCCACCGCCTGCTCAAGCACCAAGTCTGGGTTGACCCAAATCAGATGGGACTGATCAACCGCCGCGGTCGGGTCCATCACCCGCACATGCTCCCCAAACAGCGGCTCGGCCTCTGGGGGAGCCACCACCGTTAATTTCGACCCCGGATGGCGCGCCTCAACTTGCGCACGCATGTCCAACCACTCCATCTGGCGAATATCGCCTACCCGGGTCAAAATTTCCATCAGGGGCACCGCTTGTTCGGTGTGGACGTGCACCTTAATCTGATCCCGACCCGGTGCAATGACCACCGAATCGCCAATGGCGGTGAGCGCTTCCCGAAGCCAGGTCTCGGGGTGAGGGTGCCGGATATGATATAGGAGCGCTTCCACGTCGTAATAGTTGCTCTCCGGCGACTCCAACGCCGGGTGGGCTGGGCTTTCGGCCGACGAAATCTTTTGGTCGACGCCCGGGAGGACTATCTCGCCTCGGGCGGCGAAGAGCCAGCCGCGCAATAGCGCAACGTAGCCCATTGCCCCGGCGTCAACCATGCCTGTCCCCCGCAGCACCGGCAAAACTTCGGTAGTTTGTCGTAGTGCCCTTTCCCCCGCCTCAACCGCCGATTCCAATCCCTGGACCACATCGCCATCCACTTGAATTCCGGTTGCAATCTGGTCTGCCACCGTAAGAATGGTCCCTTCAACTGGGTTGGCCACCTGCTGACGAGCCCGCGCGGCGGCACGGGCGAGCCCCTCTTGAAAGTCCAAGGGCTCGGCCGTCGCCTTCCCCTCCATCGCCTCCGCAAATCCAGCCAACAACTGGGACAAAATGACCCCAGAGTTTCCCCGGGCCCCCATCAGGGCACCGTCGGCCGCGGCCCGCGCCAGCACATCAAGACGATCCGGGGCGGCCTCTCGTATCGCCTTGACGGCGGCTTCAAGCGTCCTCACCATATTATGTCCGGTATCGCCGTCCGCCACGGGAAAAAGATTGGCCTGATTCAGCACGTCTTGAAATCGGGACAACTCCGTTAGGGCGCCCTCCATCCATAGTGCCCATGACTCTCCTGACAACCGCCAGAGCGGCACGCTGCCTCGTTCAGTTCTCAATCGTCCGAACTCCTTCAACATGAATCCCGATATGGTCAGGATAGGATCCTACCGCCTCTTTGAGAGCCTGGTTGACACGATCCGCCACCTGCCGACCCACTTGGGCAATTTTCACCCCGTACTGAACCATTAAAAAGAGATCCACATCGTAGTGGCCGTCCCCGCTCTCATCCACCCGGACTCCTCGAGCTAAGATGTCATGTCGCACTAAACTGTTTAGGTTGTCGGCCAATCCATGTTGACTCATCTGCACCACACCAGGAACGCTGAGTGCCGCCCGTGAGGCTAATGCGGCCAGCACCTCGTCGTGAATTATCGTTTGCCCCCATTCGGTGCGCTTTTCCACCGCCATCTACACCCCTCAATACTTGCGCGTCAATGCCTACTATGTTACCATAGACAAGAATGTCACGGGGTCGAAGGGAGGTCCGAAAATGGCATACCGATGCGAAATTTGCGACAAGCACACCGTTCACGGGAACAACGTGAGCCACTCGCACAAGAAGACCAAGCGAGTATGGAAGCCTAACATCCAGCGCGTGCGCGCCCGTATCGACGGCCGCACCAAGCGCATTTATGTTTGCACGCGTTGCCTGCGTTCGGGCCGGGTGGAACGCGCCATCTAGGTGGCGGCGTTCCCTCGGTATGATTCTAGTTCATTTTGGCTGAAATGATACGCACGGCGGCAAAAGTGACAGGTCACCTCGGCGCCGCCGTCGCTGATAAGGTCGGTCAAGTCCGCATAGGGCAGCGTTTTTAAGGTATCCGCAATGCGCTCCCGATCGCACCAACAGCGGAACTGCAGCGGTTCTCTGGGGTACCAACGAATCGGTTCCGGCAACACCATTTTCACGAAGGATTCTAAAGTTTCGCCGTCGGCCAGCCGACGGCTTATTTGTGTCAGTCGCTCAAAATCGCGAGCCACCTGATCAAGCAGACTTTCCGGACATCCCGGCAGCGCCTGAATCATGAGGCCCCCCGCACCCACCACTAAACCTTCCGTGCCAACCAACACCCCCAATGACACGGCACTCGATACCTGCTCGGATTGCCATAGGTAGTGCAGAAAGTCGTCGCCGATTTCACCGGTCCTCAATTCCACTTGGCTCTGGTACCATTGCCCGTCGGCTTCTTGGCGCAAAACCCGAAAAAAACCGTCGGTGCCGACAGCTTGTCCCACCGGCAGTTTGCCGTCCGCACGGAGCGGCAAGTCCACCGCCGGATGCTGGACACGCGCTCTAATATCCCCATTAGCCAGCACCTCGGCCACCACCCGGCCTAATGGTCCCCCGCCCTGCACGTCGACCGTCAACCGACCGTACTGGTCTTTCAAGTCGCCTCCCAGCATGGCCCGCCGTAGTCATCAGCCGGCCCATGGCGGCGGCAGCCACCGGCCAGGCCTGGTGAATTTCCTGGGCCGTCCGCGCAGTGGCCGTTAACGAAATGGCCGCCGCGCGTAAAAGCCCGTCCGCTGCCGTCGCCCGAATCCGATAATCCGTTGATATCACCCCGTTAACTACTTGGTGCTCCAAATCCCCAATACCACCTGCAGAATTCGTCCCACAAACCGCGGCACCTTCACCACTTGCACCTGCATGTTGGTCATCCTTTCTGGTGTCCCCAAAATCTCTTCATGATGCTGACAAGATCCGCCAACCAATCCAAATTAGGGCTCCTCCAATCGCCAACGGGCCTAACCCTGCCCATAAAAGCCAAAGCCCAATGCCAAATGGCCAGATCCACAGCGGCAGCACTTTCACAATCACAAAGGCTCCGGCGATGGCGACCGCGACCCCCCATAGCCGATTCGGGCCCCTTCGCCGAAAGCGAAGACCGTACCGGGCTGACCGCATTTTCCCCACCCCCTTCGCCCAACTGATGATGTGGCAATCATCATGCTACGAAGGGCGGGGGCAAAAGGTGCCTCACGATTGACGAAGAATTTGAATCCGGGCTTTCGGGTCCTCAGCGCCAAATACATAAGACCCGGCGACCAATATCTCCGCCCCGTGGGCTACAGCCTGGGAGGCAGTCTCGGCATTGATGCCGCCATCGACCTCGATTAACGGCCGTTCCCGGGCACCGCGCAGATCCCGAACCCGGGCCAACTTCTCGAGCGCCCGAGGCCAAAATTTTTGCCCGCCGAAACCCGGGTTGACACTCATGATCAACACATAGTCCAATTCCGGGAGAATGTCGACCAACATCTCCACCGGCGTAGCGGGATTGATGGCGGCCCCCGCCAGCGCGCCCAATTGATGAATCTGGTCGATGGTGCGCTCGAGATGCGGACACGCCTCGACATGCACGGAAATCATGTCGGCGCCGGCCTGGCGAAAATCGGACAAGTATCGATCGGGTTCCACAATCATCATATGCACGTCGAGCGGCAAATCAGTCGCCTTTCGGACCGCTTCGACAACCTGAGGACCCATGGTAATATTCGGCACAAAGCGGCCATCCATCACATCCACATGCAAGAGGTCAGCATCCGCCGACACACCTTGGACCGCTTCCCTAAGAGCCCCAAAATCTGCCGAGAGAATGGATGGAGCAATCTGTAGCATAGTTCCTCCTGTTCCGCCTCTAATAGCGTTTGATCCATTGATCCAGCAACGACAAATAATGCTGATATCGCCAATCGGCAATCTCGCCCGCCTCGAGCGCTCCATGCACAAGGCAGCCCGGCTCCTGACGATGCAAGCAATCATGAAAACGGCAGTTGAAGGCGGCCAATTCCGGAAACGCGGCTAAAATGTCTTGGGCAGACTGAACCTGCGTTTCCAGTGCCGTATAGCCGGGGCTGTCCGCCAACCAGTAATTGTCGATCGCGTACAACCGCACCCAGCGTGTGGTTTGCTGGCCCCGCCCAATGCGGCTTAATTCCCCAGTATTCGCCAGCGCCGTTGGTATCATGGCTTTCAACAGCGTTGACTTTCCGGCCCCGCTTTCCCCCGTCAGCACCCATATACCCTGCCGGGCTCGATGAATCAGATCCTCAATCCCCAGTTCGAGTGGCGCCGACGTCCGCCACACCCGATATCCTGCCTCGCCATAGGTTTTTGCAATCCGTTCGAGCCGTTTTTGATCGGTCGCCAAATCCACCTTGGAGAGCACAACCTCAGCCTCCAAACCGGAAAGGGCGGCCATGACCAGGCGCTTGTCCAACAGTTCCAGACTCCCCGCCGGCGACTCAAGACTAAAGACCACAAATACACCCTGGACGTTGGCAACTGGCGGCCGCAGCAATTGGGTGGTCCGCGGCAAGACCGTCTCTATACGGGCCTCGCCCGGGTCGGTCGGTTCCACCAACACCCGATCACCCACCATGATCCGTCCCACATCCCGCTTAATGCGCCCCTTTAGATAACAGAGGTAGGTGGTGCCGTCCGGCAGGGCGACCGTGGGCCGGTTAGCCTCCAACAACACCACCAGGCCTTCTCTCATTGATTGCCTCCGCTTGGCGAGGGACTCGGGGACGGAGATGGTCCGGAAGACGGCGCACTAGTCCCGCTAGATGGGGCACTCGTAGAACTGCTGGTGTTGCTCGGCAGAAGCGTTCGCGGCGGCTCCACCTGGCCATTCAGCGACGCCGAGAGCTCCCCACGGGTACCATACCAGATCACCACATAGGATACCGGTTCTCCCGGGTTCACTTGTTGATAGTACACTTCCTCGTTGCCCGCCTGGTCGGTCACAATGACCTTCAAAAGCGACTTAGGCCGGGCGCTCGAAGGAATGGTCCACCGCACCAAACTCCGGTTTCTTGGCATGGACGAACTCACCGGGCTCGGCCCATTAGACGTGGTCACACTGACCCCGGTCACGCCCTGAAGGCTCGAAAAAGGCGCAGGGCTTTGATCGATGATGGTGTTGGGTGGTTCGGTCGAGTACATCGGGCTCGGCGTGCCAATTGTCACGTTCATGGATGCCAAAAGGCTCGCGGCTTTGGGCACCGAAAGCCCTACCAAGTTCGGCATGACATTGGCGGCGGTGCTCGATCCCTTGGATACCCAAAGCGTCACTCGGCTGCCTGCAGCCACCACGGTTCCCGCGCCCGGACTTTGGCGCAACACCAGCCCGCTCTGTTGGCTGGAGGCCACGTGCCTCACGCGTACACGGAGACCTAGGGTGTTGACCAGTTCCTGCTTGGCCTGGTAGAGCGTTTCCTTAGTTACGCCCGGCAGGGTCTCCTTGCGGGGTCCTGAGGACACTACCACATCCACGGGCTGACTTGCCTTAATGCGGGTGCCTGGACTCGGACGCTCCGTCAACACGTGATTCTTGGCGACCTTGGTGGAGCTTTGATGGCCCACCACATCGAGACTCAATCCCATCGACTGGGCGCGCCCCCGAGCCTGGCTCAAGGCCATGCCTTTGAAATTGGGCACACTAATGATAGGCGGGTTGAGCCAACGATTAAAGGCATAGACGCCGCCGCCGGCCAAAATCGCCACCAATGCGGCCACGATAGCCCAGGGGATCCAGCGCCGGCGCCGGGAGGGTGTGGTCGGTTGTTCGGGACCTTCTTCGCGTCGGCCTAACGGCGCTGGCAACGGCCCTGCATTGGCCGCCTCAGGATGCAGAATCCGAGCGATGTCCTGACGCAGCGCATGGGCTGAATGATAGCGCTCGGCCGGATCTTTGGAGAGTGCCCGCTCCACCATATCGCCGACCGCCTTCGGAACATCCGGCCTCAGCTCATCGATGCGGGCGGGTTCGTCCTGCAGATGCTTGATCGCGACACCGATCGCACTCTCACTTTCAAACGGCAACTTCCCGGTCAGCATCTCAAACAGCACAACCCCTAGCGAATAGAGATCCGACTGGGGACCAATCAGGCGACCACGTGCCTGCTCGGGACTCAAATACTGGACCGTACCGAGCAGTGAGCCGGTATTCACCAGGGTGCCGGTGGTGGCCGCATACGCAATGCCAAAGTCGGTCACCTTGACAACGCCTTCTGGCGAAATGAGCACATTTTGCGGCTTAATGTCCCGATGAACCAGTTTGCGGGCATGCGCCACCTCAAGTCCCTGCGCGACCTGGTCGGCGATGTCCAAGGCGACCTCAACCGGAAGCGGCGCTTCCCGGTCGATTTTTGCGCGTAGCGTTTCGCCGGCAACCAATTCCATAACCATATAATGGATATCTGGCTCGTCGCGGCCGACATCGTAAACCTGCACCACATGGCGATCTACCAGAGAGGCTGCCGCCCGCGCCTCCTGATCGAAGCGGCGTACCACTTCTGCATCTTCAGCCCACTGATGCTTTAATATCTTGACCGCGACCAACCGATTGAGGGTTAAGTCGCGAGCGCGATAGACGAGCGACATGCCACCGGTGCCGATTCGCTCAAGAACTTCATAACGATTGCCAAGAATACTACCCACCATGACCGTCACCTGCCTCGGACTCAACCAGCACCACCGTGATGTTGTCCGGTCCGCCGCGCTCGAGCGCCGTCTGGATTAATCGGTCAATCAGCGCATATCCCGAAAGGCTTTGACTGGCAAGAAAGATGTCGTCGTCCGAAAGTACGGCGGTTAACCCATCCGTGCACAGCAGCAACCGTCCTGATCCGTCCCAGGCCTGCTCGGCGACATCAATGCGGACCCGGTCGAAAGGACCGATGACACGGGTCAGTACATTTTTGTTGGGGTGATGTTCCGCTTCTTCCGGTGTTAAGCCACCGGCCCGCTCCATCTCTGCGGCCAGAGAGTGGTCCACCGTCAGCCGCACCAAATGATCATCCAAAAGGTGATAGGCGCGCGAGTCACCGACATGAGCCACCAGTAGCCGGTTAGGAAAAATCACCGCCGACGTCAAGGTGGTCCCCATTCCGTTAAGCGCATCGTCGCGCTGGCCAGACTCGTGAATACGCCGGTTGGCAGCTGACACCGCTGAAGCCAAACGGGCGATGTCCCGAATCTCCAACCCCACCGCATCATCGAGGGTCTCCAAGGCCATACGGCTGGCCTCCTGTCCTGCGGGCCCACCACCCACGCCGTCCGCCACCGCCACAAGATATCCGTCGCCCGCTACCGGGCGCATCAAATAGGCGTCCTCGTTGTTAGGCCGTTTCAACCCCCGATGGCTTCGCCCAAAGGTTCTTAGGGTGATACCTGCTCCTCCTCCCGGAGTCTTAACTGTCCACAGGCCGCATCAATTTCCTGGCCTAATTCTCTCCGTATGGTACAAGAAATTCCGTATTCTTGCACGATGCTTTGAAAACGTCGCACACGCTCCTTTGGTGACGGCTGGAACGGATGCTCATCGACAGGATTCCAGGGGATCAGATTAACGTGACTCGGAAATCCCCGTACGAGTTCCCCCAATTGGTGGGCCTCCGCTTCTCCATCGTTGACGTGGTCTAACAGCAAATATTCGAAGGTCACGCGCCGACCGGTGGTTTCCACAAAATAGCGGCACATCGGGATAAGCTTGGCCAACGGATAGGCGCGGTTGACGGGCATCAACTGCAGCCGCAGTGCATCGTTGGGGGCGTGCAGTGACACGGCCAAAGTCACAGGAAGACCGCTGTCCGCCAACTTCTTCATCGCCGGCACCAATCCGCTGGTCGATACGGTGATATGGCGATAGCTCAAGTTAAACCCCGCCGGATCATGCACTATTTCTAAAAACCGCATCAGATTATCAAAGTTGTCCAACGGCTCTCCAATGCCCATCACGTCGATACGGCTAATCTTGGCGCCCCGCTCGCTCAGTACCTGATTGCCAAAGGCCACTTGGTCCGCCATTTCACCGGCGGTCAGCTGACGCACCCGCCCCTTCAGTCCCGAGGCACAAAACTTGCAACCCATGGCACATCCGACTTGAGACGACACACACACGCTATACCCATAACGATGAGGAAGCAGCACTGTTTCCACACGCTGGCCATCGGCCATGCGCAACAACAGTTTCGTGGTGCCGTCGTGGGCAACTTGGCTCTCGACCCGTGTCAACCGCGTCAGCGGATAGCGTTCGGCCATGTGTTGGCGGAGCTTTTCCGGCCACACGCTGATATTGCGGTAATGGTCCGCATGGTGGCGCCATAACCACTCAAAGAGCTGCGCCCCACGAAACCGGGGAGCCCCTTCCGACTCCAACAGGGCAGCGAGCTCTTTGGGGGTCATGGACAAGACGTCGCCCCAGGCAAACTTGCTGGCCGTCATTGCACCGCCTCCTTTTTCACGCGTAGTCGCGCAATGTAAAAGCCATCCATTCCCAAATCACCTGGGGTTAGACTCAGAGCGCCATTCTTGACGAAGGACGCCAAATCTGGATGCGGAAGATATGGGGTGACGTCCTCCCGCCTCAAATCGGGACGCCGAGCGAGCACCTCGTCAACGACCGCCTCGGTTTCCTCGGGTTCGGTCGAGCAGGTGCTGTACACAATCACTCCACCTGCCCGACAGGCCCGCCAAGCGGCGTCCAGCAACTCTACTTGGGTCTCGTGAAATGCCGGCAAGTCATTGGCTTGCTTCTTCCAACGGGCATCCACCCTCCGTCGCAAGACGCCCAGGCCACTACAGGGGGCATCCAAAATTATTCGCTCAAAACTCCCCTGGTGGCTGTTGCCGAATTGGACCGCATTGGCTTCCTTAATGGCGGCCTGATCACCCCGTCCTGTCCGCGAAAGATTCTCCTCCAGCCTTCGTAGACGCGGACGCGAAATATCCAGACAGGTAAGCCGCACCGCCCCACCGGAGCGTTCCAATACGTGCAACGCCTTGCCACCGAGGCCCGCTGCCATGTCCAAAACCTCGTCGCCCGGCTGGGCATCGAGCACCCAGGCAACCAACATGCCGCTTTCGTCCTGAACCGTCACCCATCCCCGGCGAAAGGGCTCAAAGTCCTCAAGCCACAGGGATCCCCGCACCCGAATCGCCTCAGGAAGATACGGGGAGGGTTCCGCATCAATGCCTAAATTCCCTAGTTCCTCCAACACCTCAGCACGAGATGTGCGGTCCAAATCCACACGCAGGGTCAGCGGCGGCACCGCATTGTTGGCCTCCAAAATGGATTCCAAACGGGGGCCATAGCGCGCCTGCCAACGCTCCACAATCCAATCCGGGTGCGAATAGCGTTCGCCCAGGGAGAGTTGCTCAGGCTTCTTGCTCTGTCCACGGCGCAAAATAGCGTTCACCATGCCCACAGCCCGCGGCGCGCGAGCTCGCGTCTGCTCCACGGCCGCATTCACCGCCGCATAATCAGGGACCCGATCAAGAAATCCCATCTGATAGAAGGCCATACGAAGAATGTCTTGTACCTCAGGTTCCAAATCCCCGCGGACAAAGGGTTTCATCCAAGCGTCAAGATAGCGTAGATGGCGTAGCACACCGTAGACTAAAGTCGCCATCAAGGCCCGATCGCGAGCCGGCAATCCCTTCGCCTGTTGAATGGCGTCGCTCACCGGGTAACCCTGGCGAATTCTGGCCAACGCTTTTAAGGCTTCATCCCGGGCCAATCCCGCCCGACTTACTGAAGCGTCCATTCTACCTCCCCCCGTCGCCCGCGAACAAACTCCCCAGGAGACATAATGCGCCGGCCGGCGGGCTGAATGCGCGATACCCGGAGAATGCCTTCACCGGTCTGGACGGTCCAGTCCTCCCCATCCAGGTGTGCCGTGCCGGGCGTTCCCGAGCCAGTAGCCCCTTGGGCCCGCGCAGCTAAAATTTTGATGCGTAAATCACCCAGCATAGTATAGGCGCCGGGCTCGGGCGTCATGCTTCGTACCTGAGCGTCGAGAGCGTGAGCGGTCTCGTCCCACCTCATGCGTCCAGCCGTACGGTCAAACTTGGGTGCAAGACACCTCCCCGCTTCATCTTGTGGGATGCTGGGGAAGCGGCTGACGCCGTAGCGGTCACGGGTTTCAAGCCATAGAGCAGCCCCCAGTTCGGCCAGACGCAATGTCAAACTGCCGGTCGTATCTTCGGGCCCGATCGCCGTTGTGGCTGTCGCAACGATCGGACCAGTGTCCATCCCTTCGTCCATGGCCATCAACGTCACGCCGGTCACCGAATCCTCGCTCAAAATCGCCCAAGCGACGGGATTCGCCCCGCGCCAGCGCGGCAGCAAAGAGGCATGTAAGTTATACGCGCCCACGCGCGGCAAGGCGAGTAGCCAAGGCGGCAAAATGCGCCCATAGGCGGCGGTAAGAATCCAATCGGGCTTGAACGACTCCCACGCTCCCCGAAAGTCCTTGAGCTTCACCGGCTTCATAACCGGAAGATTCTGAGCCTCAGCCCAAACCGCCACGGGCGAGGGGGTGAGAATTTGCCGGCGCCCCACGGGCATGTCCGGCTTAGTCACCACCAGATACTGGTCGTCGGGTTGATAGATGCGCTCCAAAATACGGCGGGCGTATTCGGGAGTGCCCATAAAGAGGATGCGGGCCATAAACTCCTCCTCACTACATCAAAAAGTACGGATCCCGGGTGATGCTCACCCCGCGATGCTGGCTTTGCAAGGTTCGGAGAACCACTGCCAAGTCATCATTATGGGTGCTCTTCAACAAAAGATGGTAGCGGTATTGTCCACGAATACGGGCCAAGGGAGCGGGCGCTGGGCCCAATATTTCTCCGTTGGGCCAAACAGCTCTCAAATCCCTATACACGCCGTCCGCCCGGGCTTTCACGTCGGACTCTTCCGATCCTTCAAGGACCAGTAGCCAGAGGTCAGAATACGGCGGGTAATGGGCTTGTTCACGAAAGCTGATTTCCTCTTGATAGAATGCCGCATAATCATGGCGATACGCGTGAAAGATGGCGTAATGATCCGGATTATAGGTCTGGATCACGACCCGCCCCGCCTGATCTCCCCGTCCGGAACGCCCTCCGGCTTGCACCAACAACTGAAACGTGCGTTCTGCCGCACGATAATCGGGCAGATGGAGCGCCGTGTCAGCTGCCACCACCCCTACCAGTGTAACCCGGGGAAAGTCCATGCCTTTGGCAATCATTTGCGTTCCGACTAATACATCGGCTTGTCCCGACAAAAAGTTTTGATAAAGTTCAGCGTAGTCATCGGGCCGCGTCAGGGTGTCTCGGTCGGCGCGGATCACCCGTGTACCGGGAAAGAGACGCCCGACCTCATCAGCTACCCGCTCGGTACCCGCACCAAAATAACGGATTTTGTCACTGCCGCACTCTGGGCACCGTTTCGGCAACGGCTGTTCCTTCAGGCAATAATGGCAGACCAAGCGATTGTCGCGCTGATGATACGTAAGGGAGACGGCGCAGTCCGGGCATTGTAAAGCTTGTCCGCAAGCCCTGCAGAGCACAAAGGTCGAATAGCCCCGCCGATTCAGAAACAAAATGGCCTGCTCGCCGCGCCTTAACACCTCGTCCAGGGCGGTAGTCAACGCGTGGCTAAACATCTGACGGTTACCCTTTTGCAGTTCCTCCCGCATGTCGACCAGTTCGACCGCCGGCAAGCTCCTCCCCATCGCTCGTTCGGGCAATCTCAGATGGCCGATTGCACCTTGCTCAGCCCAGAATCGGGTTTCTACCGATGGGGTCGCGCTTCCCAGAACCACGGTCACGCCCTCGCGCTTTCCACGCCACAAGGCCGCTTCGCGGGCATGATAACGGGGATGCTCCTCCTGCTTGTAGCTTGGTTCGTGCTCCTCGTCGACAACAATGGCGCCCAAACGAGGAAAGGGCAAAAACACCGCCGATCGTGCCCCCACAACTACCGACACCCGGCCGTCGCGTACAGCCTCCCAAATCAAGCGCCGCTCCCCATGGCCTAACCCGGAATGCCAAACGGCTACTCGGGTCCCAAACCGCTCCCGAAAACGCAGCAGCACCTGAGGGGTAAGTGCGATTTCCGGCAACAGCACCAGGGCCTGCCGACCAGCCGCTACCCGAGCCTCAATGAGCGCTAAGTACACTTCGGTCTTGCCCGAACCGGTCACCCCTTCCAAAAGCCAGGCCCGTCCCGGTTCAGATTCCATAGTCTGCAAGACCGCTTGCTGAGCTGCCGTCAGCTGGTGGAGCGCCTCCTGGGGCAACGGACTTTGGGGTGGATCGGTCAGCACCTCGAGCGCCTCTTCCGCAACCAGGGCCCGCAGCGCTTGCTGGGCATTGTTGAACTGGTCCAAGAGCGTGCGCCGATCGACCGGTCCATGATCCCGCACGAATTCAAACATGGCCTGCTTCGTGGACGGTCGCCCGCTGCGCGCACCCACCACTCGGTACCAAACCATTTTAGGGCGCGCCGACTGACGGCGCCGCACGGAAGCCGGGACCATGGACCGCAAGGCTTGGGACACGTAGCAGAGATACCGCCCCGAAAGCCACTGAGCCATCTCCAAAAGGACCGGGGTCACCACCGGCTTCCTATCAACAATCGCATGGATAGCTTTGGTGCCCTCCGCCGGATCTCCCGCGGCGAGTTGCGTGATGACTCCATGGAGCACCCGGGATCCGAACGGCACCTCGACCCATTGGCCCAAGGCCACCTGTTCTTCGAAAGTATCGGGAACAACGTAGGTAAAGGGCCGATCCAGACCAGGCGCAACCTGATCGATGACAACCTCAGCCAATATGGCCATGGCCGGCTGCCCGCCTCTCACGAATCCAATCTAACAAAGCGGCAGCCGTGTGCTCTTTACTGCCACCGAGTTCCCGCGGACCCTCCGCTGTGACCAGCCAAGCGCCATATTCGCCGGCGCCAAAACCACGCCCAACTCCCACCAGATTGGCGACCACGGCATCCAAATGTTTTTTCCGTCGCTTGGCTTCCGCCTGCGCCAGCACATCCTCGGTTTCCGCGGCGAACCCCACCAATACCTTCTGGCCTTGGTAGCGCTCCCCAATCGACTGAATGATGTCAGGATTTCGGACCATCTCCCAGTTCAGACCGACGTCATCCTTATGGGCTTTGGACCCTAGTCGCTCGCGAGGGCGAAAATCCGAGACGGCGGCCGCGCCAACCACCACATCAGCGTCTTGTGCCATGGCAATCACGGCCCGTTGCATCTCCTCGGCGCTAACCACCGTTTCCCGCCGTACTCGATCGTCCACAGCGTACGGGACGGCCGGTCCCGTGACCAACCTCACGTCAGCGCCACGGCGCGCCGCTTGATTGGCGATAAGGACCCCCATGAGCCCGGTGGAAGGGTTGGTCAGAACTCGCACCGGATCAAAATGCTCCCAGGTTGCACCCGCCGTGACCACTATGGTGGTGCCGGCCAAATCCTTCGGGGTCAGCGCGTCCTCCAGCGCCGCCACAATCTCTGCCGGTTCGGCCATACGCCCCAATCCCTCTTGCCCCGACGCCATGCGCCCCACGGCGGGACCGACCAGCCGCACCCCGTCCGCTCTTAAAACGCTGGCATTGGCTTGGGTTCGAGGATGGGACCACATCTCTGGCTCCATTGCCGGAGCCGCCACAACCGGTCCGCGGATCCCCAAATACACCAGCCCCAACAGATCGTCCGTTTGTCCATGGGCTAAACGGCTCATGAGCGAAGCGGTGGCCGGGGCGATGACCAGCGCCTCCGCCCAATGGGCCAACTGGACATGCGAAAGCGGACCCGCCGGCTCGTCCGCGGCTTCGATCCCCACGGCGTGTCCCGACAGGGCGCGAAAAGTGAGCGGCGCCACGAATTGTGCCGCCGCCGGAGTCATGACGACCCGTACAGAGTGGCCAGCCTTAACAAGCCGACTCACGACCTCGCACGCCTTATAGGCAGCAATCCCGCCGGCCACTCCAACAATGATACGCATTTATTTAATGCCAGATGGCGGCACTTCAACGGATACGAGGCCGCGCTGAATCTCTTCCAACGCAATAGTTACGGGCTTAGTCGCGTTGACCTGAACCAGCGGCTGATATCCGTCCATAATGGCGCGTCCGCGACGCGCCGCTGCTACAACCAGAGCATACTTGCTCTTGGTTTGACTTACCAATTCTTCCACTGAGGCTGCCTGGGCCACCTTTAATCCTCGTCCTCCTCATCGTCCTCATCGTCGCTGTCAGCCGGACGACTGGTCAGCCGATTGGCGACGGTCTCCGGCTGCACCGCCGACAGAATCACGTGTTCGCTGTCGGTCATAATCACGGCGCGGGTTCTGCGGCCATATGTGGCATCAATCAGGACCCCGCGGTCTCGTGCTTCCGTGATAATGCGCTTGATGGGCGCCGAGTCCGGACTCACGATTGCCACGATGCGATTGGCCGAGACAATGTTGCCGAAGCCAATATTGACCAGCTTGATGTCCAAAAGGAACCTCCCTCAACGCGGTGCGTCTCGCCATTTCTCGTTGGTAATCGTACGGAATCGCTCTCGGAATGTCAATTCCAAGCCCGCGAGATCTCCAGCCCCCGCGACTTTGAGATCACCGCGGGAGATTAGGCCAGACCGTTAGACTCAGCGAATCTTGGTAAAACACATGCGAGCACCCGTCGGTACCGATGTCCGCTCTATCGTAATACCACTTGCCCCAGCCTGAGACACATTGCGCGTCGTATGGAGCCAACACGACTCTCTTGCTGTCTTGACGTCCAACGCCTTTAGCGTTGCAACCACCGTGGAATTGCTGCAGGGCCCAGCCCCGTCGTTTTCCGCCCGCATTGCGCGCGGAGAAAGTGTTGTCACCGATTTTGCGCCTTCAGGTGCTGACCACGTCTGATGGGAGCTTGGTAGGGTTGTTCCACGCCCCTGTGCTCGCCACCGTAACTTCGAGTCAAATCGGTTCCGGCAGCCAGTATCTCCATGTCTCCCCATCCGGCACAGTTACTCCCAACCCCCTTGCGCCCGTAAGCCATGGGGCTGAGCTGAGCCATGCCATTAAAGACCCCTGGCCCTGCGGGGCGTCGACCAATGGCAGCAGGTTCAGTACGCTTCATCCGCCCCACGCCCAAACATGGCCCCCGTGCCATCCCAGCCAAACCGACCCCTAGCCGCCCCCCCGCTGCCGGAGCCGTCCACGGACATGTGTTCGGATGCTTGACGTTCCCTCATTGAGACTTCACGTGGCCGTCATTCAGAGCACGTTCGACACGCAGCTATTGATGGTACAGGGGCACTGGACGGCGTCAGTACTGCCTGGCGAACCGGGACTTTCCGTCATCGCTGCCCATAATGCCACCTAGCAGACCATCATCGTCACCACCCAACAAGGCGTGTTCCTCTTTCGCGTCGCATCCCACGCCATTGTGCCGGCAAATCCAGGGCTTCCGGACTCGAGCGCGCCCACTCTCGCCTTAGAAACCTGCTACCTCTTAGATGGCACGCTACTTTACGCCCTATCGCTACGTCGTGTTTGCCAAACTGATGGCGGCCCGCCTCACCAGCCAGAGCCTGGCCAGTGCAGCGCCTCGGTCCTCCGACGCGTATCACGCCGACATTCCTCCCTGGATTATCAGCCGCTATCCCCTGTGGCTCTCCGAAAACTCCCTGCCCATGGGCACCCTCAACTATCGTGGCGTCTTATCCGAACGATTGGCGCTGTTCGTCCATAGCCCGGCACCTCTGGACATCACCCCCCAAGCGATTCGCCTCCTGGAGGCTTATCGCTATACCAGTCAACACCGCCAATTGTCTTGGCTTCGGTCCATTATTCCCTCGGTCGCCCCATCGTCTGACCCCTTTTGGGGCGCCAAATCGGTCGCGTTTCGTGCACCCGTTAGGCTTACGATGGCCTTAGGAGCGTCTGACCGTCCCACCGGGTTAGTTCTGCTGGCCCCCAATGTGACGGTTGACGGACAGGCCCAGGTGTTGCAATTTACCTATCAGATCATTGGCCCGAAAATCCATCTCGTGGAAGTCACAACTTACCGGTAGTGTAAAGGGTGAGCCCGCGCACACCGCCATGGGGCGCCACACCCCATACTCTAGATTCACCCGAGGTGTCGCCATTTGCCATTAGTCACGAAACGGCTGGAACCACAGAATCGCGGCCAAGAAAAGGATAAGGTACAGGCCATAAACCAATAAGCCGTGGGTCAGAGCGATCCAGTTTGGCGGGAAGGTCAAGGTGTCTCCCAAGCGGGAAAAGTAACTGGTGAAAAGAAGGCGGCGTACCGCTGCCAAAATCGGCATGTCCCCTAACATCGCCAGCACGATTAGGGTGCCCATGCTTACCAAGAGGGACGAGACGCTGTGTCGGCTAAAGGCGCTTACCAGCAGGGCAAAGGCGGCGACCACCATCTGACTGACAGTGGCATATCCCCAGACAATGACTATGAGACGCCAAAATTGACCCGTCGACGCCACCACACCGGATGGGAGCGCCGATCCATGCAGGCCAAAAATCACCCAGCCTCCCGCAAGACTCGATGCACACAAAATTAATGTCGCGAGAGCGGCGTAGCCGAAGGACACCAGGGCTTTACCCCAAAATAACCGCCAGGGACTGATGCCTTGCGTCAACAGCGTATTCCAAGTTCCGGACTGCCGCTCTCCCGCGACGCTGTCGCCCGCAACCAGCGCCACAAAAAACGGCAAGAGGACACTGGAAGAGAGGGTTAGGGCTAAAATTGGCACGAAAAACCCATTAGCCAGCCCCCGTCCCACCGTTGGCACCACGAAGGCCTGGCCATGCATCAATCGGTATCCGTAGGAAAAGAGCCCGCCCAGCACGGCCACTGCCACGAGTGATCCCCAAAAGCGCGACTGACGGGCCAACCGGCGCGCCTCCCATTTAACGCACGTCCACATGCTGATCCTCCAAATACGCTAATAGGCGCGATTCTAGACTTTCCGCACGCCGCATTACGGTGAATATGCGCACTCCCCGTCCAATGAGTGCTGCGTTAATATCGGCCAAATCCCATCGGGCATCCAAGGGTGCGAGAATGCGGCCCTCATCGATGGGATGGGCATTAACGCCCAAGGCTTGCAACTCGTCGAGCGCGCGATCCATCGGCCGGGCCTCCCATACAATCGCTTCAATCGGTGTGCCGCCCAGTTGGCTGGCCGGTCCCACATAGCGCACACGCCCCTGATCAAAAACCGCAATCCGGTCGCACAAGCGTTCCACGTCGGCAATCGCATGACTCGACATGATGATCGTGCAGCCGAACTCCAGCCGCACCGCCCCGACCAACTGCCGCATCTCCTTTAACCGGGCGGGATCGAGGCCGTCCTGGGGTTCGTCCAAGATGAGTAGCCCCGGTCGCTTCATCAAAGCGGCCGCAATGCCCAATCGCTGACGCATGCCGTGGGAGTAGCCGCCCACGCGCTCAGCACCATCTTGGCGCAGATGCACATACTCCAGCACTTCGTCCACGCGGCTTACGGGGATCGAAGCCATTTCCGCCAACAGCGCGAGGTTTTCTCGCCCACTGAGATACGGATAAAACTGAGGGGTATCCACAAATCCACCAACGGCCGGCATCAAGGGAGTTGGGTCAGGCCACAACGGTCGCCCATTATAAACGATGGAACCGGAGGTCGGCCGGACCAATCCCAGCAACATGCGCATCAGGGTGGACTTTCCGGCGCCGTTGGGGCCCACCAAACCCAGCATGGCGCCTGGCGGGAGCACGAAGGAAACATGGTCTAGGGCTTGTTTCCGACCATAAGACTTCGACAGGTTTCGCACCTCAACCGCTAATGCCATTCTTCTTTTGCCCACCTTGCTAACTGAGATTGGGATCGGCTACCGATGAGCGTGATTTCGTGCTGATGGCGCCGAAACGTCACCACGCTAAATACGCCGTCGGTCACCCCGCGAAACCCGGGATCTCCTGCGACCGGCTTTAAGATGCGGGACGCGTCTTTGCCGTGAAAGGGTCGGGCGACCGTAATTAACACCACCACGCGACCCGGGCCCGTTCCATAGACAGCCAACGCGTTGCCGCCGGCGCGACGCTGGCTGACGCGCACCAGCGACCCTAACTGCGGTGGAAAGGTGAAGGGGACTTTAGGGCCGCTCAAGGTATGCGACAGGTTGGCCAGTGCTGGCGTTGGCCGCCAATCAACCAGCCGGCCGGCCGACGGCGGACGAGCTGACGCACCCGGCGCCCCTTGGGTGTAAATGGTAGCCTTCGCTTCAAACACCGTGTCGCCGCGGCGATCTGTCACCTGCACCCCTAGCGGCACAAAATATTGACCTTGGAACCAATAGGTAATCGTGCCCCAGAGAGTCTTGTGATTTTTCGGGGTCAAGGTGACCTGGTAGGCCGGCACCCCCGCTACCCGGGTGCGCGACGCCCGGCCAACCCACTCCTTCTGCCATACCGTCGGTTCGGGAATCTGCCATACACTCCATGGCGATCGTAGGAACGATGGCAGATGATTCATCGTGCGCTCATTGGAGGCACTTCGATAGGTGACCAACGCGTTGTGGCTTCGGGCCAGCACCCCCACAACCGTTCCCCCTTGGTTCAATTCCTCCAATCGCCAACTGGTCGGAGCGTTTTGGTAGAGATTGATGGTCGTGACACTTACACCGGGAAGGGGCAGATTAAACAATCCTGCCAAATTCGTGCCCGGGGGCAGAAGACTATTCTGATAGCTCAACGTTTCACCGAAAGAGACCTTCTCCATCGAACTCCAACTCTTCGTCAAAATGGCATTGACACCAAGCGGCGCCAAGCTCTGCCGGGCTTCAGCATAGGGTGCGAGATAGATTGTTAGCGCCGCCGCGCCGCCCGCCAGAACAGCGATGGCATACCATTTTTTTCGGTCCATGGGGAGAGCCTCCTTTGCTGTCCATAGTTTACCCGGGCATCCAATTTCTCACTCGGCGGGGAAAAATTTTCCTCTTCCGCGGTATGCTATACTTGGGCGACTTCATTCGTTCTACACGCGAGTCCAGATACTGTCACCAAAGGAGATCGCCTTTGCTTACCGTATTCCATTCTGTCAGCAATCTGTTGCATAGCGTGGGTGTGGCAGCCATCTTTTTGGTGCTATTTGTGGAATGTTTCGGCGTTCCCAGCCCTGATGAGATAATTCTTCTCTTCTCCGGGTACCTGGTCTCCGCACACCGGTTCAGCTATCCGGTGGTAATTATCGCGGCTGTCGCGGGCAGTACGCTGGGCGCCACCGGTGCCTATTTTCTGGCTCGACTGGGCGGACGACGGGTGATGCTGAAGTATTTCCGCTTTCTCTTCCGTACGCCTGAGCGGTTGGAATACTGGGAGCAATACTTTCAACGGCGCGGGGACATCGTGGTTTTGATCGGCCGCATTATTTCCGGGGTTCGAGCTGTCATTTCATATCCCGCTGGTCTCTTCAACATGCCGTACTGGCGGTTTCTCATTTACACCGTGATTGGCTCGCTCATTTGGGCGCTCTTGGCCGTCACCGTAGGCGTCATTTTAGGCCCCCACGTGGTGCAGGCCTTGAACGCCACCAAGCATTACGAGCTCCCGGTAATCGTTGGCCTCGTGGTGCTGGCAGCGCTCTGGTATTGGTACGACCGACGAAAAAAGCGACGGCAGGAATCGCCGTCGCCCGAGTAACCATCGCCTTTATGGCCACGGAAAGAACCCTTCGAACACCTCTTCCGCCGGGCCGGTCAGGTATACCGGGGTTCCCGGCCCATTCCATTCCGCCATAATCTGGCCGCCTGGCACCTCAACCGTTACAGGCGAGGTTACCCGATCCAAACGCACGGCCAGCGCCGTGGCGCCCGCCACGCCAGTACCGCACGCCAAGGTCGGACCGGCACCACGCTCCCAATGCCGCATGGCGAGCTGATTTTTCCCCGTAATTTCCACCGTGTGCACGTTGATGCGGTCCGGAAAACGTGGATGGCGTTCCAGTACAGGGCCCAGTCGGTAGAGCCTGTCATCGTCCCACAAGGGACCAAAAACCACCAAGTGAGGATTCCCCATAGATACGGCGCTGCATACGAGGCTGTAGTCTTCACCGATGAGCAGGTCCTCGATAAGCGGGCTTCCACCCAAATTTGCAGCATCAAAGCTAGGGTGCCCCATGTTGACCCGTATCAGGGTAGCCCGCCCCGCCTGAGTTTCAACCACTTCGGGTTCCAGGTTGCCGGCGCCAGTCGCTATCACCTGTTTTGATCCAGCCAATCCACGGTCATACAACCACTTGGCCAACGCCCGAAGGCCATTGCCGCACATCTCCGATTCGCTGCCGTCGGCGTTGAAGATCCGCATGGTCGCATCCACGCCCGGCATCTCCCCGATGAGAATAATACCGTCGGCCCCTACCCCGAAGTGCCGATCGCAAATCTGACGGGATAGTGCGGCCCAATCGACGGCGGTGGCGATGGGCTCACGCAGATCAAAATAGAGGTAGTCATTGCCTAAACCGTGCATTTTCCAAAAGCGCAAACGCACCCGAAACCACCCTTTCCACACTTGCCCTCATGACCGGACGGTAGCCCGGTTGAAGCGCCGCAGCGGCTTCAAGAGCACATCCCGGACGGCAGCCAACAATTGTACGAAGGCGGACGCAACGAATACAATAAGCCAATCTCCCAGCGCCAACGGATCCGTCTTAAACAGTTGGCTCAGCCACGGCACATAGATGACTGCCAGCAGCATGGCAATTGACGACAACACGGCGAGCACCGCCCACGGATTGGAAAACAGCCCCACTTCCAAAAAGCTGCGATCCTCCGCGCGAGCATCAAATACATGAAACAACTGACTTAAGATAAGGGTGGCGAGCGCCATGCTGCGTGCCTCACGCAGCCCAAGGCCCCAAGGGCCAAGCGCCAACGCGAACACCATCAGGGAACTGACACCAATTAAAATACCACGGAACGCAATCTTGGTCCCCAGTCCCCGTGCAAAAATGGACTCGCTGGGGGGACGGGGCGGACGATCCATCACGCCAGGGGCGGGCGGGTCGATGCCCAAGGCCATTGCGGGAAGCCCGTCGGTCACCAAATTGACAAACAGAATTTGAATTGGCAAGAGCGGCAAGGGCAGCCCCATGAAGGCGGCCAGAAACATCACCAGCACTTCCCCCACATTGCAGGATAGCAGGTAGCGGATAAATTTACGGATATTGTCGTAAATCGCACGGCCTTCCTCAATGGCGCGCACAATGGTGGCAAAATTGTCGTCCGTAAGAATCATGGCTGATGCTTCCTTGGTCACGTCGGTCCCCGTCAGTCCCATGGCGACGCCAATGTCTGCCTCTTTGACCGCGGGGGCATCATTCACACCATCCCCCGTCATTGCCACCACATGGCCACGGGCCTTCCAAGCCCGCACTACCCGGAGCTTATGGGGGGGTGAGACGCGTGCGTAGACACGTATCCGGTCGACCCGCCGATCTAGTTCCTGGTCGGTCATGGCGTCCAGTTCACGCCCCGTCACCACTTGATCCCCGGCGTCCAACATCCCTAGCTGTCGTGCGATGGCGGCGGCAGTGTTGGGATGGTCGCCGGTAATCATCACTGTTTGGACGCCGGCGCGGTGGGCCTGGACCACGGCCTGAACCGCTTCCGGTCGCGGTGGGTCAATCATACCGGTCAATCCCAGCACGACCAGTTCACTCTCCCAGTGCTCTTCGGCGTCGTCTAAACGGAGTGGACGATAAGCCACCAAAAGAACCCGCAAAGCATCTCTGGCCATGGCATCGTTGGCCAGCATGACGTCGCGTCGGCGCACATCATCAAGCGGCAGCACCTGACCATTCAACTCAATGAATCGGCAGCGGGGCAAAAGCACGTCCGCTGCACCCTTCACATACACAAAAGACTGGTTGGCCGCATTCTTAACCGCAACCGCCATCCGCTGCCGTTCCGACTCAAAGGGAATTTCGCCAACGCGAGGAAACTGTCGAGCGAGCTGTGATGGCTTAAGGCCCGCCTCGACGGCCGCCGAGAGCAGCGCCAACTCCGTCGGATCTCCTTGTCCGGTGCCATCCCCTGGTCGATCCTCCTTCGCCAAGCGAGCATTGTTGCACAGCACAGCGCCTCGCAGCAGATGGTGCAGTCCCTTCTTAGTAGCCTCGTCGGGACCCGACAACACTCCCTCGTCCGCATCCCGGGCGATACGCTGGCCGTTGACCCACACGTCGGTTACCGTCATCTGATTGCGGGTGAGGGTCCCCGTTTTATCCGAGCAAATAACGGTCGTGCAGCCCAGGGTCTCGACGGCCGGCAAGCGCCGTACGATGGCATGGGCCCGGATCATACGCTGCACCCCCAGAGCCAAGGCAATGGTAACGATCGCAGGCAGCCCTTCCGGAATAGCCGCCACTGCCAAGCTCACCCCGGTCAAAAACATTTGGTAGAGTGGTTCGCCGCGCAGGAGTCCCGTAATAACCACAACCCCCACAATCAAGAGGGAAAGAATGACCAACACTTTGCCGAGCTGCTCCAAGCGCCGCTGCAACGGGGTCTGGTCCTCGACCGCCTCGCGGATGAGATGGGCGATGGTTCCCATCTCGGTCGACATTCCGGTCGCCGTCACCAGCGCGCGCGCCCGCCCACGGGAGACGGTGGTCCCCATAAAGACCATGTTGGTCCGATCCGCCAACGGTGCATTAGGATCCGCAATGTCTGCCACCATCTTTTTCACCGACGTCGATTCCCCAGTCAATGCCGCCTCCTCAAGTTCTAGGCTTGTCTGGAAAATCAGCCGGCAGTCGGCCGGAACCCGGTCTCCAGCCTCTAAGTCAATAATGTCGCCCGGTACCAAATCACGAGCGGGAATATCCTGACGTTCTCCGCCTCGTAGTACATGCGCTTCAGGCGCGGTCAGCGCGCGCAACGTCTCGACGGACTTCTCGGCCCGATATTCCTGCATAAAGCCTAAGATGGCATTCATAATCACAATGGCCACGATTGTGATGCCATCGCCGGTCTCACCCAATAAAAAGGAGATCACGGTAGCGGCCAACAGCACCATCACCATGAAGTCCTTGAACTGGGCGATAAAAATCTCTACGGGCGAGGTTTTATGAGCCTCTTTTAAGGCGTTCGGCCCGTACTCCGCCAGTCGCCGTTCCGCCTCCTGGGGGGTGAGTCCCCGTTCGCTGTCCGACCGAAGCTGGATTACGGCCTCGTCGGGTTTCAGGGTATGCCATAGGGCAGCCAACGAAATCCCTCCTGTCCATCCTCGCCACTAAGGTATGTCCACGAGGGACCAGTCAGAACAAGGCAACCGCCCGCGAATGTGTCAACAGCTTGATAACGCCTTCTGGCTGTGGGCAGCCGGTGTCGCTAAAAAGCGTCGAATCCGAGGGTGCTCGTCAAAAGCCGCTGTTGACCCGACGCCCATAGTTTCGGGAATCATGACTGAAGCGAAGATCATGGTAGCAATTTGATGCCACCTATTGTATATTTATTCATCATAGTGAGGGGGATTGGGATGCGGCGCGTCATCAAAATTGGCACCTCGACTTTAATGGATGTTCAAGGGCAAGTTGATCGCGATCGATTGGTATCCATAAGCCGCGGGGTCAAGCAACTCATGCAGGACAATCAACGTGTGGTGCTAGTGGTATCGGGGGCGGTTGCTCTCGGGAGGACGCTACCGCAAAGCCGCCATCTAAGCCGATCCGCATTGGCCTCGCTCGGTCAAACCCGCCTCATGGCCTATTACCAAGACGCGCTGCTACCGTATCCCAGTGCCGAAATGCTGCTAGGGTCAGATGTCGAGGAGACTGGGCGCGCCACTCAACTCACCTCCACATTGGACGATTTAACTGAAGCCGGCATCGTTCCGCTCATTAATGGCAATGATGCCACGGAGTGCCATGTGGGCGACAATGACGTGCTGGCCGCACGCGTGGCTCGCGTATGGGGCGCTGATCAGCTGGTCATTTTGTCCGATGTTGATGGCCTTTATAGCGACAATCCCGGAACCAACCCCAAAGCGCGCCGCATTGCCCGCCTCGCCTGGGTCACCGAACACCACTTGTCTCAATTCGGTCCGGGCAACCCGGGTCCACTGGGATCGGGCGGAATTGTCTCAAAGTTGGCCGCGGCCGCACTCGCCCAGGAGTTTGGCATTGAAACCATATTGACCAGTGGCCGCCATCCAGAGGTCTGGGATTGGTTGCGCACAGGCCGTTACCACCTGGCCACCCGCTTCGAAGCACGAAAGGAGTTTTGTCATGCTGACGGCACAATTAGCTGACGCCAAACAGGCTGGGCAAGTTCTCGCGATGACGCCACTGGCGGAGCGAAACGCCCTCTTAGAATCCATGGAACATCTACTGGTTACATATCAAGACCAGGTGCTGGCCGCCAATGCCCGCGATGTTGACGAAGCCCAGGCGCGCGATCTCGATCCTCCGAGAATTGCGCGTCTTAAGCTTACACCGGAGAAGCTGGCTGGGCTGAGAGAAAGTCTCGCGGCGCTGCGACAAGCCCCCGACCCACTCGGGGCGGGCCGTCGCTGGCAGACGGCCCGAGGCTTGATTCTCCAAGAAACCCGTGTGCCCCTGGGGGTTATTGCCATCATCTATGAGAGCCGTCCCGGTGTCACCGTAGAGGCGACAGGGTTGGCGATCAAAAGCGGCAACGCGATTTTGCTTCGCGGCGGACGCGAGGCCCACAACAGCAATGAGGCCTTGGCATCCCTTTGGCATCAAGCCCTGAAGGATGTGGGATGGCCCTCAGCATTAGTGACCCTTCTGCATGACCCCGATCGGAGCCTGGCACAAGAGCTCATGCATCTGAAAGGACTCGATCTGTTGATTCCCCGCGGTGGTGCAGGACTCATTCAGCGTGTGGTGTCTGAAGCGACCGTGCCCGTTATCGAAACAGGGGTTGGCAACTGCCATCTCTACGTGGATGAAGCGGCAGACTGGGAAATGGCGCTCAACATTTTGCAAGACGGCAAGATCTCAAGCCCCGCCGTCTGTAATGCACTCGAAACCGTGTTGATTCACCGGGCCGTGAAAGATGGTTGGGTGCCTCAAGCCCATGAGCGTTTGTCCCCGTATGGCGTCGTTTGGCATGGCGATGCCGAGGTCATGGCCCTGGTCCCGGACGCCGTGGAAGCCACCGAAGCCGATTGGCAAGAGGAATATCTCGGGCTTCACCTAGCCGCCCGAGTGGTCGATAGCCTGGATGATGCCTTGGATCACATTGCCCGCTATGGATCCCACCATTCTGAAGCCATCGTCACCAACAGCTATTCGGCGGGTCAACGATTTTTGGCCCAAGTGGATGCAGCCGTCGTCTATTGGAACGCCTCCACGCGGTTTTCCGACGGCTTTCAATTCGGCTACGGCGGGGAGATGGGAATCAGCACGCAAAAACTTCATGCCCGCGGCCCTATGGGTCCCGAGGCGCTCACCACCGTGAAAACCATCGCCTACGGATCCGGACACACCCGCGACATGTGACCGGATCCGCAGACCCGCAATCTATTCGGTGGACACCTCCTGATCGGTTTGTGCAACCTCTGGCACCACTTTCAGAAAGTGCCCGAGGGGATCGCCTGCCAATCTCCGGATGATGTCAGCCCGCTCATGCTGCTCGGTATGGCGGAGGGCGGATTCAGCCTCTCCAAGCAAATCGCGTAAGGAAGCCTCATCCTGTTCGACCACCGGCGTCAACGATACCCGAGCTGACTGGGCAAGGCGGGATCGAAGCCATGCTTCGGTCAGTCCGGCGGCATCATCTTTGTACAGATAGATCACCCCGCCGGTCATCCCGGAAGCTAGCCAAGGGCCCGGATCGGCTAGCACCAGTCCTTGTCCTCGGGTCATGTACTCAAACCCAAACCCCTTAATAGCCGCGCTTCGCCAGCCCTGCCCTTCCTTTGGGACAGGAAGGCCGTCGCCCATGATAATGATGCGAGCGCCAGCCAAGCGAACCCCAGCACGGGCATCGGCAGATCCTTGGACGACAATTGTTCCCCCTTGCGCCCCATAGGCTAAGCTCTTCCCGACATGTCCGCCCATGCCTCGATGCTTCATCACCCACACACGGCCTCCCGACGCACCTTTCGCGACTCCGTCCTGCGCCCCTCCCAATGCCATCAAAGACAGGCCCTCAGTCAAAAAGGCCCCAAATCCCTGGCCAGCGACACCGTTAATGGTTAGCCGGTGGGGCGCAGAATGACGCCTTCCGGCGAGTGCCACGCCGGCGAGACGGGTGCGCGGCTCCGTGGACGCGGTCCAGTTTCCTGCACCCTCCACCATCACCTCAGCGCCGTTCACTTCCCGAAGCATGGCAGATCCAAACGTCAAGGACTCTATCCAACCGAGATAATCCAAGCGTTCATGGGCGCCCCACTGACGGAGACAGCGCCATTGCCCGACCGCCTCCTCGACTCGTGCAAAGCCCAATTGCGCCAACCGTTCGCTCAACTCTTCTCCCAGTGCTTCAAAGTAGCGGACCAAGCGTTCCACCGCCACTGCTCCCTCCTGGGGCTCAAACCGCTTCAAGCCGCGCGATTGGGCTTCCTCGCGACTCTCAATTTGGGTGGTAATGCCCACATGGCAGGTATCCTTCTGGCACTGTCGGCAGATGGTGCAGCCCAAGGCTACCATGGCCATGGTGCCCAATCCCACTCGATTGGCGCCCAAGAGAATGTATTTAAGGACATCATCAGCGGTGCGCACTCCACCGTCCGCCCAAATCTCCACGCGGTCTCGAACGCCACCTTCGAGCAAGGCTTGATGAACCAGCGGAATTCCGACATCGGCTGGAAGGCCGACATGCCGCAGTGCGTGCAGCCGCGCCGCCCCTGTGCCACCGTCAAAACCGGACAAGGTAATGACATCCGCCCCCGCCTTGACAATGCCCACGGCAATGGTGCCAATGTTCGGCACGACAGGAACCTTCACCACCACCTTCAGTTCGGGATTAACCGTCTTAAGTTCGTCAATCAGTTGCTTTAGGTCCTCGATCGAGTAAAGGTCGTGATTGTTGCTGGGGGAAATCAGATCGACCCCTTCTTGTGCCCGACGCGCCTCTGCCACCCGCGGAGACACTTTCTTTCCAGGGAGGTGTCCGCCCTCCCCCGGTTTTGCTCCCTGCCCAATCTTAATCTCCGCATACGATGCCCCGGACAACAAGGCCGCATTGACGCCGAACCGACCTGAGGCGATTTGATATCCGCGCCACGGCTTGTAGCGGCCAATCATGTCAGGAATTTCTCCGCCCTCACCGTTCATTGCCAGTACATTCAAGCGCTGAGCGGCTTCCGCATAGGCCCGAAACACCGTTTCCCCTTGCGATCCGAAGGACATCGAGGATATCAACAACGGGTAGCTGTGGTTCCCGACGGCGAGCGACGCACGACCCGACCGCGTCCCATCGCCAGGCGGAACCCGCATGAGGTGACGGATTTGCGTGGGCATTTGCCGTTCCAAATCCCGTACGGCGCGATGAAAGCCGATCCGATCCAACCGCCCGTCGACAAGCTGGTGCAACAGCTTATAAATACGCGGGTTGGCTCGCGGAATGAAGCGGGGCGCGAGATTTTCGTCAACCAGTTTCCTCCGCACGTGAAATAGCTCTTGGCGTCCGCGTTCAAAGTCCTCAAGCCGTGGGGCTGCATAAGTCGGCACACCAAGCACTTCCGCATATTCCCAGGGCAAGCCAATGGCCGAGAGATTCCGTCCCCAGCCAGCCAGCCAATGCGTGCCCATGGTTGACATAATCTTCTCGAGGCCGTGGTTCAAAACGTCTATCCTTCCGTTGGTTCCCAACTGCTCCCACAGCGCATAGGGAAACACGGCGGCAGCACCCAGCCCCAGCAGCGTGGCCACGTCATGCAAATGGCGAATCATGCCGCTTCTCACCACCAAGGAGGCGTGCCGCAACAACCCCTCCTTACGCCATTGGGCTATCACCGCCCCGGTCGCGAGGCTGGGATCAAGCGCTACCGTCTCGGACGCCTGATAGGCATCGTGGTCATCCAGCACCACCACGCAAGTCCCCTGCCGCACTAAAAGGGAAGCCTTGTGGGCTAAATCGCGGGCCGCGTGCAGCTCGCTGGTCCCTTGACGCCAGAGCAGGGGCAGCGTAGCCATGCCGGATTGAAAAACCTGCTCAAGCCGTATTAGGTCCGGCTCGTCAAGCCAAGGATGAGGCAATGTGACTGCCGGCCCCGATGATTGATTCGGATGGCGTGGTCTGGCCCCTATCCGGACATCAATGCGGAAATGCTCGGATTCCCGCTCTCGGTCGAGAGCCGGATTCGTCACCACCGCCACCGTTTCTTGCAGAAAATCAGCGATGGTGGGCACACCATCGGAAAGCGCGGCCAGCGGTCCGTCAAATCCCAGCGACCCAATCGGCTCTTGCCCGGTTTCCCGGATGCTCTTGAGAAAACTCAGATCGTCGCGTGTCCAACCATCCGCAGCTAAGCGGCCCGAGGCCGAAGCCCCTGCTTTGCCTCGAGCATCAGCCGGATCCCACAACGTTGGCCCAGAGAGACGTTCGGTGCGGGCCACCAGCCGTTCCAAAATAGTGTCGCCATCTTCGAATTGAAGATCCCCAGCATCCTCCCAGGACCAGGCCAACACCTCTCCCGGCCCCACCATATATGGCTCTCTCACCCACCGTTCTGGTCCGACCACGTGGGGTTCCGACGACAAAATGATGGCCTCCGCCGTCTCTAAGACCCAAAGCGGACGAAGCCCGAGGGCGTCCACGGCCGCCACCAGTGAGCGTCCATCGGTGGCAATCAAGCCTTGTGGCCCCTGTACAACCGGTTGCCAGAGTCCCTCAAGACGAGTCCATGCGGCCTGCCATGAAGAAGGCCAGCGCCGGGTGATGGCCGGCGACGGGGGCGACAGCAGGCGAACCACCTCGGCCAAGGATAGTTCCCACAGGCCGCCCAATTGCGCGATGGCCCTATCTAGAGACTGTGAATCGCTGCCAGATGCGACGGGATTCACTCCGAGGCTGGCTAATTCTTGCCGCATCCGTTCAATGGTGTTGATTTCGCCGTTGTGGGCTAGGCGCAAAAAGGGTTGCACCCGCTTTAGATCGGTAGCTGTGTTGGTTGAAAAGCGATTGTGTCCAACGACCAAACGAGGCTGAAATTGAGCACCCCAATACTTCTCAGCTTTAGCGTATAACTCCGCGCTGGCCATGCGCCCCTTAAAGGCAGCCAACCGATCGCCAAAAGCAGCCACCTGTCCGGGGAAACGCTCTTCCAACCGTTCCAAGAAGTCGGTGGCATGGACCTCTGCACCAGACCGAGGCAGCAAGGCGAAAGACCATAACCCCTGATCTTGGTCTGCGACATCCAACCAACCGCCTCTGTAGACAAGCCCCCCTTCTTGCGCCAGATGCTGCATGACCTCCTGGGCCATACGCTCCTCGCCCATGGAAAGCGCCAAACTGACCAGCAAAGGACGCTCACTTCTCCCAACCCCGCGGTGTTTCCACACGTGCCAAGGAATCTCCGTGAGAAGCCCAGTGCCGTCCGAGGCACCGTCAATCCATCCGGCCCGATGCTCCATGGTCTCTAACGCCTGTAGGGCTTGAATCCAAAGAGGGCGGGTTGAAACGCCAGGGCTTTTTAATACGGCGGCGAAAACCGCACATGAGTCAAATTCGACAGGATTTACAATACGCTGTAGCATGCGCCGCCCTCCTTTTAAGGGACACGAAAACGATATGCCAAAAGATCCGGCCGACTGGCTGGACTTGATGTCGTGTCATGAGGAACCAGATGAGTCGCGGAAGGAACGAATTCGTTCCAAAGTTAGGTGAAACTGAGATAATAGTACAATTATACACAAATCAAGAAGAAATGTCGCGTTTTCGCCCCCACACTATTGTATATTTATGCGTAATTTTTTCATTCACCATCGTCCCGACGATTGTATTAAAATATATTTGACGAGATCAAACAAAAGGAGTGGCCCGATGTCTAACTCCCATGTCGCCACCATCATTGAAATACCGATTCCGGTTCCTCTACCGGTCAAATATACCAACTGCTACGCGATTGACACCGGAAGCGGCTGGGTCATTGTGGACGCGGGCATGGATACACCCGACGCCCGCAATGCGTGGGCGGACGCTATCGCTAAGCATCAGCTCGACCGGGGCAAGACCGCCCTCATCGTCATCACCCATTGCCATCCGGATCACGTAGGACTAGCCGCCTGGTTGAGCCAACAGCTCGAGTGCCCGGTCGCCATGATGGCCGGCGACGCCGACACAGCGGAACGCTATCTGAATCCGGGTGCTCAGCATGAAGACATCGTTCACCGATTTTACGGCCGCCACGGGGTGCCGTCTTTGTTGGTCAATAGTTGGCTGCGGCTAGATGACCTATTGCGTCAAACGCTGGTTTTGCCCGAGTCGTTCCAGCGGCTGCATGATGGTGAAACGACAACCATCGGTTCCACCACGCTCACCTTTATTGAGCAAGGCGGGCATACCGACCATCAGGGCGTTCTATACTTGCCGGAAGCCCGAACATTATTCACCGGCGACCAGGTGCTGGCCCGCATCACGCCTAATGTGAGCCTCTGGCCGGAGGCCGATCCGAACCCATTGCAACGCTATTTACACTCCTTGAGCCAATTGAAGACACTCGGACCGGTCATCGGATTGGCGGCCCACGAACAACGCATTGCCGATGTTCGAGCTCGCATCCAAGAACTTGAGAAGCACCATGAAAAGCGGAGCGCCCAGATACTTGCGTTGTTGGAATCTGGTTCGCAAAACGCCTTTGAGCTCACGCCTCGGCTCTTTTCACGCCGCCCCTTGGACGATTACCAACTCCGATTCGCCATTGGGGAAACGCTAGCCCACCTCGAGTATTTAACCGGTCAGGGCCTCGTCCTTGCCGTTGAAAGAAACGGTCTAATCCATTACCAGAGGCGTGACGCATGACGCCGTGGGTCACCTTTGACTTTGACAACACCTTGGTGAAAAACCCCTATTGGCGGCTTCACTTCCGTCCCTGGTTGGACGCAGAGGCCATACGCCAAGGTACCGACTGGCGGTCGCTTTGGGGGCAGTTTCGCCTCGAGGGTGAGCGCCGCTGGCGCGCCGGAGATTGGGTCGCGTCCTTCGACTGGGTTGACATTGCCAACCACTTGGGATTGACCCCGTTGCCTGATCCACCACGTCCCCAAGAATCGGCATTGCGGCCACTCGTTCTTCCTGGCGCTGAGGCCACCCTCATGCAGCTTCGCCGCCTGCCTATCCGACTGGGATTGGTCACGAATGGTTTATGGCGCTTTCAAAAACCGTATCTTGATGCCCTCGGCTGGAACTATTGGTTTGACGCGATTATCACCCCCGACCGAGCAGGGTTTGCCAAGCCATCGCCGGCCATCATGGCAGATGTCAGCCCTGGTTTGGCGCATGTTGGCGACCGGCTGTTCCACGACGTGCTGGTTGCCCGGCGAAGTCACCGGCTAGGTATTTTATTAGGCGTCCCGGGCCAAGAACTGGATCGGCTCGATCCCCTTTGTCCCTCGACGGTCCAACCAGATTTCACCATTCCCTCACTCGATCGTCTATTTCCCCTCATTGTCCCGTTCACGCCCACCGACGGAAAATCTATCCCGAAACGATTTGGCAACAATTTGGTGGTTTACTAAAGGGCAAAAGGGATGTAAAGGACGGGGATGCTGATGCCAGTCAGTCGATTGATCACCGTGGCAGGACTTGGCGCACTTGCATTAGGCGCCTACAGCCTATCTTCCCACCTCCTGCCTGTGATTATCCAAAACTACCGGACTGCCGAATTGCCTCGGATTACCGTCCGCACAACCACCACGGGCTGGTCGCCAAACCAGATCTTTCCGCTCCCACAACAAACGGGTCAGGACGGCTCGACCGGCCTCGGAGGGCCTCCTAGCCCGGCCCCGTCTGGCACAACCGCCAGCTCCTACAATTGGGCGGGCGTGGTCCAGGAGGGAAGCCATGAGACAAGCGTCCAGGCTTCCTGGAAAGCCCCGACGTTTGCGCAGACAGCATCTGACCCCAACAGCTCAGTAGCCGAGTGGATTGGTCTCGGGGGCATGCAGTCTAGCCAACTGATTCAGATCGGCACTATCACCACGCCCAACCGTCAAGGGGCAGCGACCACCACGGTGTTCTGGGAAGAGTTGCCGTCGGCGGCCGTGCAGTCGGCCACTGTACCGGCCGGGACACAAGTAACGGCAAAAATTGAACCTGCGGGACATGGCCAATGGCGGCTATTGCTGACCGCACAAGGCCAGGCCAAGCCGTTGATTGACAAAGTCATCTCGTTGTCGGCCACCCAAGCTGCCGATATCCAAACTTCGGCAGACTGGATTACGGAGGCTCCCACAACCAACAGCGGCGTGGCTCCCCTGGCTCCGGTCGCCGGCACCACCATGACTGGGGTTCGCGCCAACGGAGTGCCGTTAAGCAAAATGAATCCGGCCTCACTACAAACGGTGGCGCTCTATAGTCAGAACGGGCAGCTGTTGGCCCAGCCGGCCAGCTTTTCCGGTCAAAACCACATCACCGTGAATACCGTCTACGGCAGCCTGCCCTCATCGGGGGAAAGCAGTGCCCCGGGAACCATCCAAATCAACCCCGGATCGTCGACCGTGCCTTGGCCTTCAAACGGCGGATACGGATACGGCGATGGCTCTGAAGGGTATAGCGGCGGCATGGGATATGGTTATAGTTACAGCTGGGGTTCCGGTGGCTGGGCCGGCAATGGCGGCGGATGGGGTAATGGTGGCTGGGGCGGTTTCAACTATTAGCTGCCCATGGCAATCTGAATTAATTGCCACAAGTATTTGGCGGCAATAACCCACATAATCAACGCCGACGCCTTGTTCATGATGGACAGGCTGCGGGCCCGTCGTCCCCAGCGTCCGATTTGCCGACCAGCGAGCGAAAGGCCAAAGAACCACACCCAAGACACCAGCGCCGCCCCCAACGCATAGCTCAATTTTTCCGAGGCGTGCGCATACAAGGCGGCTCCGCTGCCAATAACCACCACCGTGTCCATAATGGCATGGGGGTTTAGCAAGGATACGCTAAGGCTGTAGCGAATCCGCCGGCGAAGGGGCCAGGCGGCGCTGGTTGATCCCTCCGGATCGGCGCCGTTTGGCATGTCCCGCCAATTGTGGTACCCCATCACAACCAGAAAGCCTACCCCCACGAGGGTCAAGAGCGTCTGAAGAATCGGCAGCGCCAAAATGACCAAGCTTACCCCCAACACGGCCGTGGTAATTAGAGCCGTATCGGACAGGGCCGCAGTCAACACCACCGGAAGCACTGCGCGATACCGTGAATGCGCGGCCCCCTGGGTTAGCACGAAAGTATTTTGCGGCCCGAGCGGCAAAATCAGTGCGAGTGCCAGCGCCAATCCATGAAAAAGAGCCTGGGCCACACGATCCCTCCCCAGGGCTTGCCATTCTCTTTGAAGGCGCTGGATTCCTGCTGCCCGGAACGAAGGATTCCGGACATCGGCCGGAGAATGGATCCTCCCAACACAAGGAGGACCTGCGCAAATGGAGACTCATGTTACAGCCCAACACTTCATCGATTACATTTTGAATGAGCGCCACGCCACCCGAGCTGATCTCGCAATCGGTGAGGATGTGATTCTCACTTACGCGGGCCTCCCCCAGAACATCGCGGACTGGGACCTGGAGCCCCCCAAGCTCTCCATTTTTCCCCGGCCAGTACTTTCCGACGGCCGCATCACCATTATTCGCGGGCCGGTTGGCGCCCCTCATGTAGCCTCAGTCATCGAGGAGCTCAACGCGCTTGGCGCTCGGCGGATCTGGGTCTTGGGCTACGCCGGCAGTCTCACTGACCTCTTTCACCTGGGGGATGTTGCGCTCATTGACCGGGCATGGAGCGACGAGGGTACGTCCCGCCACTATGGCGCCTTTGGTTGGGGGCACGCCAACCCCAATCTCTTGGCAAAACTTCAGCCTTACCTGCATAAGACCCCGGCGGCTATTTGCAGCACAGATGCCATCTATCGCGAAACCGCAGCCAAGCTCGCCGCGTTTCGCTCCCAAGGGGCAGCGTTGATAGACATGGAAACCAGTTGTTATTTTCATGTAGGTGCGGCACTCGGGTTGCAGGTGGCGGCGCTGATGGTGGTCAGCGATGAATTAACGCATGGTTGGAGGCCGGGGTTCGTTTCGGACGCCGTGATTAAGGGAGCTCAAGCCGCCTGGCAGGTTATCTGGCAGGCGATCCGCCAAGGAGCGGTCCGGCCATGATGGCAGCCGCTCTATTCGGCTATATCCCCGCGGCCATTGCCATCGGCGCCTTGGCGGCCTCGCTGCATTGGTCGTTAACTCTCATCTTGGGCCTGTCCTTGGTAATCTATTCGGGCGCCTTGCAGTCCGCACTGTTAGGTCTAATGGTGCTCAATCCGTCGTTCGCGGTGGTTTTTTTTGTATCCTTGGCATTAAACCTCCGACATATGCTCTACGGACCGCACCTCCAGGCAGAACGACCTCAATGGCCGCGGTGGTACCGATGGGTGATGAGCTACTTTCTCACGGATGAACTGTACGCGGCCGCTATTAGCGGCCAGGTGTCGCAGCGGGGGTTTTTTGGGCTGGGCCTCATTTTGTATGGCGGGTGGATTTTTGGCACGGTCGTAGGTGCATTGGGTGCCCGTCTGGTGCCGAACGGTTTGCTGCCGGCGCTGGGATTAGCGTTGCCGGCACTGTTTCTCGCCTTGCTGATTCCCCACATCAAGGCACGGGCAGACATATTTGCCGCCGGTACGGCGCTGGTCGTCGCGCTGATCGGACGGGTTCTGCATTGGCCTGAAGCCTATGCGGTGATAGCTATCGCGGGCGGAGCGACGATGGGATGGTTCCGCCAGCGCCGGGAGGACGGCTGATGCCCTGGTCTTGGTTGGTCATTGTCGGCGCGCTCGGCTATGCGCAGCGGAGTCTTCCATGGATGTTAGCCAGCCGCCATCCCTTGCCCAAAGCCGTTGTCCAGTGGCTGCGGTTCGTCGCTCCCGCCGCCTTCGCTACACTTATGGTCGAGGACTTGGCCCATTTTACCGTCCCCGCCATGGCGGCCATCGTAGCGGCCGGCCTGATTAGCTGGCGAACGCGCAACTTGGGATTCGCCGTGGTTGGCGCCTTGGTCGTGAGTGTCGGACTTCAAGCGTTGGGTCTGTCGTAAGGAGAGCTAGTATGGAATCAAGAGTCGAGATCATCATCGTAGGCGGAGGAATCATCGGACTCGCCGTTGCCTGGGAATTGGCCAACAGGAGGCCCGAAAGCCGCATCCTCCTACCTTAGTTTTTTGTGTGAAACCTGTTGTTCTCATTGATTTTTGTGAAATCCCGGGACCTCTGCGACCG
>NZ_JABBVZ010000229.1 GCF_012933365.1 Sulfobacillus harzensis | reverse complement strand
GGTATACTGCTGATGAGAGGAGTTTGCTCGATGGAAGGAGAGCATCCTATGTCGGATCAACCGCCGACGCCACCCACTACGCAAGATTTTCCCGACCATTGGGGATTCTATCTCTTGCAGGCGATTAACCGGCTCGATGACAAGATTGATGGTGTCCGCCGCGAACAGGAGCGGACGGCTGATGCGTTGCGCCAAGAGCTCGGCCAAGAAATCAGCATCGTGCGCCAAGAACTCGGTCAAGAAATCAGCACCGTACGCCAAGAGCTCGGTCATGGCCTCGGTGGTTTACGCCAAGAGATGCAGGCGCTCGACGCCAAGTTCGATCAAAAACTCACGAACCTCCAATACTGGTATTGGGGTACGCTCGTCGTGATTATCGTCGGGTTTGTCACGATACTGCTGACCCACCCTTAACGCGGCCTCCCGGCCGCATGACGTTTTCCTTGCATTTCCGGTTGATTTCATGGCGCAGCCCGGCGAGATGACGGGCTAAGGTTGGTGTATCGTTCCGCGCCGCCACCCCCGGCAGGCCAAGTCGTGGGGTGCAGGGTGAGTCGCACCGATGATAGCGTCGGACCGCGTGTCCCCCAGGCCATTGGGAGCGCGGAGCTCGTCAGGAGGGGCCCTTCCCTGATGACGCGACCACACTAAACGGAACGGAGCGGGGGCAGGACCCGCCGCCATGATCTTTTTAACTCTTGGGTTAGTGCCCGCGCAGCGGCATCCAGCCCATTCAGGTGCCCATGTTCCAAGGCGGCGAGCGAGACTCCAAATCTTGCTGTGGCAGGTTCGATTCCTGCGGCATCTCGGTGTATTATTTTGCAGGAGTGATATCGCGTGATAATGGAAGGTCGTAATCCGCGACAACCATCAGCCCAACGGAATTCGTCTGTGGGTTTGGTCCTATTGGTAATGTTTGTCGGCTTCCTCATGGTGGGTATTCCGACTGTCGCCACCATCTGGTCTCGTGCGGCTCATGGTCATCCGCACGCCTGGCGATCTGCGTGGCCGTTCTTAGCCGTTGTAGCCACTTTCATCGCGGCCCCCGTATGCTTTGGTGTCGTGCAGATGCTTCGGGAACGACGCGGTAAAGGTATGCCGGACTGGGCATTTGTCGCGCTCATCGTCGGCATGGCGTCCTTTTGCGTCGCCCTCATTTTTGTTCCGGCTCTGGTCTTGCAATAGATTGGAGAATACACCGCGAGTTCATTAAAGAACTCGGCCTCGATATCGACGAGTAACCCCCCCTGCGCCTCACGCCACAAAGTCTCCCAAGCTCATCTCCAAGGAACCTGGATATCACGATCCCCGTCTCGAAAAGATCGACCCCTTCTGGAACAATAGAATTATGGCCTATCGCCCTCTATGTCTCCCTTCAAGCAAATAGGCGGTTCCCATTGGCCGCTTGTTTCGTTAGCGGCGGTATGGGATTGGTAAGGACCCAGGCACGCCCTGCCGGGCATGCCGTCTTTTGTTCATGGCGCCGCACGGCGAGATGACGGGCTGGACCATGCGACGGGATGGCTCCCTGTGTGAGTGCTCCCGTGGTCCGACGATGGCCGTCTGGGTCCGTAGGGACACCTGGCCAGCGAACCAGGGCAGGACTGGTCGCCATGATTGTTGACACGCTGGATGCCGTTCGAACACACTCTCTCGGAGTTGAGGGACGACGTGGCTTGACGTCACTAGGCGGTATGCCAGTCTGCACTTATCGTGCCGGCGTGTTGGGCGCACCAGAGGTTCGAATCCTCAAGGCACGGACACATGTGTCGACACGCGTGCATAGGGGCCAGATGATCTGGGGTGGGTGAAACGCCCACACACGCGCTGTCATTCTTGCAAAAGGCTTACGTCCTTGGGCCCCTTGGGCCTAAAACTTCCGGCCGGGGTGGAATCCCGGTGATACGGGGATTGGGCGTCCCGAGTGTCCTAAGAGTGCGGCGCAGGTCAGGGTAAAGTGGACCCCGTTGTCAAGACAGTTTTTTAGTCCCTCAAGTGTGAGACTGTAATCCCCTTTCTTTGTCTTACT
>NZ_JABBVZ010000228.1 GCF_012933365.1 Sulfobacillus harzensis | reverse complement strand
GTACCCCGACAGCCGCTGAGAGATGAGGTCTCAGAACCGTGAGGTTCCAGAATTAGTATACTAGTGGTGTAAAAACTTCGGTTTCCTGGCGACCGGTTACGCGAGCTTTTGTTGCGAAGACTCCGGCAACTCGTCTTGCGCGTTCATGCCGGCGCGGAGCTTTTCCATCGACGTCTGACTGAACTACCGGCGCCGGAACACCGCCCTTTCGTTGCTGTACTCCATCAACACGGCTCCCACCAGGCGCAGGGCTGCCGCCCGATTCGGAAAAATCCCCACGACGTCCGTCCGCCGGCCAATTTCGCGATTGAGCCGTTCCAAGGGGTTCGTTGATGCAATTTGCTTCCAATGTTCGGACGGGAATCCCATATAGGCCAAGATATCCGTTTCGGCGTCGCTCAGCAGCGCGGCCGCCTTCGGTCATCGCTCCGCCAAGTTTTCCGCGACCCACCAAGATCTTTTCATGTTGTTGGTACCGGTCAAACAGCATCGGACTAACTTCTCCGGCCCGCGTCCGCGGGACCTGCAGGGCTTGGATTATCTGGTCGCCTGGGTAATATGATGGTGAGCCATTGCGTTGTCCTCCTTGGGATTTGTTGGTTTCGTCGCTTTCAAATCTACCACGGTGCTGGAAATCGGAGAAAAACGGCGTTACTCTACGGAATCAAAATCTACGAAGTCTGGGACAACCTCGCAAACCCCAGTCGATGTCCAAGCAAACCTAAGGCCGGGTTCCCTAGTCTGGCGTCCGGTTCTATTAGTAGGCTTCCAGCAGTTTGTCTCCGGCATGCCAATTGACGGGGCAAAGCCCGCCTGATTGCAGACCCTGGAGAACCCGCAACACTTCGTCCACCGAGCGGCCAACATTGAGATTATGGACGACCTCGTACTCGACCTGCCCCTCAGGATTGATAATAAAGAGCCCGCGATACGCCGCCCCTTCCTGTGGAACATAAACCTGATAGCGACGGGACACCTCGTGCGTGCCGTCACTCGCCAAAGGATAGGCTAACCGACCAATGCCCCCATCATTCGGATCCCGTTGCATCCACGCTTTGTGGACGTGAGTGCTGTCTGTCGACACGCCCACAACGGCCGTATTCAATTTTTGAAAGGCGCCATAGGTCTCCGAAATCGCGACGATTTCGGTGGGGCAGACAAAGGTAAAGTCATGTGGGTAAAAGAATAGGACGAGCCATTGACCGCGATATTGATCCAATGACACGACCCCTGTTTTTAAATCAGGAAAGATTGCCGGCATGGAAAAGTCCGGCGACACGTGACCGACTAAAGCCATTGACGATGCCTCCTCAAGTCGTTCTGTTCAACCATAGTCTGTCTTTAGTCGAACCGGACATACCTCGACCGGCCATGTTGATGCAGTATTTGCATGACTATTGAATACATCCATTCCTCCGCAGCATAATCGGTAGCATGACGGTCATCGGGCCCTGGAGGGCTCCCTCGGCTGCAAACCGAGTGTCTGAAGACCCGGTCTTCAGAGTTGGGTTCGATTCCCAAGGACCGTCTCCAGAATTGGTAATAGAGTGCTTTCTTATGCCACCTTCACGCTTTCCCCCGAAAAGCACGCGTTCTTGCCTTGACCCTCTCTTCGCATTTTCTGATGGAGTTCCGTTCGCCATACCCCACCACAAGTGCTCTAAGACGAGTCAACAGCGCCGAAAGACCGCTGGTGCTGTTCCGGCAATCAGCAAAACCACGCTTCGACGAAGCGTAAGTCCGCCACTTCGTCACACATGGCCCAAAACAGGGAACCAATGGTAATTCGACAGTTGGTTCTCCACCGTGCGCCTTCTGCGGCAAATCGTCGTCGAGCGCCAGCGGCACGTGGTCGCAATGGTCAAGGCGATGAAGACCACGGGGCGAGTGCCGCCAATTTCCTTGAATAATTCATGTGAGGCTTTTTCAGAACTCGAAGCCTTTGCTACACGCGGTCTCTACGTTGTGAGGAAAATGCTTTCCCGCTAAATCCCAGGGATTCGTCAAAGTCAGGTTGACTGAAATGATAGAGCAGACGACTAACCCTTGACGACCGCAGTGGGACATTA
>NZ_JABBVZ010000227.1 GCF_012933365.1 Sulfobacillus harzensis | reverse complement strand
GGGGATGCCTCGGGTGCAAGAAGGCGAAGAAGGTCGTGGCACGCAACGATACGCCTCAGGGAGCCGCGTCGCAGGCGTCGATCTGAGGATCACCGAATGGGGCAACCCCTCGGCCGACCGGCCGAGACGGCATCTCAACGGAGATGACCGGGCAGAATGCGGGAACTGAAACATCTCAGTACCGCAATCGGAAAAGCAAACGCGAACTCCGTAGTAGCGGCGAGCGAACCGGAGCCTTGTCTAAACGGATCGGCCTTGACCGGGCTGGAGGCCCTGTCGATCCGGGTTGCAGGCCATGTTGGGGGCGGCCTCCAGGTCCCGCCCGCGGCCCGTCCGGGCCGCCGGATTGAAGCTGTTGGAATGCAGCGCCCAAGTGGGTGAAAGCCCCGTCGGTCCGGCCCCGGAAGGCTGTGCAGCATGCGCCTAAGTACCACCGGGCTCGTGAAACCCGGTGGGAAGCAGGGTGGCCCACCACCCAAGACTGCCGACTTCTTGACACCGATAGTGGAGAGTACCGTGAGGGAACGGTGAAAAGCCCCCCGGGAGGGGAGTGAAAGAGACCCTGAAACCGTGTGCTGACAACCCGTCAGAGTCCCTTTGGGGGATGATGGCGTGCCTATTGAAGAATGAACCGGCGAGTGACCGGTCCCCGCAAGGTTAACCCCCGGGAGGGGGGCAGCCGGAGCGCAAGCGAGTCCGTGCAGGGCGTGAGTGAGGATCGGTCGACCCGAAACCGTGTGATCTAGCCGGCGCCAGGCTGAAGTCCCCTTAACCCGGGATGGAGGGCCGAACCCGTGTCCGTTGAAAAGGGCTGGGATGAGCGGCGGTTAGGGGTGAAATGCCAATCGAACACGGAGATAGCTGGTTCTCCCCGAAATCGCTTGAGGGCGAGCCTCCAAGATCGCGTCCATCGGGGTAGCGCTCTGTGAATGGAAGGGGTCCCGCCGGGATTACTGCCTGTTCGCAAACGACAAAGTCGATGGACCGCTTGTGGGAGTCAGACGCTGGGGGATAAGCTCCAGGGTCAAAAGGGCAACAGCCCAGATCGTCCGTTAAGGTCCCTAAATCACCGCTGAGTGGTAAAGGACGTCGATGGGCCCAGACAGCCAGGAGGTTGGCTTAGAAGCAGCCATCCTTGAAAGAGTGCGTAATAGCTCACTGGTCGCAGTCCGCCGGCGCCGATAATGTTCGGGGCTAAGTGGTGTACCGAAACGGCGACTGTCTCGGCCGTCCGGCCGAGATGGGGTAGGGGAGCGTCCCGTGGGGGGTGAAGGTCCGCTGGAAGGCGGGGTGGACCCCACGGGAGTGCGAATGCCGGTATGAGTAGCGAAAAGGGATGTGCGAATCATCCCCGCCGAAAGCCGCCGGGTTCCGGAGCCAGGATCGTCCGCTCCGGGTTAGTCGGACCTAAGGCGAGGCCGTCAAGGCGTAGTCGATGGAGACACGGTGGAGATTCCGTGACCTCCATCCGTTGGCGAAGCCTGCGGGACAGTCCCGCGTCGAGAAGCGCCCCGTTGGTTGTGGGCGTGGCCTTCGGGCCCGACGGTCCCCCGCGAGGGGGGCCGATAGTCGCCGGCGTGGGGCTCCAGAAAAGCGCAGGGGGAGACGGATGGAGTCCGTACCCGAAACCGACACAGGTAGGCGAGGCGAGAAGCCTCAGGCGCGCGAGTGACCTCTCGTTAAGGAACTCGGCAAAATGCCCCCGTACCTTCGGAAGAAGGGGGCCCGGCCCGGTCTCGGGCCGGGGACACACAAGAGACCCAAGCGACTGTTTACCAAAAACACAGGTCCCTGCGAAGTCGTAAGACGCCGTATAGGGGCTGACGCCTGCCCGGTGCTGGAAGGTGAAGGAGCGGGGTTCACGCCCCAACCCGAAGCCCCAGTCAACGGCGGCCGTAACTATAACGGTCCTAAGGTAGCGAAATTCCTTGTCGGGTAAGTTCCGACCCGCACGAAAGGCGTAACGACTTGGGTACTGTCTCAACGAGAGACTCGGTGAAATTGCAAGCCCTGTGAAGATGCAGGGTACTGACGACTGGACAGAAAGACCCCGTGGAGCTTGACTGCAGCCTGCTATGGGTCGTTCGGGCCGCGTGTACAGGATAGGTGGGAGGCGGAGAA
>NZ_JABBVZ010000226.1 GCF_012933365.1 Sulfobacillus harzensis | reverse complement strand
AAAGGCGAAAATCATGGCCTGTTCCGCCTGCCGTTGGGTGGGGCGTCGAGCCGCCAATTGTTGGCACGCGATTTCCACGTCCCACGTCCACCCATCGAGATCGTCCAACAGACTCAAGAGCGCCCGGCGCGCTATCTCGGGGTGTTCCCGTTGCTGGGCCGCGGTTCCGGCCAGGGTTTCCAACGTCTCGCTGAGTGCGTGGGCTTCGTGTTCCAGTTGCCGCCACAGGTGTCCCATTGACGGTCGCTCCTTTCGATTCAAACCACGTGGCACGCTCCGTAGCCCACGATGGTCCCGTAAACGTGCCCAGCGCCAGGCGCAGGCCGTCCGCGAAAATGCCAAACAACAAGCCCACGGTGTGGGCACAATCCCAGCACAAGCCGCCGGGCATGCCGATGCCGTGGACTTCCGTATCACAAATCCGACACCGATAGGGGACATAATGCGGGTAACTCAAGGACGGAAAGACGGGATCGCGGCAGTCGGCGCAGGGGCACGGCTCGCCGGATTGGGTGACGTACACGCCCATACAAAACCTCCATTCGAGGGGCGAGTTGACAGATTATGTCAACTAGCCTTTTCATGGAGGTTCAGGGAAGTTCCTTTTTTGGTGCGATGATTGCGTCCGACGCCATACGACGGGAGGTTACCAATCTCCGGCTTATCGGACGTAAACTGTGTCCGAATTCCGCCGCCATATCGACGGCGCACACGGGATCCCTATCTCTCCCCTGAGACCATCAGTGTGCCCTAACCGGACGCACTAAGGCTTTTGCCTAAGGGAGGCGGCAATGCGTGCCAATATAGTGAGCCCCAGGCTGCCGGACGTTTCCCAGTGCAGTTGGTCTATTAGCACCAGACCGTGGTCCAGTTGCCGTTGCCAGAGAACCGCCGCCGGTGGCCAACCTTGACTTTTCAGGGTCGAGGCTGTTTTGATTTGCTCGGGTTTTGCTCCGTAGTTGCGCCAATCCACCGCCGCGGTTTCGACCAGCACGGCGCTCTTCGGGAGCCCTTTCCACGCTTTCGTCACTAAGGGCGGCATCCCGGCGTCTTCGGTCCAGTCTAAGTCGACATTGCTGAGCCCATCGGATATGCGGGTCCGATTCGTATTTAGGGCGCTATGCTGCAAGTCGTCGGGCACGTCAACCAGGTAGGGGCCCCATCCCGTGATCCGAGAGACGAGGGGAGATGTGTGGACGTCAGCGCCGTGAATCCATAATTGTCCCCCTCCCCTCACCCACTGTTGAAGAGCATCGATGTGGTCCGCCATCGCTTCGGTCGCCTCGCTATCGGTAAAATCAATGAGCAAGACGCCATCCGGGGATGACGGGATAGAGAGGTCGGTTGACGGCACCAATCCGACGGCTTGGACAGCATGGGCCGCTATGGGGCCCCAGCAGGTGATCTCACGTTGTGCCGGGGGTCGTGACAACGCCGTCATTAAGTTGTCCAGCAGCATGGCTGCCATAGGCTCTTCAGCACTTCGCGCAACAACGGGATATTGGCAAAACCACACCGGGCCCAGGGAGTCTTGCCAACACAGCAATGTCGCGCCACCGAGAGCTTGGCCTCCATCGGCGATAACCAAAGCATGGGCGCTTCTTGGCTTGGGGAGAAGACCTTCCGCGACCACCTCGTGGGCGCCGCGCCACCAGCTTAGCCCGCCATCCGCCATCCCTGCAAAAACCCCGTGGTGCAAGGCCCGTGGAAACGACGTCGTGATCACTTGATGGTCCACGGCCAAATTTGGGCCTCCGGTCCATCCTGGTGGCTGTGCCAGCACCAACACCGGAATACCCTGGTGAGTGGCCTGACGTATGGACTCCCAAAGGGCACTCGTTAGGGGAATGCCCTCCCCCACCACCAGCGGATGCAAGATGGGGGTGCTTCCATCCCAGAAGCTTGTTTGGATGCCGAGCTGATGCAGTACGTGAGCCGTATGTGCCAAAGGATCGAAAACGTCCACCGCCATTCTGAGCTTGCTCTGGCGGCCGGGAGGGTACGCCGTTAATGGCCGGCCATGGCTGTTTAGCACCCGGCCCCCGAGTGTGGACAGACGGACCTCCCAACGTCCATGGGTTTCCTCTGAGACAGTCGGCATGTCAAGGCTGGCCTCGACTGTCTCAATTCCTAGGAGCTTTTTCAAAAATTGACCCGGACGGCTCCGCGGACGGGTGTCAAAATTCGCTGGGGTGGGCGGCCATT
>NZ_JABBVZ010000225.1 GCF_012933365.1 Sulfobacillus harzensis | reverse complement strand
AAATGGCCGCCCACCCCAGCGAATTTTGACACCCGTCCGCGGAGCCGTCCGGGTCAATTTTTGAAAAAGCTCCTAGGGCGCGGATTTTTAACAGGACGGTTTCAGCGCCCCGAAGATTTGCCGGAAGACGATTTTCGGCGCCACCATCCCCGCTTTCAGGGCGAGAACTTCCAAAAGAATTTGCAGTTGGTGAAAATCATTCAGGAAATGGCAGAGGCCAAGGGAGCCACGCCGGCTCAATTGGCGATCTCTTGGGTCTTGGCGCAGGGGGACGACATTGTTCCCATTCCTGGGACGAAGCGCCGCACATATCTCGAAGAAAATGCCCAGGCGGTCACGATCCACTGGAGTCCGGCCGAGCTTCAGCGCATATCAGATGCGTTTCCGACCGGTTCGACGGCGGGTGCGCGCTATGCGGATATGAGCACCGTCAACCGTTAGGGGAGGACGATCAGCGAAGTCCGCGCCGGATTGCCGGCAAGGACTTCGCTATTCCTGCGATATTTCATGCACTAAGATATAGCGCGAAGGGATAATTTATCGCCGCTTTATTCAGGGAGAGGAATTGTTTACCGACTTGTCGAATTTCGTCACATTTCCTTGAACGGGTGTGATGATGATTTCCGCTGGCGAATCTCCCAAGGCGCTATATTGCCCGCAGTGCGGCACGGCGATGAAGCGCAGCGCTCTCCGCTGTCCTGCCTGCGGGGCCGACATCAAAGTGGGACCTATTCCCCTTTACCGAGAGGCGGCGGCGCGGACTGAGGGGCCGCGTCGGCGTGGCCTGGCCATTCTAGGGACGGCAGCCTCTTTGGTGCTTCTCACAGGCGGGTATGCTTTTCAACGGTATCACACGGCGACGTCCGATCTCGGCAAAGCGCATCAAGCGCTCCTTCAGGATCATTGGAAGCTGGCGGAGGCTGAGGCACGCGATGCCAAAGATGCTTGGCCTAACATGGATACCCAGGGGGTCGAGAAACGGGCTCAAGCGCTGGGGGCGTCAGCCCACTACTTCAATCTCGCGCTCACCTTGTACCACCAGGGTCATTATGGGAAGGCCACCGCTGATTTTCGAAAAGTGGCCGCGGGAGATTCCCATTACCCGCTGGCCCGGAAGTATGTGGCTGACATTATCACCGGAGAGGCTGATCTGTCCCGCGTTCAGGCGCTTTCGAAGGCGGTGGTCGCCATATCCGACGATATCACCAGCTACACCAACGACTACAACTCGACAGTGGACTATGCCAACCAAGCGCTGAGCGCGTATCAAAATGGCATCTCCTTGTTTGGCTACAGTCCGAGCGTCAGCTTTGCCAATAATGTGGCCAACGGACAGAGTGCCTTCAGCTCATTGCAACAGGATGCGTCTCAGCTCTCGACGGATGTGTCCGCCCTGTCCACCGCGTTGGGATTGATTTCTGCCACTCCGACCCTGAGGAACGCGTCGCTGGCCAACATCGAATCGGCGGCTCAGGGGCTTGTGAACAACTCCAGCCAGATCGATACAGCCTTCTCGGACGAACTGTCCAGCTTCCAGGCGATTGCCAACGGGTCGGCCACCGTCGCATATGGCCTTTCATCGGATGTTTCGGCTATCAACCAACAGGAAGCGGCGTGGTCGCGCAACCAAAACAACCTATCCAACGCGGTGAGCCACTTTGCTGGCTTTGCATCCGGGGTAGTGGGAAGGTATCTTGGATTGCAGCATTCCCTGACGCAGGAATTTCAGAGCCTATCACCGGCATCCTAGCGCGATTCCCAGTCCCCGGGTCGGAAGCGGTAGCGGGGTTTGGGGGGACGGACCATCAACCGCACCGCCCGTCCCAGCCAGGTTCCGGCTGTTGCCAACAAAGCGGCGAGTAGGGCGGTCGCGAGGAAGACGAGAAAGCCCGCGTGGCCAAAGCCCATTATTTCGGCGGTGACGACCGCGTCTTTGGCCAGGGGAGCACCGTGGTCAAGCCATGCCAAAGCAAGACCATATCCGAGAAGACCGATGAGGAGCGACCCGCCAAATTGCGCTCCCCGACCAGTCGCCACGAACGCCCACCCGAAACCCAGAAGGAGGGGTGCCCACCACAGCCCTTCGGCTGCGAGCAAGGCGCAGAGCGCAATGCCGACGATGAGGCCAATCCACACCACTGACGCACGCTGATTTCTCATAAGAACCTCCTCGTATAAAAAGAATTAGCCTACTAGCCCAAGACCTTGGTCTCGGGGCTTGCCGCGTAGCGGCAAGCGGC
>NZ_JABBVZ010000224.1 GCF_012933365.1 Sulfobacillus harzensis | reverse complement strand
CCCAAAAACAAACTGTTGACAAGTCCAATAACATCTTTGCACCCGGCAAAAAACTCGCAAGAGCCTCATCCAAAGAGAATTAGCTCGTTTGGATGAGACTCCGCATGTTCGTTTGCGCTATCCAAGATGTGGGTAATGATTAGCCCCACCGGGGAGGCCCGTGGCACCGGTCTATCGCACACCGCGGTCGGGGATGACGGCTTATAAGCGAGGTCGCAACGAAGGCGTTGGCGCGTCGGCGAAATCCGGTTCCCGATGCATCCCTCATCGAAAGGAGGTGAAACATGGTGGAGACTGTGTTGTACGTGGGCATTGACACGAGTCTCGGGAACCACGTGGTCTGTGCCATGGAGGTAGATGGCCGCATCGTCGCCCGAACGACCGTTCCCAATCATCGCGAGGGTGGAGAGCAATTGGTCGCCTGGCTGCAGAGCCAGGCCGCGCCGTACGCGCGGCTGGCCGTGGGCGTCGAAGCCACGTCGGTGTACCATGCGCCGCTGATGGAATGGTTGGTCCAAGAGCCGCGTCTGCAACCATGGCAGCCCACCTGGTACGTGCTGAATCCGAAAGTCGTCGCGAAGTTCGGCGAGACCGAGGTGGACCGAGGCAAAACGGACCGCGCGGACGCGCAGCTGATTGCCGATGTCCTCCGCTTTGGGCGCGTGGTGCCGTGGACGCCACCCGATCCGCGCTATGCCGCGTTGCAAGTATTGACGCGCCATCGCCGGCAAGTCAGCCGGTTGATCACCCAGGAAAAGAATCGCGCCCTGGCCCAGCTCTTCTGTGTCTGGGGCCAGTACGCCCACACGAAGGAGCCCTTCTTCTCGGACGTTTTCGGCCTGGCGTCCCAAGCCGTGTTGGCACGCTATACGCCCGACACGCTGGCCCAGACCCCCCTGGCGGATCTCGCGGCGGAAATCGCCGCGGTGGGCCGCAATCGGTTGAAGGCGCCAGAGGACATTGCCCAGACCCTGCATCGCTTGGCCCAGCGCGCCTTCCGGCTGCACCCGGAGGAGCGGGACGCCCGACGGCAAAGTCTGGTGCTGCATCTGGACACCATCCGGGCCTTGGAACGCCAACAACGCGAATTGGACACAGTGATTGCTCGGGATTTCCAAGCGTTTCGCCAAACCCTGACCACGATTCCCGGGATTGGCCCGGTCTACGGCGCGGGCTTGCTGGCCGAAATCGGCCCCGTGGAACGGTTTACCTCGGAAAATGCCTTGGCCAAATATGCCGGGCTCACGTGGCGCCCCCACCAATCGGGGGACTTTGATGCCGACATCCGACCGCTGACACGGTCGGGCAACGTCTACTTGCGGCACGACTTCGTCGAAGCGGCCGAGAGAGTCCGTGTGCGGGACCCACACTTCAAAGCCTTTTACGCGAAGAAGTACCGTGAGGCCCGGCACCACGCACATAAGCGAGCGCTGGTCTTGACGGCACGCAAGTTGGTCGGCGTGGTCTACGGGATGCTGACCCGAGGCCAAATCTACGACGCAAGGAAGCTGATGCCGCACTAAGGGGACCGACAACCGATTTGCCATTTCCTACCACCTCCTTTCTGGACGGTCTAGTTCAGCATGGCTTTCTCCGGCTGTCCCGTGAGAAAAATGGGTCTTGACATTTAACCGCGGGACTTTGTGTCGAGGGGCACTAGCCATCATTCAGCAGGGCCAGCGGGCGATGCTGCTGATAGCCGTAGAGTTGGAAAATCGGGTAAGCCCGTATGGTCTGCTGGATGAGGTGGAGCAGGCGCTCGTCCATCGCCTGGAGCGCCGCAGGATTTTGCTGTGCCCGCCAGGCCGCATAGGCCGTATTGCAAGCGCTGTGGCTGAGCCGGAGGCTGAGCAATTGCTCCACCCGCGAAGCGGTGGGCCAGATGGCCCCTTCATACGGCAGGACATGCTCGACGGTGCTGGTCTTGGTCGATAAGGGGTTGTGGCACCAAAAGCACCGCCCGTGCTGCGCCTGGTGGAGCCAGGCGGTCCAGGGCGACCGGATCTGACGGGTCGTGATCGCATAGGGACTCCCGAAGACCCCGGGCCAAGGTTCAATCTGTGCGTCGAGCAAGGGAATCAGCGGTGTGACAATCTCAGCGAGACTTTGCCTCCACCGCGCCACGCCCACATGGAAGTGGATTTCGCGGACTTTGGGAGTCTGGTCCGGAACGGATGACATGGCGGTGACCTCCTCGTATAAAAAGAATTAGCCTACTAGCCTAAGACCAAGGTCTTGGGGCTTGCCGCGTAGCGGCAAGCGGCT
>NZ_JABBVZ010000223.1 GCF_012933365.1 Sulfobacillus harzensis | reverse complement strand
AGGAGGGGCCATGGTTCAACGGGTGACGGGTGGGGATGATGACCTAGTCGCACGGGCGCGGCGGGTCTTTGGCCCTGTGCTCCGGAATCGACGGGCTGGGTCGCGCGCGCGTCTTGGCGGCCAGTTGCCCGATTTTTTAGCCGAATATCTGATCGGCCTCTATGGCGTCTCTCAAGCGAGTCGTTTAGTGGAACAACATTTCCCCACCACCCGAAACCGCGAAGGGCTGAAATACCAGCTGTTACGGGAAGGCACGGTGGATTTGCTGGACTATCTGGAAGTGTCGGTCGATGTGGAATCGGGAGTGACGACCGGGCATCTGGCGGCATTCCAACAGGCCTTCCCCATGGATGCGGTGATTTTAGAGGAATTTCCCGCCTTGTTAAGCGGCGGGCTTTGGGGGCGGGTGACGGTGAGCCGCGTCCATATGTATGCTTCCCCGGATCCGCCCGTGCCCCCCTTGAACGACGAGGAGCCGGAAGCATTTGTCGGTGAGGCCGATGGCTGGATGGCGGAGCACCCGCCGACCATCACGGCCTTTCAGCCCTATCAAGCCTCTGTTGACGTGGATCGCTTTATTGAAGCCCGTCGGGCCTTTTCTGTGGAAGAGTGGATTGATCTATTGTTGGCGTCCGCCGGATATTGTCCCGAGTGGATTCGCGGTGAGGCGGAGGGGAAACGCCTAACTCGTCTCTATCTCTTACGCTTGGTGCCGTTGGTGGAGCGGAACGTCAACCTGGTGGAACTCGGGCCGAAAAATACGGGAAAGACGCATCTTTTGCGTAATCTCTCCCCCTATGCGTACACCGTGGCCGGCGGCGGGGCGACGCCCGCCAACCTTTTCGTCAATCTTGCGACCGGGCGTGCGGGACTCATCCAAAGCCGCCGGGTGATTATCTTCGACGAAATTTCTCGGCTCCGCTTTAGCCAGAACCGGGCCACCTTGAGCCTCTTAAAAGATTACATGGAAAGCGGGCAATTCTCCCGCGGCCGCGCGTCTTACGGGGCCGATACCTCGCTCGTCTTTCTGGGGAACCTCGAGGTGGAAGGCCGACATCCGGCTGCCCGGTATCGCCACCTTTTTGAGGTGCTCCCGAAGGAACTTCAAGACACGGCCGTCCTCGATCGGTTGCATGGCTTTATACCGGGATGGGAATTCCCGAAACTCACGCCGGCCGCCCTGCAACCGGAGCATGCGTTGGCTTCCGATTATTTTGGCGAAGTCATGCTGGCACTTCGGGATTTACCCTACGACACCGTATGGGATGGGGTTCAACAGCGATGGCCCTTTCCCGGGCATCTGACGCGGCGCGATGTGGCCGCTCTGGATCGACTGGGTCGTGGCCTCTTTAAGCTCGTGTTTCCAGACGGGGTCGTGGACGAACGTGTGGCCGAGGAGCTTTTGAGCATTGTGGCGGAATCGCGCCATCGGATCCATGAACAGTTAATGAAGATGGAGCCAGGCGAGTTCGCGCCCTATTTGGTCGGGTATCAGGGAGTGCCGGTTAAGACCGATGGTCGGACGCGCATTGAAACGGCACTGGACCGCCAGTTGAATCAAAGGCCGCGGCCCGGGGAATGCACGACCGTGGTGGGGGAAACGGATTCGGTGACGGGAGCGCTAAGTTCTGAGGTGGCGGTGGCACAAGTGGCCCTGGCCGAAGGGGGCACGCAGAAACCGGGCGTGTTTTCGGACGATGGGATTCGGGGGGCCGAGGGGGTCTTTCGTGTCGCCCAATTCTTTATCGGCTCGCATGGCCATCAACTGGGCATTGCATCGCTCATACGCTGGGAGGGCATGGGCGTTCAGTGGGTGGGAGGTCCGGGAGACCTTAAAGGGAATGGAGAACTGGCGTTGGTGATGGCGTTGGTCTCGGCTTGGCTCCGAAAGCCGCTACCAAAAGCCCTGGCGGTTATTGGCGGGTTGACCTTGGCGGGCGATGTGACCACGCCGACCGACATAATAGCGCTGGTGATGGCAGCCTTGAACCGGGGCCGACACACCATCGTCCTGCCTCAGGGAGTTCCCCTCGATCTCCTCAAAGAGACCTTCAACCCGACGTTCGGCGAGGTTCGGTGGGTACCGGTGGCCACCGCCTTCGACGCTCTTCGCTGGGCTTTTACCCGTTAATCGTGACGCCGAGGATGGGAAGCCCACGATTCTTGGCGGGGCCCTGGGATTTTCTCGCCCAGGGAGTCTCCGACTTGCAAGGCATACCCAGAGTCCAGTGGTCGATGGAGGGCCCGTGTCATTAGAAAAATGTATTAGATGGAACCCGGGCCTCGGACGAGTGAAAAT
>NZ_JABBVZ010000222.1 GCF_012933365.1 Sulfobacillus harzensis | reverse complement strand
AACTCCGTCTGCGAAGCGTAGACAGGGAGGTCGTAGGCCGGAATCACGTGAACAGGGAAATAGCCCCGAAATCACTGCGGAGTCGAAGTTGCCGATTCTGTCCCCCGAGGGAGAAGGCAGCATCCCACTCGCCGCGTTGGCGAGGCGAGCGGGGAACTTCCGGGGTTGGTACCTACAGCATGCGACCAAGGGGTTTCTTGGGAACAAGGGAGATCCGGCGGTTTCCACCACCCGGTGGATAGCGGGGAACAAGCCTCACAAAGCAAGGACCTCGCGATGACTGGCCGGAAGTCTTACTGACTCATACTACTCTGCGGTCGGGAAAGCCGACTACATGGGGAAGGGGTCAGCGAACAGAGGCGCGTTCTAAGGCAACATGGTCTCCATTCAAGGGGAGAGAGACCGGCCTTCATTCAAGGGAAGGAGTACCGTACCATGACAACGGGATTAGAACGCATAGCAGACAAGGCGCGTCGGGAACCGACGCTACAATTTACCTCACTGGCGCATCATCTGACGTCGGAACGCCTATGGCAAGCCCTGCACCAGATGCACCGGGATACCGCGCCCGGGGTCGATGGCGTCGCGCATGACGAGGCCGTGGACACATTTCCGCAGTGGAGTCGGGAGGTCCTGAGCGCCGTGCACCGCAAAGGGTATCACCCCCCGCCGGTACGGCGGGTCTGGATTCCCAAGCCGGGAAAAGATGCCAAGCGTCCGCTGGGCGTGCCCACGATTGCCGACCGGGCGCTCCAACGGAGTGTGGCGGACGTCCTGTCCGCCATCTATGAGCAGGATTTCCTGCCGGTGTCGTTCGGCGGGCGCCCCGGTCGGGGCGCGCACCATGCCCTCGCGACGCTCCACCAAATCCTCATGACCAAACCGGTGAACTGGGTGTTCGAGGCGGACCTCAAGAACTTCTTTGGGAGTCTCGACCATGGCTGGATGATGCAGTTTATGGCACAGCGCGTGGGTGACCCGCGCGTGCTGAGCCTCATTCGGCGTTGGTTGAAAGCCGGAGCCCTCGAAGCGGGAGAATTACAGCCGAGCGACCGGGGCACTCCGCAGGGAGGCAGCATCAGCGGGCTGCTGAGTAACGTCTACCTGCACTATGTGCTCGACCTCTGGTTTGAGAAGGCCATTAAACCGCGGTTGGCGGGTGAGGCCTACCTCGTGCGCTACGTGGACGACTTTGTCGTGTGCTTCGAGCATCAGCGGGATGCCGAGCGGTTTCAGGCTGTGTTGAGCCAGCGGCTCAACAAGTTTGGCCTCACACTGGAACCCACGAAAACGCGCCTGATTGCGTTTGGGCGCCACGCTCAGCACCGCGCCGAGCAGCAAGGCCGTCGGAAGCCGGACACCCTGTACTTCCTCGGGTTCACGCACTACTGCACGCGGAATCGAAAGGGCGGGTTCATGGTCGGGCGGAAAACGGAGAAGTCACGACAACGGCGGACCCTGCAACGTTTGCAAGCCCGGATGCGCGACATCCTTCACGAGCGCATCGAGGACCAAGCGTACTGGATTAACCAACTCCTGCAAGGGCACTATGCCTATTTCGGTGTGGCCGGCAATTGGTGGAGTATGAACCAAGTCTACCTGGCCGTCCTGCGGTATTGGCGCCGCATGCTCAGTCGACGCAGCCAGAAGAGCCAGGTCAGTTGGCAGGCGTTCTGGCGCATCCTGCAGCGGTTTCCGCTCAAGCGTCCGAAAATGTCGGTTCCTTATACGGCTTTGCCGCATTACGCGATTCTGTGAATCTCTGGTCGAAGAGCCTAGTGCGGGAAATCCGCACGCTGGGTTCTGTGGGGGTTGCGGTGCCTGGAAGACCGGGCACCCTTCTATGTATGTTAGGAGAGGGCGCGAAAGCGCCGACCCGTCGCCGTCGTCCTTGGGGAAGGGGGTGCGGGGGGAACCCCTTGTGGATTGTGGGGATGGTGGGGACAAGCGATCATGCGTGAGGCGGCAAGGCACGGAATCCCTTCTTGGTAAGCCTGTCGGACTGGCCGGGTAAACGGGCAAGCGCCTCACGCGGCCTCTCATCGGTCTATGGCGTTCATCTCCCCAGTTTCCACACGCATCTCCTTTCCTAGGCCATCGGCGGTCACGAGTGACCATTTCGTTCTCGGGAGGATGGCATGATGACGCAAACCCGCCGCGGATCGGCAATGGGTATCGTTTCTTTCATCCCCAGCTGAATATCCCCCTGCGGTCGCAGGGGGAACTCGCGGTCATTCGTGAGGCGTGCGACTCAAAGACCACCCCGGCGCGAGAGATGTCGCTGGCATGGGCTCGGGAG
>NZ_JABBVZ010000221.1 GCF_012933365.1 Sulfobacillus harzensis | reverse complement strand
GGTTACTCGATGTCGCTCTTCGTCAATCGATCGCAGACTTCGGAGCTCTGCACGTCATTCGGCATGGGCCGGATGGCATGCACCTGTATTTCTATGTGTAGTTTACCCACATTTTATGACGGACGCAATCCCGGGGTCATAAATCCAACGACAGGTACACGGCATCCCGTTGATCGCGGTTGATGCCAATGTACCGCAGGGTCACCCGCGGCTCGGCATGGTTAAAGAGGTCCTGGAGCAGCGTAATGTCGATGCCTTGGCGATAGGCGTGGTAGCCGAACGTCTTGCGCAGCGTGTGGGTGCCAATGGGATCCGTGAATCCCACGGCGGCGGCCGCCTCTTTCAGGATGGCCCAGGCCGCTTGCCGCCGCAGGGGCCGGCCCCCTTTTTGCGAGGGGAACAAGGGGTCCGTCAGGCGACAGTCGGGGCGCGTGGCGAGATATTCCCCCAGCGCCTTTTTAATGGCGTCGCTTAAGGGACACTCCTTCTGCTTGCCCGTCTTCTGTTCCGTGACCCGGAGCCGGTCGACCCATCGCGACTTCGACAACCGCACATCGCCAACTTTGAGCCGCAAGAGGTCGCTGATGCGGAATCCCGTATTAATTCCTAGCACAAACCACGCATAATCTCGCAGATTGGTCGCATGCAACTGCGCCTTGATGGCCTGGATGTCTGTGGGGTTCCGGATCGGCTCGACAATATTCATCGCGACCCTCACTTCTCGATAGCTGTCTTGCGTCATTATAACACGGTATCCGCTACATAATTGGGTGATCGACTCCTTGTGTCGTGTTTTCGCGATGGCCTCGCTGACCGGCACAGTCCCCCTTCGTGGCCCCCAATCCGAAACCGCTTGCGGTGTCTGGATTCACGGGGATCGACGGCGGACAATCGGACACAAGTCAGTTCTGTCGGATGCGGCCTCCGGGCTTATGATTCCGCGGCGACCCTCATGGTATGATGTGAAGACAGAGGCACCGCAAGGATTGCCGAAAGGAGTCGATTAGATGTCTGATGCTGAACAGACAGGGCGCGGGGCGGATGATAAGGACCGGGCAGCAGAATTTCGCACTTATGCCGCCAACCATCGTCCGACTGTGGCTATTGCCAAATATCAATCCAGCCGCGGCGTCGTAACGGTTCCTGTGGCCCTGCGACGCGCCTTTCTTGTGCCTGATGACGGAAAATTAGTGGTGACAAGCAATGAGGACGGCAGTGTGACCATGCGACCCGCTCCGGCGCCGGAAACGTGGTTTGCCCGCTACGATGCGTTGGTCGCTGCGGACCACGGGGAACCAGCCGCCGACGACCTGCCCAAGCGGTGGGTGAATACGGCGACGCTGATCCGTGCCCAGGTGTATGCCGAAGGGCCTCAGCGGCGGTGGTTTGAGGAGTGCGACCGCGGCTTTGTGTCGGCGCGCGTGGATCCCGTGATGTTGGCAGAGTGGTTGGAACGCTTGTCGGCGATTCTCCCGTCGTTGGACCGCCGGGGCATTGCATCCTATGTCCAGGTGGTGCTGAGCTGGACGGGGATGTCCCTCATGGAGCGTGATGTGTATTTGGCTGCTTTGGAACTTTGGGGATCGGCCGATGGCTTGACGTGGCCGGAGGCGGTGCGGCGCTGCCGGGATGAGGAGACGGGATAACCGGGGCGTGGAAATACACTTAGTGATGTTTCGCCACAATTATTCACGAAGCGTCACCCGCGTCCTTACCAAAATCGGGCGTAAAGCCCCGGCGTTTACGCATGGGGATATAAGCTCGTTGGCCCGTTAGGGCCAAAATCTTGAAGAGCATCGGCTTTTGAGCGAGACTATTTTTGCAAGCAGATTTCTTCGGGAATCGGAAGTGGAGTCACTTCTGCAGACGGGCTTGCGAGTACAAAGAAGCCGCGAGAGTCTTGCGTCGCAAGAACACCCGAAAGGGTCGGAGCGGTTCGTCTGCGACCGGGATAGTAAGCACTCGATGCAGAAGAATGTTGTGTGAGGCCTAGGATGGTGTAGGGGCGACCCAGGAGCCTGGAGAGCCAACAGGAGACCGGAACCCCCGGATTTATCCGTGGGGAGACTCAGGATTTGTGCCGCGCATGCAACACGCGAGCCTGGTCTACGAGAAAGGCTGCTTGCACTGCTACGCCCAGGCGGAGGGCCGTGATTTGTGTTGTGGTCGAAGTGTTAGGGGAAATAGTTAGTCCACTAAGAGGCTGCCCCGCTGGGGCTAATCATTACCCACATCTGGACCTAATGGCTCGAAAGGGTTGCAAAGCGCAAAGTCCCGGACTCCAATGGAGGGCCGGGGCTTCGCTGACAATAATCGAGGTATGGCTGAAGCCCGTTGCGGCCGCAACGGGTCAGTTGGGACACTCAATC
>NZ_JABBVZ010000220.1 GCF_012933365.1 Sulfobacillus harzensis | reverse complement strand
ACCGCCTCTTGCTGCGCGCGGTGTTGTAGCCGACTCCACACGGCATCATCCGCGGAGCCGGCTACGAGATCGCCGAGGGGCGTGTCTTCATCCAGCACGAGGGCATCGAGCGAGGCCGGTCGCTGGGTGGTCTCCGCCCACTGTTGCCAAAAGCCCACCCGACGAAGCGGCCACCCCAACAATTCCGCCAACTCTTCGGGTTTCGGTTTTCGGTGGCGTGACCGTGTCCACGCCTCCACCGCCTGCTGGTACGCATGCCATTCGCGGACCGCGTGAGCCGGCAGCCGCACCTGCCAGAGAAACGTATTGCGGGCGCGGTCCCAAGATTGACGGATCCACCAGTGGGCATACGTCGTGAATCGGGCAAGGCTGGGGTCGTACCGGTAAACCGCCGTCCAGAGACCGATGTTGGCCGCCTGCACGGCATCGCCGAGCGACCACACCGGTTCCCCTGGACTCCGGCCCTCCCACTTGCGGGCGAGGTACGCAGCATAGCGGAGATTATGCACGGCCAATCGGAGCGCCGCATCGCGGTTGCCAGCCCGCACTGCGGTCCCAAGCTCCGCTTCCTCTTCGCGAGTCAGCAACGGAATCTGATAAACCCGGGAGAAATAGGCGTCCAGCGAATCCATCGGGACGAGGAGGACATCCGGCAAGTCCCAGCGCTCCGCGACAACGGGGAGGGCTTCAGGTACGGTGGCCATGACAATCAATCCTTTCGGTCAATGATGGCATCGGGCGTGGGCGGACGGGACGTCCGCCGTTCGAAGAACTCGCGGGCTTCGGCGTTCGAGAAATGCTCCGCGCCCGGGTGGTGGTCGATGAGGTGGTCGCGCCAATCTGCCCGCCCCACTCCGTCGCCACCGAGCGTGCAAAACCCCATGGGCTTCACTCCTTGCTGTGACGGTCTCCTCAGGCACCCCGGCCATCAAGCGGCCCCCGGCGGGGCCGCCAGCCCTACGAAAGATTGAGCGCTCGCTTGAGTTCAGGCTCCGGCCGTTGACCTGTCGCGCGGCCAACCTCCTGTCCCTGTCGCAGGTGGATCAAGGTCGGCAGGCCCTGGACGCCAAATTGCCCCGCGGCCTCGGGGTTCTGGTCGACATTGATGCGAATCACGGGAACGAGGCCGTCCTGTTCCCACCGCTCGACGATGGGAGCCAGTGCCCTGCACGGTCGGCACCAGGGAGCCCAAAAGTCGAGCACGACATCGGGCATCGCGAGAAAGTTTTCAGGCATTGGATGAGGCTCCTTATTTGTTAGTCTCAGTGGTGGATAACTTTGTCAAAGATTGCGACGAACCACTGGATTTCGTCGAATCCTTTCATCCATCATGAAATTGAATGGATGGTGACCATTCCCGGAAAAGGCTTCTGCTCCTCGCGACCCGATCGCCGGCGAAAGATTCGCCTTTCCGGGACAATCGGTAACCCAAGGAACCACTCATAGCCCGGTCGATTTGCGGGTCCTGCCACGTCTGGTGACAAATAAGGCTTGTGCGTCCTTGGGGCATCTCACGAAGGAGGCTGTGTGCATGGAAATCGTGGTCGGTTGGGACTGGGCGGATGGCCATCACGATGTCGTGGTGCAAGACCGCCTGGGCCACGCTCTCTGGATGGGGCAGGTCGCCCATACCCGAGAGGCCTTGGAGGCGCTGGAAGCGCGGCTCGTGGATTGGGCTCAGCACATCCGGTCGGATGTGCACGTCGTGATTGAAACGTCCCAAGGCTTGATCGTCGATTGGTTGAGCAGCACGGGATTTTGGGTCTACCCGGTCAATCCGAAGGTGTCCGATGCGCGGCGTAAACCCTCGGGCGCGAAAACCGACCGCTTGGATACGGCGATTTTGGCGCGATTGGGCTGGCAAGAGCGCGATCAGTTGCGGCCCTTGCGGCCCGCCAGCGAAGACTGGGTGGAACTCCGCCAATTGACGCGGATTGACGAAGACTTGACTCAACAGACGACGCGCTTGACCAACCAGTTGACGGCGGCCCTGAAGAGTTATTATCCGCAGGTCCTGGTCGCCTTCGCGGACATCGACCGCCCCGTCGCGCTGGCTTTTTTGGCCGCCTGGCCCGACCCGGTGGAGGCTCGCAAAATTGCGCTGAGCGAGCTGATGACCTGGCTGCGGGAACACCGGCACCCGCGCGCCGCGCAGGAGGCGCCACGCATCTGGAGCGCGTTGCAACAGCGGGCCTTGGAGGCCTCGCCCGGCAAACGCCGGGCCCAGGTGTGGGCCGTCCGGGCGCTGGTCGCCCAACTGCAAGCCTTGCAGGCGGAGCATCGCGCGTTGCGCAAGCACCTCGAAGTGGATGTTAGTCTGTTCCATGGACACCTCGAACTCGACGATGCTAATCTAGTCGAATGAGGTGATCACCATGGGCAA
>NZ_JABBVZ010000021.1 GCF_012933365.1 Sulfobacillus harzensis | reverse complement strand
CTGAGGGTCGAGTTAACGGGCTACTCTACATGCGGAGCGACGGCATCGCGGACCGACTACGCACACAAGCTGCTAGGGGCATGGTTATTATGCCGAGGGGCCATTCTGCGACGGAAAAGGGAAGGGCGCCGCCTCTTTTCACCCGTTTTGGGGCCACCGCCAGTGGCGCTGTGGTTGGTTCGCCGATTGCGCGCCCACATCAACCATTCCCGTTCCGGAACTTGCGAAAAGACAGGATTTCCTCCAACATATCACGAAGGATACGGGGTTGATGATGTGGAGGGGGAGATCGCAATGGGGCTCTTGGAGGGAAAAACCGCCCTGGTTACGGGGATTGCTAACAAGCGCAGCATCGCCTGGGGGATCGCGCGGGCGTTTGATCGCGAGGGTGCACGACTCATTCTCACCTATCAAAATGATCGTCTGAAGGAAAATCTGGACAAGCTGGTGGGGGACTTGTCCAATGCTCCCATACTGGTAGCGCCGTTGGATGTGTCTGACGATGGGTCGCTAACGGCGTTGGCCGAGCGGATTGGGGATGTGACGGATGCTCTCGATGTGCTGGTGCATTCGGTCGCCTTTGCGAAAGGCGAAGATCTTTCCGGACGATTCCTCGAAACCAGTCGAGAAGGATATCACCTTGCGCAAGACATAAGCGCCTATTCGCTCACGGCCTTGGTACGGGCACTCTACGAACCACTTAAGAATGCGGGCCGGGCGAGTGTCATGGCGATGACCTATCAAGGCTCGATTCGCGTCATGCCCAACTACAATGTCATGGGGGTTGCTAAAGCGGCGTTGGAATCCTCGGTGCGGTACCTAGCCTTCGATTTGGGTCGCGAGGGGATCCGCGTCAACGCGATTTCCGCGGGCCCGATCAAAACCCTGGCGGCGGCGGGCGTGAAGGGCATTTCCTCCGCGCTGCACAGTACCGTGGAGCGTGCACCCATCGCCGAGAACATAACAACCGAGGACGTCGGCAATGCGGCCGTGTTTTTGGCATCACCGTGGTCTGAGCGGATTACCGGGCATGTGCTCTATGTCGATAGTGGTTTTCATATCATGGGATTCTAAGGAGGCGGAGGAATGGACAAGACCATAGCCGTCATTGGGGCGGGCACCATGGGAAGCGGCATTAGTCATGTCTCGGCTTTGCACGGATATCGGGTGCTGATGTTGGATGCCCAGCCAGGCGCGGTAGAACGAGCGCAACAGACGATTGCCAAGCGGCTTACGCGCGAGGTGGAAAAAGGAGGCCTCACCGCGGAGGAGAAGGACGCCGTGTTGGGCCGTCTTGTGGCCGCCGAGTGGGATGCGGTATCTGAAGCATCCCTGGCCATCGAAGCGGTGCTGGAAATCATGGATGTCAAAAAAGCGGTGTTTCAAAAATTGGATGAGCTTTTGCCAGCTGACGCGCTGATGGCGACAAATACCTCATCGTTGTCGATTACAGAAATCGCGGCCACCACACGTCGCCCGGAACAGGTACTGGGTCTGCACTTCTTTAATCCCGCGCCGGTCATGAAGCTGATTGAAATTGTACGCGGCGAAGCGACCAGCGACGGTGCTGTGGAAGAGGCGCGCGCGTTTGCCTCGACCATTGGCAAGGAAACGGTTGTGGTGGAAAAGGATACTCCCGGTTTTGTCGTCAATCGGGTTCTCATGCCGCTCTTTATTGAGGCGATGCGGATATATGAGGAAGGAATCGCCAGCAAAGAGGATATCGACAAGGCCGTTAAGCTGGGTCTCAACCATCCTATGGGCCCATTAACCTTAGCGGATCTCACCGGCCTGGATGTCGATTTGCATGTTATGGACTATATGTTTAATGAGTTTCACGACGACCGCTTTGCGGCCCCGTTGGTACTCAGGCGGCTCGTGCGGGCTGGGCGCTTGGGCCGGAAGACCAAGCACGGGTTTTACGACTACGATGCTTAGCTGCGACCATCCTCCCCCCGCCCTGCGGGGGTTTTTTGATCTATGTTTTGAACTGATATATCATACGGATATATTTCATCCGAGGCGAGAATGATGTACGAACTCTTCATCTTAGGCGAGTTGTCGGATGGTCCCATGCACGGGTACTTGCTGCATCAGATTTTGCTCAATGTGTTAGGACCAATGCGGACGGTGAGCTGGGGGACGCTTTATCCGGTGTTGCAGAAGTTGGAGCAGGAGGGGCTCATTGCTCTGGCAGAGGAGAGCTCCGGACCTCAATCGGGACGCCCGAAGAAAGTCTATGCGATTACCGATCGAGGACGGGAACAGTTTCTTCGATTAATGGAGCGGCCCTTGGAGCACAATGCGGAGACCGAAGACATCTTTCGCATAAAGCTCAGTAAGTTTCATCTGATGCCGGCTAAACTTTGCCAGACCATTTTATCCCAATACAAAGCTTGGTTGGATCTTGTGCTGGACGCCCTGGCCATGACGCGAGCCCGTGTCGAGCAGGAGATGCATATCGCCGATCAGGAGAGGCCCGACATTCTGCAGGCCATCGACTACGAGACAACCGCCTATATGGCCCGCCTTGAATGGGTGGAAAACGCCTTATTGCGAGAGGAGACACGCCAATGACCCCGTCGATTCAAGAAGACCCCCGCCGCTGGTGGGCGCTCGGCGCCATTGCCTTCGGACTTTTCATGGCGCTCTTGGATGTCACCGTGGTGAATGTGGCGCTGCCCGCCATTCAAAAGGGGCTTCACGAGTCCTATACCAGCTTGGAATGGATCGTGAATGCCTACGCGCTGGTGGTGGCGGTCTTGCTGGTGACCTCCAGCCGGTTGGGCGACATTTTTGGGAGAAAAAAGATTTTTGGCGTGGGGATGGGCGTATTCACTCTGGGCTCACTGCTGTGTGCGTTGTCCCCGCATATTCATGTGGGGTCGCTGAGTGGGGCCGATGTGCTCAACATTTCTCGGGGAATTCAGGGAGTCGGCGGATCGGCCATGCTGCCCCTATCCCTGTCGCTAATTACGGCGACGTTTCATGGTCGCGAACGCGGCACCGCCTTTGGCATTTGGGGCGGTGTGGCGGGGCTGGCAACAGCCTTAGGACCGCTTTTGGGCGGTGTGTTGGTGAGTAAAGTCGGATGGCCATCGATTTTTTATCTTAATGTCCCGACCGGTATCATCGGAATTTTGCTGGGGTTATGGGCCATCCATGAGTCTAAGGACGAGCATCATCCCGGTTCGATCGATCTTTACGGGCTGGTGTCGCTGACGATTGCGCTCTTTTGCCTGGTATTGGCTCTCATGCGGGGAAATGACAAGGGTTGGGGCTCCACTTACATTCTGGTGCTCTTCATTGCGGGGGGCGTCAGTTTAGTCGCGTTTGTGGTGGGGGAGCTGCGCATTCGCCATCCCATGCTGGATCCGCGTCTTTTCAAAATCCCTAGTTTTACGGGTTCCGCCATCGCCGCGTTTACGGTGAGCGCTGGCGTCTATGCGCTGTTGTACTATCTCAGCATCTACATGCAGAACTATTTGGGCTTTTCAGCCCTCGGCGCGGGGGTGCGCTTCTTGCCGCTTTCGGCTCTGGTCCTGATCGGGGCGCCATTGGCTGGACGATTCACCGATCGGATTGGCGCAAAATGGGTGTTGGCGCTAGGCATGGCCTTTATGACGGGAGGCACCCTGTTTTTGACTCGGTTGGGGCATGCCACGGTGGCGGCCGATTGGACGATGCTGCTCCCTGGACTGATTCTCATCGGCGTTGGCAATGGTTTGGTGAATCCACCCATCTCCGCCCTAGCAATGGGGACGGTAAAACCGCGTCAGATCGGGATGGCATCCGGTACCAGCAACGTGGCTCGGCAAACCGGGATGGCGTTCGGCATCGCCGCGTTAGCGGCCTTCTTAGCCAACCGTTACAACCATACGGTTCATCAATCGATGGTGGCGCTAACCATTCCCCACGCGCCGGCATCGGTCAAAACGGCCATCATGCACGGCATCAAGGCGGCCGGCCCCATCGCGGGCAGTCTGGGGTTAAAGTCCGCCGGCCCGCAATACACCCATCAGGCCATTTTTCCTCAGATTGCGGCCATTGCCCGCCATGCATTTTTGGTGAGCACCCGCGACACCGTATGGTTGGCTACGCTCTTTGTGGCGGTGGGCCTTATCGCAACCGTGGTGCTGGTTCGAAAGCAGGATATGATGCATCACCAAGCATCGCCGCCAGAGCGCTCGACCCTTGGGATGCGCCGCCAAGCGCTTATCGTCGCAGTGACGGCGGCGTGGATGGCCCGTCGAGGAGCCGCGCCCGATGCGACGTGGGACGAGGAAGAAAGACTGAAAAAAGCTCTCGCGCTTATCAAGCAAATTCTTGAGCAGCGGTAACCAAATCTACTGGTAGTTTTTTAAAGCCTGACGCGACGATTGGTGCAGGCCAGCACGGGCCTTGTCGAATGCCTTGACCGAAGATGGCATCCATGCTATACTGTGTTTCGTCGTCGCGGAAGTAGCTCAGTGGTAGAGCATCGCCTTGCCAAGGCGAGGGTCGCGGGTTCAAATCCCGTCTTCCGCTCCAATTTTTCGCCTTATCATCCCGGCGACGTAGCCAAGTGGTAAGGCAGGGGTCTGCAAAACCCCTATGCCCCGGTTCGAATCCGGGCGTCGCCTCCAAGGTTTGGGTGGTTAGCTCAGTTGGTTAGAGCGCTCGCTTGACATGCGAGAGGTTCACAGGTTCGAGTCCTGTACCGCCCACCATCTTTTATTTTGCGCCCCTTCAGTCCGCGTTGTCTAGCCGTCGAATAGCCCTGCCCAAACTGCATATACTATCGTGGATAGACATGGCAGGGAAGGCAGGCGAGAGCGTGTCCCACTGGGTTGTGACTAGCAATCACCCCGTCCTAGGCGAAGGGCTGGGCGAATTCTTGGCGCGAAGCATTGCCGGTCAATGGACGGAATCTCGACAGGGTCAGCATGTCGCCTATACGCTAAGCGACTCGGGCGAGGAGCGCATTCGTCATGCATGGCCGATGGCCAGGGCGCTAGCTCAGTACTTGCTCATATATCATGAGCGAGATTGGCTCGACGAATTGCTCGCGCGGCGCTACCACAGCTTTGACCCCGACGAACACCGTCAGATTGTCAAGGACGTGTTAAGTCTTCTCCATAGCGATCGAGAGCAAGATGTCGGGCGTCTGGATTTGGCCGCCACACTGATATTCAGCTATTTAGAATCGAGCTCTACGGTGGTAGTCGAGGGCATTCGCACCTTTCTCCTTCCGGACATTCGGGTGGAATTCGAAGAGGCCATCGATCACGCGGTGGATATTTTTCTCATGGAGCAAGAATATCAGGAGTTTGTCCGTCTGCTGCGTCAATTGGTTCAGGTTGCCGGCCACTCCAAGGAGTGGATTCACGTTCGATTTCGCGACAACCGGTTTTTCTTTGAGGATGGGTCGGGCACACGAATTGGTGAGGATTTGGTGACCGACATGCTGGAGGGCGTGGACCACGAGGAAGGGGCTTTGGACGATGTACTGATCAGCGCATTGGTCACGTTGGCGCCCGCCCGGATTACCATTCACCGTGGGCAGCTGCATGCCGAGGGCCGCGAAACACTAAAGCAGGTCTTTGAGGGCAATGTGCTTTTTTGCCATGGATGTGCGCGTTGCTACAGCCGAGAGATTGACACGGACCGGCGAAGTTTCTAGAATAATGTCAATATCCATAGTGAAACGATGATGAGGACGATAGCAGAGAATCCTCGAGAGAGAATCGGTCATCGGCTGAAAGCCGATTCAGGCTCTTTTCTGTTAGACCACCTCGGAGTTCCGGCAACCCCTAAGAGCTAAGTCGGCGGAGCGTCCGATATCGCGCATCAAGTGGAACCTCTGTTCAAGGGTGGTGGAACCGCGGCCATGGCCGTCCCCCCGAGAGCCGGGGCTTTTTTAGTTTAAGGAGGGTATCTCATGGCAGCGTTGCATTTTGAAGTGGAGGGCCATCCCGTGGAAGGGGAACCGGGCATGCGGGCGGCCGATTTGGCGGAGGTGCCGAAAGACGCACTGGCTGTTTGGGTCAACGGACAAACGGTGGATCTTAGCCGGCCGCTGCATGACGGCGGGCAGGTCCAGTTCTTAACTTTCGCGGATTCGGCCGGACGTCATGTGTTTCGTCACTCCAGCGCACATCTTTTGGCCCAGGCGGTCAAAAGGCTCTGGCCGGAGGCCAAATTGGGGACCGGACCGGCCCTGGAAGACGGATTTTACTATGACATCTGGCTTCCGGAACCGCTTGCCGAGAAGGATTTGCCGCGCATCGAAGAGACCATGCGCCAAATCGTTCAAGAAAACTATCCCATTGAGCGGTTAGAATTGTCCCGCGAGGAGGCGCTCAAGCTCTTTCACGAGCGGGGCGAAACTTTTAAGGAAGAGATTATCGAGCGCATTCCCGACGGCGCTGTGATTTCTGCATATCGTCAGGGGGAGTTTGTAGATCTTTGTTCCGGTCCTCATTTGCCCGCTACCGGGCACATCGGGGCATTGAAGTTGACCCAAGTGTCAGGCGCCTATTGGCGAGGAGACGAAAAGAACCCGATGATGACTCGGATTTATGGCACCTCGTTTCCCGACCCGGAGGGTTTGGAGCAGCACTTGGCTCGCATCGAGGAGGCTAAATTGCGCGATCACCGGAAGCTGGGGCCGCAGTTGGAGCTCTTCACCTTTCGCGAGGAGGCCCCGGGCTTTGTCTTCTGGTATCCCAAAGGCCATGACCTCTACAAGCGGCTGGAAAACTTTTCGCGCGAACTGCAGTCGGCGCGCGGCTATGAAGAGGTGGCGACGCCATGGATTTACCGGGTCGGTCTCTGGGAGAGGTCGGGCCATTGGGATCATTATCGCGACAATCTATTTCTGATTGACCGGGATGATGAGCTGCAGGGCGTCAAGCCCATGAATTGCCCAGGCCACTGCTTGCTCTATAAGGGCCAGATGCATTCGTACCGGGACCTTCCTTGGCGGCTTGCGGAGTATAGTCCACTGTCCCGCTATGAGCGCTCGGGCACGTTACACGGCTTGATGCGGGTGCGGGGATTTCATCAAGACGATGCCCACCTGTTTGTACGGCCCGACCAAATTCGAGACGAGATGTTCGGTGTACTGGACTTGGTAGACGTCGTCTACCGCACCTTCGACATGCCTTACGAGGTGGTATTGTCTACACGGCCCGATGATTACATGGGAGAATTGGCGCTTTGGGAGCGGGCCGAGGCAGAGCTGGAAGAGGTGTTGAAGGCACGGGGCCTCAAATACCAGATCAATCCCAAGGATGGGGCTTTCTATGGCCCCAAGCTGGATATTTACGCCGTAGACAGCTTGGGCCGGCGGTGGCAATGCGCGACAGTGCAGTTGGACTTCCAATTGCCTGAGAAGTTTGAGCTGGAATATATCGATCAGGACGGCCAAGCCAAGCGGCCGGTGATGATTCACCGCGCTATCATGGGTTCCATTGAGCGCTTTCTCGGCATTTTGGTGGAGCACTATGGCGGATCCTTTCCCATGTGGTTGGCTCCCGTACAGGTGCGGGTGCTGCCCATTACCGACGCTCAGAACGCTTACGCCGAGGCTATTGCCGACCAGTTGAGGAAGCAGGGCGTGCGGGTGGAAGTAGACAGCCGCAACCAGAAGATTGGCTACAAGATTCGCGAGGCACAGGTGGCCAAGATTCCGGAGATGTTGGTGGTGGGAGGCCGCGACCAGGCAGCCAATACGGTGTCAGTTCGGTCCCGCGAAGCGGGGGACTTGGGCGCTCAACCGCTGGCCGATTATCTGGCGGGGATTAGTGAAAGAACCCGAATTCCCAGCTAAGGCAAGCATTGACGCCGCCTACACCACTCAGTACAATATGGTCAGGAACTCCGAACAAAGCAGAAGTATCAACTTCTCACCCCGCGGCACAGGCCAAAAGGGTTGGATTTGGAAGAGGATCAAGGCGGAAACAAGACACCAGCCGGTAAATCTTCTGTTTGGACGGGTGACGAGACCCGTCCTTTCCTCGCTTTGAGGTAGTTTCCTGAGGCGAACCGTTTTGAGACAAGGAGGGACGCGATTATTAAGGATCTTCGGATTAACGAGCAAATCCGAGTGCGCGAGGTTCGCGTAGTCGGTGACGGCGGTGAGCAGTTCGGCGTGATGTCGACCCGAGACGCGTTGCAGCTGGCCCAAGATCGCCACGTAGATTTGGTGGAGGTTTCGCCGACGGCCCGACCTCCCGTTTGCCGCTTGATGGATTATGGGAAGTATAAATACGAGCAGGCCAAACGGGATCGCGAATCCCGCAAGAAGCAAAAGATTGTTAGCGTCAAAGAACTGAAGATGCGGCCATCCATTGAGGATCACGACTTTGACGTCAAGGTCAAAAACGCCCGGCGCTTTCTTGAAGAAGGCGACAAAGTCAAGTGCACGATGGTCTTCCGTGGCCGTGAGATTGTTCATGCGCCCTTGGCTCAGCAGACGTTGTCCAAGTTGGCCGAGCTCGTATCGGACGTGGGTGCCGTTGAACGTGTGCCGCGTGTCGAAGGACGAGCCATGATCATGATTTTGGCACCGAAAAAAGGAGCGTAAACAATGCCGAAAATGAAGAGTCACCGGGGTGCGGCCAAGCGCATCAGCTTGACGGGCACGGGCAAACCGAAGCGCCACAAAGCGGGCAAGAGCCACTTGTTGGAGCACAAGTCGGCGGGCCGCCGTCGTCGTCTCCGCCATCCGGAGCTTTTGTCCAAGAGTGATCAGCATCGCACCAAGCGGCTCTTGCCGTACGGCTAACTTTTCGCGTCAACATCAGGTTTCGGAGGGAGCTTAACAAATGGCACGTGTAAAAAACGGCATGGTGCGCCACCGCCGCCACAAAAAGATTCTTAAATTGGCGAAGGGGTATCGTGGAGCGCGCTCACGGCACTTTCGCCCCGCCAATGAGGCGGTCATGCACTCTCTGTGGTATGCATATCAGCACCGCAGGAAGCGCAAGGGCGACTTCCGGCGTCTTTGGATTTCGCGCATTAATGCAGCTGCCCGTATGAACGGGATGTCCTATAGCCGCTTAATGAACGGTTTGAAGCGGGCTGGTATTGGCTTGGACCGGAAAGTGCTGGCTGATTTGGCAGTTCGCGACATGGACAGCTTCCGCGTTTTGGTCGACAAGGCGAAAGCGGCTCTCTAAATGGTCATCCAACCGCTCGACTCAGCTGACAACAAAATGATCCGGCGCATCAAACGGCTGAACACGAGCCGCCAAGCCCGGATCAAAAGCAACGCCACCGTTGTGGAGGGCGGGCGGCTTTTAGAGGAAGCCTTAGCTGCGGGGTTTCAGCCGCAGTTGGTCGTCTACAGTCCCAAATGGGTGGAACGGGTCGAGGGGCGCGCGATGTTAACGCGCCTGCAAGCCCGTTCCACCTCTTTGTTTTACGTGACCGACCGGCTCTTTGAGGAACTCTCGCAGGTTGAAACTCCCCAGGGTATTTTAGCGGTCATCTCGCTTCCTCGCTCCGTAACGCTCGGCGACTTGTTGGACAAGAGTCCCCAGCCCTTGCTCTTTCCCATTGCTTTGGGGATTCAAGACCCCGGCAATCTTGGCACCCTGATGCGGGCAGCGCTGGCGGCCGGTGCTCATGCCCTGGGGGTCGCCTCCGGAACGGTGGAAGCCTTCAATCCAAAATGTCTGCGGGCTTCTGCGGGCGCAGCCTTTCGGTTGCCGGTGGTGTCCTTGGACGAGGGCTGGCCTGACGTTCTGCGGACCGCGGGTGTCACCATCCGCACGACCGCCGTCGACCGCGGCTTGCCCTACCACCAAGCCGATTGGACGGGGTCGACGGCACTGGTGCTGGGCAACGAAGGAAACGGGCTTGACCCTGCATGGTATCGCGATACTGAAGTCGTCACCATTCCGATGTCCCCGGCATCGGAGTCTCTCAACGTCTCCATGGCAGGCGCCATCGTTTTATTCCATGCGGCATTTCGGCGGCAGGAGAAGGGCATTGGCTTCGCACCGCCTGCTATGGTATAGTCCCATTATCAACGCGATGATCCAGACTAGTAGATAGATTCGGGAGTTGCCCAGGGAGCGCATCCGCGACTGTAAGCTGCGCCTTCTCCTCCTATCGAATTCCCTGGGGAGTGCTTGCTTGAACCATGGAGTAGGGCAGGCCGGTCGAACCCGTTACGTTCGTGCGAGTGGATTCCACGCGTGTGCGTTCGGGATCAATGAAGGTGGTACCACGGGAGAGTTTTCCCGCCCTTTAGGGGGCGGTTTTTTGTTGTTTAGGGGGAGGATATGATGGCCGAACCGTTTGATTTAGATAGCGCACTGAGTTCCATTCAACAGGCAGGGTCCAAAGCGGAAATTTTGGAACTGCGCGGACGCTTTGTGGGTAAAAAGGGATGGATTACCCAAGAGATGAAAGGGTTGGGTGCCCTGTCGCCCGATGACCGCCGGACCCGCGGGGCGGTCTTAAACGGCTGGCGGGAGCAGGTGCTCAATGCCTTGGCCGCACGCGAACAATGGCTGGAGGAACAGGAGGAAGCGCGCCAACTTCGTTCAGAGCGAATGGATTTGAGTCTTCCCGGACGCCTTCCCACGGTTGGTTTATTGCACCCCTTAACGCGGATGCGCCGACGCATCGAGGACGTTCTCATGCGGCTAGGATTTTCTCTCGCCTATGGTCCGCAAGTGGAGTCAGAATGGTACAACTTCGAAGCGCTGAATATTCCGTCGGGCCATCCCGCTCGGGAGATGCAGGACTCCTTCTTCGTGGACGTTCCGGGGTTGGTACTGCGCACGCATACCTCACCCGTGCAAATTCGGACCATGCAAGCGTATGAGGGCCGTTTACCCATCCGTGTCGCGGCGCCCGGCTTCACCTATCGCCGGGATGACGATGCCACCCACGTGCCCATGTTTCAGCAGGTTGAGGGTTTGGTGGTGGATCGCGGCATTAGTTTAGCCGATTTAACCGGCACGCTCACGGTGATGGTGCGGGAACTCGTGGGACAGGAGGTGGGGACGCGGTTTCGCCCCAGCTATTTTCCTTTCACCGAACCCTCAGTGGAAATGGACGTGACCTGTGCGTCCTGTGGCGGCGGCGGGTGCCGGGTTTGCAAGGGGACCGGGTGGGTCGAGATTTTGGGCTCGGGCATTGTCCATCCCACCGTCCTGAAAAATGGTGGGTACGATCCGGACCAAGTCTCGGGTTTCGCGTTTGGGATGGGCATTGAGCGGGTAGCCATGCGGCTCTTTGGACTGGATGATTTGCGGCTTTTATACCAAAACGACCTTCGGTATTTGGAGCGCTTTCAAAGTGGGGGAGGGCACGGACTATGATTGTAAGTCACCGCTGGCTCAAGCGGCATTTGCCGAATCTTCCGGAACCCCGCCAGGTGGTGGCGGGGCTGGAACAAATCGGCGTGGAAGTTGCTGCCACTAAAGCCTGGGGAGAAAACTTTGCCATGGTGGAATTGGTGGAGGTCGTGGCTCGGACGCCTCATCCGGAGAGTGACCACCTATCTTTAGTCGACGTCCGGCGAGGGCGGGGAGAGGTCACCCGTATCGTCACCGGTGCCTCCAACGGATTTCCCGGTGAGCGGCTGTGGTATGCACCGCCTGGGACTACCTTGCCTGATGGGCGGACGTTGAGCGTACGGGCCTTGCGCGGCATTGATTCGCCGGGCATGCTTCTCTCGCCTGAGGAGTTGGGATATCAGACGGCGGGCGGCGACCTTTGGGTCTGGGATGGTCCAGATCCACTGGGCACCACATTCCTTCAGGTCATTGGGGGTCCCGATACCCTATATGAGGTTGAATTGACGCCTAATATTGCCCAGTATTTGCAAAGCGTGCGCCACTTGGCGCGGGAACTGGGCGCCATTTGGCATCTACCGCTCGCTCCCGCCGTGGCCCCCTTTGCCTACCAAGACAATCCCCTGGCTGTGGTGGAAGCGCCGGAGCGCTGTCCGCTGTACGGTTTGGTGGGGTTGAAAATAAAACCGGGGTTGGTCTCCCCGCTCTGGCTGCAGACGCTGCTTTTGGCTATGGGACATCGCATCATCCATCCGGCCGTGGATGTGACCAATTTTGTCCTCTGGGATTTAGGCGAACCGCTGCATGCCTTTGATCAACGGCGCGTGAACGGGCCCATTCGGGTGCGCCTGGCTCAGCCGGAGGAATCCCTCACGCTCTTGGATGGGGCGGTCATCACGCTGGACAGCCGCGATCTCGTGATTGCGGATCAAGACAAGGCCTTGGCGCTGGCTGGCATCATGGGGGGGATAGACTCCGGGGTTGCGCCGGACACCGAGGAGATTTGGTTGGAATGCGCCCACTTCAGCGCCCCCGGTATTTACCAGAGTTTCAAGAAACATGGCCTGATGACCGATGCGGCGGTCCATTTTGGACGCGGCACCGATCCCCTGGCGGTCTTCGAGGCGCCCGCCGTGGTTACCCAAATTTTGGCCGAGGCGGGGGTTTTGGTTGAGGTGCAGGTCAGCGGGGTGGTGGGCGATCTCCCCACGGAGCGTCTCATTCCGTTTAATCCGGCCCGTATTCGTGCGCTGTTGGGCGTTGAGTGGGACGATGAGAAGATGCGACAGGCGCTCCAAGGCTTTGGGTATGCCTTTCTTGATACCCAGGTGGTGGTGCCCCGATATCGGCACGATGTGGAGTCCATCTATGATCTAGCCGAAGATGTGGCGCGCTTCCACGGTCTGGACAACATCGCCCCGCGCCTTCCTTACGGGGTAACGGGTCTGGCCCGACGAAGCGCTGCGGTGCAGTTTGAGGAAGAAATGCGCGATGTGGTGGCGAGCGCTGGGTACCACGAGGTGGTGACGCGGACGTTTGCCAATCCCGCCTGGGCACCCCTATTTTCTGAGAGCGAGGCCGCCTCGGTGCGCGTCACCAATCCCCTCCGGGAGGAGGAGAGCGTTCTGCGCCAGCACATTCTCCCGAGCCTGCTTGAGGTGGCCCGCTATAACCGCTCACGACACGACTTGGCCATTCGCATTTTTGAGCTGGGTTCGGTGTTCGCCCGCGAGGCAGCGCAAATACAGGAGGGGCGCGAATTGGGCGTGCTGTTATCCCTGGAGCCCGCCGCGTCGTTTCCCCCTCGTGAGGAGGCGACCATTTACGATCTGACCGGCCTCGCGGATTTCTTGTTTTCCCGACTCGGTCTCGGAGGACACCGTGAAGCCATGCCGAATCCTCCGGCCTATGTTCACCCGGGCCGGGTGGAAGCTCTGGTTGTGGAGGGCAAGACTATCGGTTGGGTGGGGGAGCTTAGGCCTCGTATTGCGCAGCACTACCGGGTGCGCCGTCTAGGCGCGCTGGTGATGCAGGTGGATGCGAATCTCATCCGCCGGGTGTCACAGCCGGGGAGGCCATCGCGATTCCCGGAAGTGGAACGCGACTTGTCCTTGGTGATTCCTGAGGCGGTACCATATCAGGCGTTGGTACAGGCGATTGATCAATTGAACATTGGCGTATTGCAGGCGATGCGTCCCATTGACCGATATCACGGTGATTTTGGCACCTCGTTAACGGTTCGCCTTCGCTTCCAATCCGACCAGGAAACGTTGACCGATGAGCAGGTGGACCACGAGGTGGGCCGAATTCTTGAGCAGTTGGCAGCGTTGGATGTGAAAATCCGCCAATAATTTTCCAATTTCAGCAGGATTTTCCCCGCATTGTCGAGAATTGGTATAAAACTTGACACGAAGGGGCGAATGTTGTGGGTGAACAGATTCGGACCACCGTAACCATCTACGGGGAGGATTACTCGCTGGTCGGCGACTTGCCGGAAGATGTGGTTAAAGCTCTGGCATATCATGTGGACAACCGGATCCGGGTATTGGCTTCCAAAAATCCCCGGGTCAGCCTTAATCGCCTGGCTGTCTTGACCGCCCTCAACATCGCCGAAGAGTTCTTTGAGCTGCAAGAACAGCACCAGGAACTGATATCGGCTATGCAGCAGCAATGGCGCTCCAAACGCGAGGTCAAGGACGCCACCAAGTAAAATCGCCAGCGGGAACCTGGTATAATAGAAGGAACCGGAACCACAGGTCGGCATTGTCCGGCCTGTGTCTTTGCGAAGGCGGGACAGAATGACCTTAGAATTGCCTGATACCCTGGCTGTGTTGGAGTGGGACACGGTATTAGAGCGCATTGCTCAATTGGCTGGCACCCGGATGGGCCGCAGAATGGTGCTGCTGTCCCGGCCGATGTCGGACAGGGTGTGGTTGTTTGAAATCCAAGCGGCCGTCCGAGAATGCCTGGTGTGGATTGACGCAGGACTGCCGACGGCGCACGGTGCTGAGCCGCTGGACGACATGGTGGAGCGCATGAACAAGGGCGGGGTGTTGTCCCTGGCCGACTTTGTGGCGCTCTTGAAAACCTTGTCGGTCTTCCAACGGCTGGATGAGGTGGCTGATGTTGAGCGCTTTCCGCATATCGCCGAGCGGATTGGGGGGACTGTGCTACCGCATGGCCTTATCGAATCCTTAAATCAGGTGATTGACGCGGAGGGTCAGATCCGTGATCAGGCCTCGCCGGAGCTGGCCGATATTCGCCGGCGTATGCGGCAGTTGGAGCGCGAGATTGATGATGTCTTTGAGCGGGTGCTGCGGAGCGCAGAATGGTCCAGATATCTTCAAGACGGCATCATCACCGTGCGTTTTGGACGGCGGGTTGTGCCGGTGCGAAACGAATTCCGACACTCGGTGCCGGGCATCGTGCATGATCAATCTGGCAGTGGGCAAACCGTGTTTGTTGAACCGTTGGCCGTTGTGGAGCGTCAAAATCGGCTGACCACCCTGCGCCAGGACGAAGCGCGGGAAATTGAGCGTATTCTGGCGGCGCTCACCGCCAAGGCATCTCAGGTGGCTCCGACGCTCAGCGCCATTCATGACCATCTGGCCTGGTTCGACCGGCAAATGGCGGCGGCCCAATACGGCCGGCTGGTCGACGGCACGCTCCCTGAACTGGGAGGTCACACCCTCGTTATCCAGGAAGCGCGCCATCCCCTTTTAGAAAATCCGGTCCCCATTTCGTTGGAACTGTCGCGCGAGCGCCCGGCGATTATTATCACCGGGCCCAATACCGGGGGCAAAACGGTTGCGCTGAAGACCACGGGCATTATTGTGTTGCTGGCGTTGTCAGGGTTTATGGCGCCCGTGCAAGAGGGAACGCGTATTCCGTTGTATCGCCAAATATTTGCCGACATTGGCGATGAACAGAGTCTAAGCCAAAATCTGTCGACCTTTTCTAGTCATTTAGTCCGCCTAGGGCCGATGATGCGTCAAGCGGGACCGGATACGCTGTCGCTCATTGATGAGATTGGGGCCGGAACTGATCCAGAAGAAGGCGCGGCCTTGGCTGAGGCCATGATTCAGCACTTGGTGGACAAGCAATCACCGGTTATTGCGAGCACCCATTATAGCCGCCTGAAGCTTTTGGGCCTGAAAGATCCCCGGATTCAAAACGCTTTGGTGGAGTTCGACCGAGAAACCTTGGCGCCAACCTATCACCTCGTGTTGGGATCGCCCGGCAGCTCCCACGCATTCTACATCGCCCGGCGGTTAGGATTTCCGCCGGAACTGGTCGATCGCGCCGAATCTCTCTTGGACCGGGAGGCTGTGACCTTATCGGATGCCATTTTGGAGATTAACCAGCTGCAAAGGACACTGCGCGAGCAGGACGAAGCACTCCGGGCTCGCCAAGCCGACTTGGATGTTCGTCAGCGGGCGTTGGACGACAAAGAGCGGATTTTAACCGAACGTTTGGAACGGGATCGGGAACGGGCCGAAAAGGCTTGGCGGCGCGAGCTGGATGACATGACCCAGAAATTCAATCAGGCGTTGGAAGCGGTGCGGCAGCAGGAGGGCAAAGAGCGGGCACGTGCCGTGGAGGCCTTGCGCGAGCAGTATCGTGGCATCGCCAAGCTTCCTCGAAGTATCGCGCGCCGGCAAGCTCAGGCTGGGACGCCGCCCGACGCGGTGGGAGACCGCGTCCGCGTGGCGGGTTTTCCCGACGTGGGTACCATTGTTGAGCTTAAAGGCCGTACGGCGACGGTCGAAGTCGGATCGCTGAAATTGAAGTTGGCCGTCGATGAGTTGGAGCGCATCGAGGGGGGCGTCCGCCCCGCGGCCGCGAGAACGGGAAGCCCACCATCGTGACTTAGGCCGTGCAAAAAGCGAGAGCATGGGCTTGGAGTTGGATTTGCGCGGCATGACCGGGGAGGAGGCCGCCGAGGCGCTGGATAAGTACTTGGACGATGCGGTATTGGCGTCTGCGCCTTTTGTGCGCATCATCCATGGCAAAGGCACCGGCGTGCTGCGGCGAGTGGTCTCGGAGCAGTTGAAGCATGACCCTCGGGTCGTCACCTACCGATTAGGAGGTCCTGGCGAGGGCGGCGATGGAGTCACGGTCGCACAACTCGAGGAGACCGACTAAACTTTTTGATCCCAAAAGGGCTGTGCTATACTCTCGGCAGTAAATAGGGGAGGACCATCGTGTCGGATATTCAAAACGAGGTTGAATGGCTGCTCAACGGGGCGGATGACGTGGTCAGCCGCGAAGGACTGGAACAAAAGCTGGCCCGTTCCAAAACGACCGGCAAGCCGTTGATTGTGAAGCTAGGGGTGGATCCCACCGCGCCAGATATTCACTTGGGACATACCGTGGTGCTGGAAAAACTTCGCCAATTCCAGGAGCTGGGCCATCAAGTGGTCTTTCTCATTGGCGACATGACAGGTCGCATTGGGGACCCGACAGGGCGATCAGAAACGCGCCGGCAACTATCGCAGGAGGACGTGGAAGCCTTTGCCAAAACGTATGTGGCACAGGCAGGCAAGGTCCTCGACGCCGACCGCCTGCAGCTTCGCTACAACAGTGAATGGCTGGCCCCGCTGAATTTGGTCCAGTTAATCGAGCTGATGAGCCGCGTGACCTTGGCCCGCATTCTGGAGCGGGACGACTTTCATGAGCGATTTGCTTCCCATTTTCCTATCCATTTGCACGAACTGTTGTATCCCTTGATGCAGGCGTATGATTCGGTGGCGCTCAATGCGGACGTGGAGCTGGGGGGAACCGATCAACGCTTCAACATCCTGACGGCGCGCCAAATTCAAGAAGCGTACGGTCTTGAGCCGGAGGTCGGCATCTTCATGCCGCTTTTGGAAGGAACCGACGGAGTGCGGAAGATGTCCAAGAGTATAGGCAACTATGTCGGGATCGAAGAGCCGCCCGGGGAGATTTTCGGCAAAGTGATGTCCATCCCCGATGACCTCATGGTACGCTGGTATCAGTTGCTGTTGGGCGAACGGCCTGAGACGTTGAAAACGCGTTTGGAATCCGGGCAAAACCCCCGCGATTTGAAGGCTGCGTTGGCCCGACGGTTGGTCTCCCGCTTTTGGGGGGACGCGGCCGGTGCCGAGGCGGAAGAAAGCTTCAATCGTACGTTTCGACACCGAGAAGTGCCCGAGGACGCTCCCGTTTTGCCCTATGAGGACACATTGGCCGCCATTGCGGCTTTGGATCTGGTGGGTGGGCTTCCTGATATGCCGAGCCGTCAAGAAGCACGGCGGTTATTGCAGCAGGGCGCCGTGGTGGTGGATGGCGAACGGGTGGAAATGAATCAAGTATTGCATCTGAAGCCGGGGTCGTGGATCAAGGTAGGCAAGCGCCGTTACTTCCGGGTTCAAGAGATTAATTCGTAGAGGGGTTTTAGATGTCGGCACTGGACGAAGGACAAAAAGGTTGGGCGAGCGTCGAAGTTCAGGACTGGGCTGACGCCGAAAAGCACTTTCGTAAGGCTTTGGAGATGGACCCCTTTCAGGCCGACGCGTTGACGGGTATGGCGGCGCTCTATCTTAGAGCGGGCGATGCGGACCAGGCTCGGGAGTTGTGCGAGTTGGCGACGGCTCAGGCGGAGCGCGACTTGCCCCGCACCAAGCGCCACACGGGATGGGATGATGAGCAGGTGCGTCCCTACCTCCGTGCGCTCTATTACTTATCCTTAACCTATATTGAACAGCATGCGTGGGCGTTGGCGCAGCCGGCGTTGGAGGAAATTGTGGCTTGGGACGTGACTGGCATGCAGGGGCGGGCCCTGGATCTGCTGGCGCAGGTTCTCTACCGCATCGAGCGGTGGGAAGAGGCGGTGCATGCGTTTTTAGAAGCTGCGGAATACATTCCTGAGGATTACTATTCTGCCGGATTGACTCTCTTTAAATTAGGCCGCACCCGCGAAGCAGAGCGTTTTTGGCGCCGGGGGCTGGAGCGGCGACCGCGGTTGGCCGCCCTCATTGCCCATTACCCCCACGTGTTGGTAAACCCGCGCGGCAGTTTTTGGGATCAGGAGTTTCGTGACGCCGTAAAATATCTACAGCATCAAGCGGAATTGTGGGATGCGGCTAGTCAGCGAGAACTGGCCGGTTTTCAAGAGCGGCGCGCGATTTCCAACGGGTGATGGTATGAAGGCTGCGATTGTGGGGGCCGGGGGCATCGGAAGCCCGTTGGCCCAAGCGTTGAAGGAGACCGAGGGATTCGACGGGGTTTGGATTATCGATGGGGATCACGTCCAGCGTTCGAACTTGCCGCGTCAGCCTTGGTATACTGCCGATACACTGGGGGATAACAAGGCAGAGGCATTGGCCGCCGTTCTTGGCGCGCCGTTTCATGCCGTCCATAGCTTCGTTGATGCTCAATTCAACTGGCCGGATCTCGACATTATTTTTGACGCCAGCGACAACTGGCCGGCTCGTTTGGCCATTCAAGACGCCGCCCGTCGAATGCATATTCCCTGGATTTTTTCGAGCGCCGTGCGCTGGGAGGGTCAATCGGCCTTCATGAGCCCGGATGGGCCGTGCCTTGCCTGTCTATTCGGCGAAACGCTGACGGAGGGCCTCCGCTGTTTTGAGGCGGGGGTGGTCGGATTCGTCACTCTAGCGACGGCGGGCCAGGCGCTCGACTTATTTTTGCGTTGGCGGGAGAATCCCGAAGATCCTGAACTTCGTCGCCTGCATCTTTTGGAGGGGCGACAGGGGCTCAAGTGGTCGGTGGGTTTTCCACCCGGGAGGTGTCAGCATGGAATGGTCCAATGAGGTATTGGAGCAATATTCGCGGCAGATGTTAGTGGATGAAATTGGCTTTGAGGGGCAGGCTAGACTGTTTGAGACTGCCGTTGTGCTCCGGGGTCCCGAGCCATGGCGGGGCTGGGCCTCACGATATCTGCGCGCCAGTGGGGCGCAGGTTGAGGAGGTGGAGGCGGACCGACTTTCGCTTGAAGAGGCCGACGGTCGCATTATTGAGATTGATCTTGGGGACGGCCGGGGCGCGAGTCTTCGCCATCTCGGCTTGGCTTTGGCGGGTTGGCTTTATGAGCATGTGTCGTCGACATGAGGAGCGGACTTGTGGGCATACGCATGGATGCGGGCGCGGTGGTGAAGGTCATCGATAGGTTGACGATTAGGCCGTAACCCCTATTTCCGGTCCGCGGGTGACCAAAGCGCTGGTTTGCGTTCCGATCCGAAGGATGAGGACAGCTTGCCGCCGTATGATATATTGGATCAGATGCTGAAAGGGTATATCGAAAATGATATGACCCCGGGACAGTGAGTACGGATGGGTTTAAACGCGGAGGTGGTCCGCTGCGCCATGAAGCGGGTGGGCCAGAACGAGGGCGAGCGGCGGCTGGCGTCGGTGGGGATAAACGTAACTCCGCGCGCGTTCGGCCGTCATCGCCGTATGCCCATTACCGGCCGATTTTTGTAAAGGGGGGGCTCTCATGTCGGGACATTCAAAGTGGGCCAATATTAAGCGCAAGAAGGCCAAGGTTGACGCTGTCAAGGGCAACGTGTTTTCGCGCCTGACCAAAGAGATTATGGCAGCCGCCAAGCGGGGCGGTGGGAACCCGGACACCAACTTCAAATTGCGCATTGCTATTGACAAGGCTAAGGCCAACAATCTGCCAGCTGCCAACATCGAGCGGGCTATCCGTCGTGCCACGGGTCAGGAGGCGGGAGTCAGCTATGAGGAGGCCGTCTATGAAGGCTACGGTCCAGGTGGTACGGCGGTTTATATGGAGATTTTGACCGACAATCGCAACCGCACGGCGGGCGAGGTACGGCACATCTTCTCGCGGCACGGCGGGTCGTTGGGTGAAACGGGCTGCGTGGCATGGATGTTTGAACCTAAGGGCCGTCTGGTTTTGGGCGAGACCACGCTCGGGGAAGAGGAATTGCTGGATATCGCCATCGAGGCAGGAGCCGACGATCTATCCCAGGATGAGGGAGAGTCGGTGGTGCTCACGGCGCCGGAACTACTTGACGAGGTGCGCCAAGCGTTCGAGGAAAAAGGTATTCATGTCGAGGAAGCCGAATTGGTACGTCTGCCTAAAACGACCGTGGCGATTGCGGGACATGAGGCCGAACAGTTGATGGAACTGTTGGATCTCTTGGAGGAACACGACGACATTCAAAAGGTGTATTCCAACGCTGACTTTCCTGACGAGATGCTGGAAGAGGCCTGAGACAGCAGAACCCCGGGAAGCCGGGGTTTTTTATTTGTGGTGTTGTAGGACGTGCCCATCTTCTACCAGGCCTTGGGCATGACTCCCAACGGAGTTCTGAAGGAAATCCTCATCGGCGGTCCACGCGTGGCGGAGGATGCAGCGGCTGATTCGCTACTAGGAAGCTTTCCTCTTACCGTGCCGTCAGTCTTTTTCAGAACCTGTGGCTCTTGACTGGCGTCAACCAGATTCAGATAGTCCCTCGGTTGAGGCGCGCGAAACCATGCAGGCATCGGACGTTTTGACCCGCAAAATCTCCGATCAGCCTTGTCGATCGTTGCCCAGGCCTCGATGAGGCAACCGAGCGCGGACCCATTAACCAACGTCGTGCCCTTGGCCGATTGTTGCGCCATCAGCCATAGTGTGGAACGGAGGGATGGGGGGGGTAATGTGCGGGCGCGCAACCGTCCAGCACAAAAGCAATCGTCGAAGGCTCCAACGATGCGTCTGAAACTTGAACGACGTTCCGATGACGTAATGGTTGACGTAGAGTCTAGTCAGGCTGTTTGGGTTGGGAGGGGCACAGATGAACCGCACCAAATACGGGATTTTCGGAGCTGCTGCGGCCGCGGTCGCCCTGGGTTCCGGAGCATATGCCGCGACGACGACGAGGGCTGCGTCTATCACAAATACGCCACCCACGTATGTCGTGAAGATTGCCGAACAGCAAGCAAAGGAGAATGGTGACCCGACGCCGGCGGGAGCCGTGGTGATCGACACAACCCGGGGAGCTGCCATGCATGCAGCGGAGGTCGGTGGGGTCGACGGGTCCCAGATCCCGGTGTGGCTCGTCGTGCTGCATGGATATTTCAAGGATCGTAATGCGAGCGTCCCCGCGGGACAACCGTTGCCAACGGGCCATGTCATTTTGTTCACTATCAACAAGCGCACCCATCAAATCATGGATTTCGGGATCGGAGACCGATCGCCCAATCTATCATCGTTTGGAACACTCGACAACTTCTCGTGACAGCGTATTCTTGTGGGACATTCAGGGGTATTAATCCCGCAGCCATGGGGTCCCTGGAACAGATTTTTGGACTTCACCGGGGCGATATTCCGGCCATTTCCGTTTCTTAATGAGCGGTCGTCCTCAGGATATCGCGTCTAGCCGCGCTAAAATTTGGGAACCTCACGCCATTTGGTTAGAAGGCGATCGAGTTTGTTTTCTTGCCATTGCTCGGGGGGAAAAGAAGCTCGAGGCGGCCGTAACGGACATAAATTCGCTGGCACGTACGGTAAGGGAACAAGGCGACTCGTTGCGCGACGCGATGTCCCATATGTCAACCGACAGTAGTCCTGCTCGCACGGTGCACGCGAGGGCGCGTACCGGAGAATGCAGCTTGGCTCATCTGTCTGTTCCTTCGCGCAACGACTGATTGAGAATCGGGGACGAGGGGCTTTTCGCGATCCTTGACACGGCCATCTCGCCCCGAAGTTCCTCAGGCTTAGTCTCGCCTTATCCCTTCGCATGACTATCTAGTCCAACACCCTTCGGATGTCCTTCAAGGCGCGGTCACACCCCGCTAGTTTTTTCCGAAAGTGGGAACACTCTGGGAGACAACAGGAATGTCACACTTCGGAGGACGACACCATGGCAACTTATGACGCCAAACTCATCAACCAGGCAATTGACAGCGTGGTTGAAAAGCATAGTCCGCGCGGGAATCGTATTGGCTGGCTTATGATCGCTTCCATTTTCGTGGAAGCATGGGACCTGTATTCGATTTCGTTTGTGCTGATTTTCTTAGAGAAAATTTATCACCCGTCATCGTGGCTTTTGGGCATGGTGGGTGCCGCCGTACAAGGCGGGGCCGTCATTGGCGCCGTGGTGGGCGGGTGGCTTACCGACCGGTTAGGGCGGCGCACCGTGTTTTTGGGTACGATGCTGATGTTCTTTGTGGTCGGTATTGCTCAAGCCTTTTCGCCCAACATGGGCGTTCTCACGGTGCTGCGCTTCATTTTGGGCATCCCCCTAGGCATGGATATTGCCAATGGCTACACCTACATTATGGAATCGGTGCAGCGGGGCCATCGTGACGTCATGGGCAATCGCTGGCAGTTCGTGTTCGCCGTTGGCGAAGTCTTTTCCATTGCGGTGGTGCTGTTGTTCCTGGTGCTGCACGTTCCCTATGGACCGATGTGGCGCGTTATCCTCGGGCTTTCCGGGGTTTGGGCGCTCATCCTTTTCTTCCTCCGCCGTGAATTGCCCGAAACCGTCATTTGGCTCATTCAGAAGGGACGCTTTAAAGAGGCCAAGCGGACTGCTGAGGAAATGTACGGGGATGATTTAGACATGTTGCCGGATGAGGATGTCGAGGTGCCGGAAGTTCACTTAGGTGGATTTCTCCGGGAAATTAGAAAGGACCGCACGCGTTGGCGGGCGAGCATCTTCGGCTGGATCGCGGGGTTTATGCAGTCCAGTGAATTCTCGACGTTTGGCTTCTATCTGCCGGTCCTATTTGTATTGTTAGGGGTGTCCGACGTTACTACCACGGACTTCATCACCCTGCTCATCTATCTGGTGGCGGTCATTTCGGGTTGGGTGGGACCGGCGTTGGTGCTCAAAATCGGCCAGCGCAAGCTCTCTATGTATGGGTTTGGCATTGTCTTTGTTGCGTTGATTGGCGCCGCGGTGGCCATCTTTGCCAAGGCATTGATTATCTTGCCGATTGCGGCAGCGGTGATGCTGTGGGGCCACTACTGGGACGCGGAAAATGTGATGACAATTCCGTCCATGGTCGCACCCGCCCGGTATCGGGGGACCGCCAGCGGTTTTTCCTATATTTGGGTCAAAATCCCCGGTTTCTTGAGCACTTTCCTGTACCCCAAGTTTTTTGACGCCATCGGCAAGGGTGGAGCCACCCTGTTTACCGCCATCTTTCCCTTAATCGGGTTGTTGGCGGCAATCTTCATCCTTCCTGAGGTGTATCGGTTTAAAGGCGAGAGTTGATTTGTTCGGCAATGGCACTCCAGGTTTCTACCACGCGGGCGTGAAGGCTGGCCTCTTTGGCTCGGTAACGGGCGCCGCCCTTAATCGGGGTGGTATCCTGATGTCCCAGGGCCAGGTCTACTGCGCCTAACAGCGAGGCATCGCGTTCATCATGCAGGACAATGTCTTGGCCAAGCGCATCCGCCATCCACTGCGCCATGGGAGGCATATCCAACAAGCCGGATCCGCCGCGAATTTCCTGCAAGGGGGCGCCGCTATTCCTGAGCGCGTCCAACCCATGCCAATATTGTGCCGCCATCGACATGAGCACCGACGCGACCAGTTCCGGGCGGCCGTGTTCGGGTGTGAGATTCAACCACGCCCCCGCCAAGTCTTCCCGCCACCATGGCGAACGTTCTCCAAACCAATAGGGAGCGCCAGCGGCAAGGGGCGGCCTTGATAGAGGGCGTTCAGCCCTTCATCAATCAACTGCTCAATGCTGCCTCCGAGTGTGTGTCCCAGCCAAGCCAATAGATTGCCTACGTTGGAGAATGCGGACCCGACCAGGTAGCCCTCCCCGGGACCCAGCGAGTAGCTAAAGAGTTCCGGATTGTCGGCTGGCGTGCGCTGGGTGGTGCGAAGCGCCCCGCTGGTGCCCATCGCGAGCACTCCTACCGTGCCATCAGACGGAATATTTAGGTGGAGGTGCGCCGTGGCGCCATCGCTAGCGCCGACTACAACGTCGAAGAGCCCCTTTCGATCACCGATGCGTTCCGTCATGGACACAAGGGCCGGGAGCTGTTCGGGATCTAACGCAGCCAATGCCAGCGCCTCCGGAAGCCAGCGGTTGTCAAGACCTAAAAAACCGCTTGACGAGGCGGTGGTGTAGTCTGTCGCCCAGCGTCCGGTCATCTGGTACACAATATAATCTTTCAACGACACAGGACGGCTTTGGGGCGGCAGAGAGTCCTTGATGGAAAGCCATTTCACCAAGGGCGACATGGCATGCAGGGGAACGCCGGAAAGGTGGTGCAAACGAACTGACTCCCCCTGCCGGCGCAGCCGACGGGCCGCATCCTGGCCGCGTTTATCCATCCATGTCCAGCTTTTAGTCAGGGGACGCCCGCCAGCATCAACCACCACAAAGCTATGCATGGCTGACGAAAAGGCCACACGGGCGATATGGCCGTAGTTTTTGGCCTCATTGAGCGCCGTTTGGATGGTCCGCCAAATGTGGTCCGGGTCTTGCTCGGATGCCAGTCCGCGCTGAACGGCGCTCACATTGTCGCGCCCTTCCCAAAGCCGCAGACCGGACGCTTCTTCCACCACCACCCACTTGAGATGAGTGGTGCCTAAATCAAAGGCCATCACGGCATCCATGGGCGCACCTCCTGACGGTCCTAGTCTGCCCAATGCGATGTCCATTGGCAAGTTGCTTCCGGAAATAGGAAAATCGTCGTCCTGTGTCGTATACCTTAGCGAAAGGGGCGGGACCGTGCGCGTTTTAGGAATCGATCCAGGAACTGCGACGTTGGGATGGGGTGTCATCGATCATCAGGGATCAATGACGCGCGCGATCGCCTATGGGGCACTGATCACTAGTCCTCAATCGGCGCCTGAGCAGCGGCTGAAACAACTTTATGACGGACTCCAAGCGATTTGCCAAACGCACCATCCGGAGGCCGCGGCGGTCGAGAAACTCTACTTTGGACAAAACTCCCGCACCGCTATGGCGGTCGGACAGGCACGCGGCATCGTCCTATTAGTGCTGGCGGAGACAGCGCTGCCATACGTGGAGATGTCGCCAGCCGAGGTCAAGCAGGCGGTCACAGGTTATGGGCGCGCCGACAAGCGCCAGGTGCAGTTGATGGTGCAACGGCTGTTGGGATTGGAACAATACCCGAAACCAGACGACGTCGCGGATGCGTTGGCGATCGCCATCTGTGGCGCCGAGACGATACGGTTTCAACGGGCGCATGGTGAGAAACTGGGGCGGTGAACGTGATATGATTGTGGAGATTTCCGGCACAATTGGTGAAAAACGGACGGGTTGGGTCGTCATCCGCACATCCTCGGGACTAGGCTACGGGTTGGATGTGCCGCGGGAGACGGAAGAAAAGTTGCCGGGAACCGGGGAGGCCGTGCGTCTTTTCACCCATCTGATGGTGCGTGAGGACCAATGGCGGTTGATTGGTTTTGCCACCGAAGCCGAGCGGGACGTGTTCTTAGATTTGCTGGAGGTCAACGGGGTGGGGGTGCGCGGCGCACTGTCGCTGATGAGCCATCTCGGGATCGGCCGGCTTCGTGACGCGGTGTTGACGGGCGACTGGAAGTCCCTCAAGGGGGCTCCCGGAGTGGGCGCAAAAATTGCCCAGCGGGTGCAGTTGGAGTTGATGAGTCGATGGGCCAAATCGGCAGACCAAAGCCCCGTCTTGGTTCCAGACCCGCGGCCGACCAGCGCCGAAGGGGAGGATGAGGTGGTCTTGGCCCTCGTAAACTTGGGCTATCGCCCCGAAGAAGCGCAGTTGGCTCTGCAACAGGTCCAGGCCGACGATGAAGCGACGCGCCTTCGGTTGGCACTCAAGGCACTGGACCGGGGGAGGGCACGGTAATGGATCAGAACCGTATCATTAGCGGAGCGGCTTGGGAGGGGGAGGACCAGGATGTGTCGGTCCGCCCTCAGCGGCTGGCCGAGTATATCGGGCAGGAGGCGGTCAAGGAGCGGCTGTCGATTTTTATCGAAGCCTCCCAACAGCGCCGTGAAGCGTTGGATCATGTGCTCTTATACGGCCCCCCCGGTCTTGGCAAGACCACGTTGGCCCACATTATTGCCAACGAGCTGCATGTGAACATTCGCTTTACCTCGGGCCCGGCCATTGAGCGGGCTGGGGACTTGGCCTCGGTGCTCACCAATCTGGAGCCCGGGGATGTGTTGTTCATCGATGAGATTCACCGGCTGTCTCGGTCCGTGGAAGAGGTCTTGTACCCGGCCATGGAGGACTTTCATCTAGACGTCATGTTGGGCAAGGGGCCAAGTGCCCGGTCCGTGAGGCTGGATCTCCCCCGTTTTACCTTGGTGGGAGCTACCACTCGGGCCGGGATGCTGACAGCGCCGCTTCGGGATCGCTTTGGCGTGATCGTGCACTTAGACTTTTATGAACCAGCCGACCTGGCGGAGATTGTCAAGCGGACGGCGCGCGTTTTGGACGTGCCGCTGGCGCCCGAGGCGGCCGTTGAAATCGCGCGGCGCAGTCGCGGCACGCCGCGGATTGCCAATCGGCTTTTAAGGCGGTTGAGGGATTATGTGGATGTGCGCGGCAACGGGGAAATCACCTACGAAATGGCACAAGAGGGTCTGGCGCTCTTAGAAGTGGATCCCCATGGCTTGGACGTCGTGGATCATCGCCTGTTGGAAGCGCTCTATCACCGCTACCGTGGAGGACCCGTGGGGCTCGAGACATTGGCTGCCGCCATCGGGGAAGAGAGCGGCACCATTGAGGATGTCTATGAACCCTATCTTTTGCAGCAAGGCTATCTACAGCGTACCCCCCGCGGCCGCACGCTGACGCCGCTGGCGCTGGAACGGCTGGGATGGCCCCCGCTGGCCCCGGTACAGAAAAATTTATTTGAATGAATCTTTGCCCCCCAAAATGACCCTCGGACCGCGAAGAATTTAGAAGGCGGGGTGATAGTCTGGGCATCCGATTTCGGAGAGCACGCCACGATGACCCGAGTGCGCTGTTGACACGGGCTAAAGCAGGCGACCAGGAGGCTCGCAATCAGCTGATTCAGGACTACACACCCTTCGTGATGAAAGTGGCGAGCCAAAAAACGGGCCGTTTTCTTCGCCCCGGCGTGGATGAGGAAATTAGCGTCGCGTTGTTGGCCTTCAATGAGGCAATCACGGCGTACGACGGTGGTCGAGGCAGTTTCCTGTCCTTTAGTCAAACGGTGATTCAGCGCCGTCTGGTGGATTACTTCCGGCGCGATCGCAGCCGTCAGCACGAGGTGGCGTTAAGCGATTTCGAGGAGGATGATGATAGGCCCCATGAGCCTAATCCGTTGGATCGGCTGGCTCAGTCCACCTGGACGTTGGTTGAGGAACAGGAGGCGCGCCGGCAGGAAATTGTGGAGTACCAGGCGATTTTGGCCCGGTATGATATTGCCTTTTCAGACTTGGTGAAGGTGGCACCCAAACACCGCGACTCACGTGACCGGGCCATCCAGTTGGCTCGGGCCGTGGCTCGGGATCCGGTTCGTGCGGGAGCACTGCGCGAGCGTGGAGAGTTGCCAGTCAAGGCGCTGGTGGAAGAGTTCGGCGTAAGCCGTAAACTCATTGAGCGAAATCGCAAGTACATTGTCGCTGTAGCGCTCATTCTGATGCATGATTTCCCCCATCTTCAGGGGTATGTGCTAGACCGTGGATAGCACGCAAGGAAAGGTCGTACGACATGAGCATTAAGGGGATTGTAATGGAAACCGAGCGGGGGCGGGCCACGGTGATGCTGCCGGGTGGGGCGTTTAAACGCATCGCCACGCGTGGCCTTGAGCTCCATGTCGGTCAGGAGGTATGGCTGCCTCAGTCGCCGCGGCGGTGGTACCGTTGGCTCGCCGTGCCAGCGCTGGCCGCCGTGGCTACCGCTTTTTGGATTCAGGCCCTACCATCGCCTCAACCGGTGGAGGCTGCCGTGTTGAGTGTCGACATTAACCCAAGCGTGAATTTGGATGTTTCGGCGAAGGGCGTTGTGCTGGGAGCCCAGGGGCTGGACAGGAGCGGTCGGCGGCTTTTAGAGCAGCGCCGTGTGAAGGGGCTCACGGTCCAGAACGCCGTGAGCACGCTGATCAAAATGGCCGCTCAGGATGGGTATCTGAAGAACAGCTCCAATACTGTGCTTATCGGCGCCGTTTTTAAGAGCCATCCCGAGGCATGGTTTTCGGGTCTTTCCAGCGACGCCTCGGGGGTTCTGAAAGAGGATAACCTTAGCGCCTCGGTAGTCGCGGTGTCGGGAGTCAGTGCGCCGTTGCTGCAGGCTATGCAGAAGCCCCAAGTGTCGGTGGGACGATATCTCGTCTGGCAACGTACCCTGAACGCAGCCCAAAACCAAACCCCGCTCACCCTCCGCGACGTGAAAAAGATGTCGGTGACGGATTTGGTTGCGCCCTTGGTCACCGTGGCGTCCCGAACGTCATCTCCCAAGGTGCCTCAGCGTTCGGGCGCTTCAAACCCTAAAGCCCCGGCAGAAGCATCCAAGCATGCGGCAAAGAAGCATTACCCACCCGTCGTGCTTCCCAATTTGCCGGTAACCGTGCCCACCATGGTGGTAACGCCGCCGGCAATTCCGACTCCCCGGCCGCAACAGCACGGCCGGGCGGGTCGGCGCGGGCATTCAGGCGGGATTAATAGGCATTCGCGTGGGATTCATCAGCATTCGGACGGGGTTGGCGATTCGTCAGGTGGGGCCAGCCCGTCGCCGTCGATACCTCCTTCGCATCTAGTCCCAAATCCTGTCCATACTGTAAGCAGCGTGGTCAGTAACTTGGGATTGTGAGGAAAAAGGATTTTTCCCCTTAGAGCGCGAAGCAACCGGGGAATGTCCGAGGAGGGGTTCTGGTGCACACAACGCACGGCACATCTGTGTATTGGATTTTCTTTGTTCTCTTAATCGCGATGACGGGGTGGATGTTTTGGCAGCAGTCCCGGCAGCAAAAGAATCGGCGGCAACTGCAGCAAAGCATTTCCCGAGGCGATGAAGTGGTGACGGTGGGCGGCATAATTGGCACCGTGGAGGCGGTCACCGACGAGGAAGTGACGCTGCGGTTGGGCAGCGACGTCCAGATTCGCGTCCTCAGAAAGGCCATTGGCGGAAAATACCAACCCGGAGGCTCGACAACAACCTCCCCAAAATGATGTGACGGCACGTCAGAATCCTTCGGGATGCGCTTATCCCGGGGATTTTTTTTCGGGCGGGTAGAAGACGGGCCTGTGCTATAATACCGACGAAACCAACTGGTTAGACATCCTGAAGGAGGCGTTACCGGTGGCGGATACGTCACTCAATCCGTTTCTACGGGCTCAGCAAAGTTTTAAGGAGGCCGTAGAGACGCTAGGATTGGAACCGGCAGTCTACGAAATTCTGAAACAACCGATGCGCACTTTTGAAGTAGCTGTTCCCTTTGTTCGTGACGATGGCACCCTGCAGGTCTTTACCGGGTATCGTGTTCAACACAACGATGCGCTGGGACCGACCAAAGGGGGCCTTCGTTTTCATCCGGACGTCAATGCGGATGAGGTCAAGGCGCTGGCTATGTGGATGAGCGTCAAATGCGCCCTCTTGGGCTTGCCATATGGCGGCGGCAAGGGGGGCATCGCCTGCGATGTCGACCAGCTCTCGGAAGGCGAAATCGAGCGGCTGAGCCGTGAATACATCCGTGCCGTCAATTTGGTGATTGGGCCAGACAAAGACATTCCTGCCCCGGACGTCTCCACCAACCCGCAAATAATGGCTTGGATGGTAGATGAGTATTCCCGCATTCGCGGCGAGAACACCTTCGGCCTCATCACCGGGAAGCCGTTGGTGATTGGGGGATCGCGAGGCCGTGTGGAAGCCACCGGTCGTGGTCTGGTGTTTGCCACTCGGCAATTGGCTACAGAAATGGGCATAGACTTTAGCAAGGCCCGGGTGGCGGTGCAGGGTTTCGGCAATGTGGGCTCGGTAGCCGCCACAATTGCCTATCGTATGGGCGCCAGCGTGGTGGCGGTTTCGGACAAGGATGGCGGGCTCTACAACGCAGCTGGAATCGACATTGATGATTTGCTGGAATACAAGCGGGTCAATCGCAATTTGGTTGGCTATCCCAAGGCGGAACCTATTTCCAACAAGGAGTTGTTGGAGCTGCCGGTGGACATTTTGTTCCCGGCGGCCTTGGAAAACCAGATTACCGCCGACAACGCGCCCAATATCCGGGCGAAAATTGTGGGGGAGGGCGCCAATGGGCCAACCACTCCGGAAGCGGACGCGATTTTATTTGATAAAGGCGTCATGGTGGTGCCGGACGTGTTGGGCAACTCGGGCGGCGTCACCGTGTCCTATTTTGAATGGGTACAAAATCAAAGCCGATTTTATTGGTCGGAGGACGAGGTCAACCACCGGCTCGAAGAGTATATGTCCCGAGCTATTTCAGAAATGCACCGTATGCATGAGCGGTTTGGTGTGACCTTGCGCAAGGCCGCCTATCTGGTGGCGACTGACCGACTGGCGCAAGCGATGCGCGTGCGTGGTTGGCTGAAATAGGAGGGAGTTCCGGCATGGGGAAGCGCCATTCATTGCAAGAGGCGCGCCAAATGTGGGAAGAGACGGTCTTGGCGCCATATCAGGCGAAGAGCGGGGAGCGCCAAACGGACTTCAGCACAGTGTCAGAGGTGCCGGTCGAGCGGCTTTACACCCCGCTCGACGCGCCCTCGGACAAGTATATGGAGAATGTGGGATTCCCGGGTGAGTATCCGTTTACCCGCGGGGTCTATCCGACGATGTATCGCGGCCGGCTTTGGACCATGCGCCAATATGCCGGGTTCGGAACGGCGGAGGAGTCTAACCTGCGCTATCGCTACTTGCTGGAGCAAGGCCAGACCGGACTCTCCGTGGCGTTCGACTTACCGACGCAGATGGGCTATGACTCGGATGACCCGGTCGCCCAAGGCGAAGTCGGTAAAGTCGGGGTAGCGATTGATACCTTGAAGGACATGGAGATTCTTCTCGATCAGATCCCCTTGGATCGGGTTTCGGTGTCCATGACCATCAATGCGCCCGCCGCCATCCTGCTTCTCATGGTGGTGGCGGTGGCCAAAAAGCAGGGTGTCGACTTAACGAAACTTACCGGCACCATCCAAAACGATGTCTTGAAAGAATATGCTGCTCGCGGCACGTACATATTTCCGCCGAATCCCTCAATGCGTATCATCACCGACATCTTTCGCTGGTGTTCGGCCCATCTTCCACGTTGGAACACCATTAGCATTTCTGGTTATCATATCCGGGAGGCGGGCTCAACGGCCGCTCAGGAAATTGCTTTTACACTCGCCAACGGCATCGCCTATGTGGAGGCAGCGGTGAAGGCAGGACTGCCCGTGGACAAATTCGGGCCGCGGTTATCATTCTTCTTCAACGCGCATATGGACTTTTTCGAGGAGATTGCCAAGTATCGCGCTGCGCGCCGCATTTGGGCGCGCATTATGCGGGACCGATTCGGCGCCCGGGATCCCCGATCCTGGCAACTTCGCTTTCATACCCAGACCGCGGGATCGACGTTGACGGCCCAGCAACCCGAGACCAATGTGGTGCGCGTGACGCTGCAGGCGTTGGCAGCGGTCTTGGGGGGCACGCAGTCGTTGCACACCAATTCCAAAGACGAGGCGCTGGCCCTACCGACCGAGGATTCTGCCCGGCTGGCGCTGCGCACGCAGCAGGTCATCGCCTATGAGAGCGGCGTGCCCAACACGGTGGACCCCCTTGGGGGGAGCTACTTTGTGGAATCTTTGACGGATCGGCTGGAACAGGAAGCCACCCGCTATCTCGACAAAATTGAAGCGTTGGGAGGTTCGGTGGCGGCCATCGAAACCGGATATATTCAGCGAGAAATACAGGATGCCGCCTACCGCTTCCAGAAGAAGGTAGAGCAGGGCGAGCAAATCATCGTGGGTGTGAACCGGTTTCGCCTTGACGAGGAGCCGCCCGAGAATATCCTCAAGATTGATGCATCATTGGAGGCGCGGCAAATCGCCAAGTTAAATCAGGTGAGAAAAGAGCGAGATGCGGCGCGGGTCAAGGCGGCCTTGGACAAATTAGAGCAAGCGGCAGGACAAGCGGATGCACCCCTGATGGAGCCCATGCTGGAGGCCGTGGAGGTTTACGCCAGTTTGGGCGAGATTGTGGGCGTGTTGCAAAAGCATTTTGGCCGCTACCGTCCGCCAGCCTTTATTTAACATGAGGTGAAAGCGTGAAACTGGACCATATCGGAGTTGCTGTGCGCAATATCGAGCAAAGTCTGAAGGCCTATGAGGCGTTGGGGCTTGAGGCGGTTCATCGTGAGCGCGTAGAGAAAGATCGCGTTGATGTGGCCTTTGTTCCCTTTGAAGGAGGGCGCTTCGAATTGTTGGAACCTTTCGAGGAAAGCTCCCCGGTGGGAAAGTTTTTGGCTAAACGAGGACAGGGCATTCATCATGTCGCGTTAGGGGTCGACAACATCGATCGGGAACTCACGCGCCTTCAGGATGCGGGTGTGCGGCTGATTGACCAGGCGGCGCGGCCCGGCGCCGAAGGAACCCGTGTGGCCTTTGTTCACCCGGAATCGACGGGTGGGGTCTTGGTGGAATTGGTGGAGCGGCCGCATGAGTAATCCCCGCGAAGAATTGAAGCGGCGCCGGACTGCCGTTGAAGGCATGGGTGGGCAAAAGCGCATCGAGCGCCAGCATCAAATGGGCAAGTGGACGGCACGTGAGCGGCTGGCGTATCTCCTCGACGAGGGAACCTTTGAAGAAATCGGCGCCCATGTCAAGCATCGCGGCACCTTGTTTGGCATGGCAGGCGCGGCGGCTCCCGCCGACGGTGTGGTGACCGGCTATGGACGCATTTTCGGGCGACCCGTATATGTGTTTGCGCAAGACTTCACCGTCTTGGGCGGATCGCTGGGCGAGATGCATGCTGCGAAAATTCAACGGGTGCAGGACTTGGCGCTGAAGTCGGGCGTGCCCATCATCGGCCTCAACGATTCCGGCGGGGCGCGCATCCAAGAAGGGGTGGATGCGCTGAACGGCTATGGTGAGATTTTTAAGCGCAACACCTGGGCGTCGGGCGTCATTCCGCAGATCACGGTCATTATGGGACCATCCGCGGGCGGAGCGGTTTATTCTCCAGCACTGACCGATATTATCATTATGGTGCGCAAGACGGCTCAGATGTTCATTACGGGCCCTCAGGTGATTCAGGCGGTCACGGGCGAAACGGTGACCTCGGAAGCCTTGGGCGGAGCCGACACCCATCTTAAGCGGTCCGGGGTGGCCCATTTGGCGGCAGACTCCGATCAAGAGGCGCTCGACATGGTACGCCGGGTGTTAAGCTTCTTGCCGCAGAATTTTCGCGAAGAGCCGCCGGTCGCGCCGACGGAAGATCCGTTGGGCCGTTTGGATGGGCGCCTGGCTGACGTCATTCCTCTGGACGCCAATAAGCCCTATGACGTGACCACTATCATTCGTTCGGTTCTCGATGATGGCGACTTTTTCGAACTGCAAAAAGGCTATGCCGATAATTTGGTGATTGGCTTGGGCCGTATCGGCGGCCGCCCGGTGGGAATCGTCGCCAACCAGCCGCGGGTGTTGGCCGGCACCTTGGACATTAACGCCTCGGACAAGCTGGCCCGGTTTGTGCGCTTTTGCGATGCCTTCAACATCCCGGTGGTGACCTTAGTGGATACGCCCGGATATTTGCCAGGGACGGCTCAGGAATATGGCGGCATCATCCGTCACGGAGCCAAAGTGCTATATGCGTATGCGGAGGCCACGGTGCCCAAGGTCACTCTCATCCTTCGTAAGGCGTATGGCGGCGCCTATCTTGCGACGTGCAGCCGGTCGTTAGGGGCCGATTTGGTATTGGCTTGGCCAACCGCCGAAATTGCCGTGATGGGACCGGATGGCGCGGCCAATATTATCTTCCGACGTGACATTGAGGCCAGCGCCGATCCCCAAGCAACCAAGGCGGCCAAGGCGGAAGAGTACCGAGAAGAGTTCGCCAATCCGTACGTGGCCGCGAGCCGCGGGTATATTGACGCGGTAATTGACCCGGTGGAGACGCGGGGCCACGTCGCCCGAGCGCTGATGGTCCTCTATAACAAGCATGACGAGCGGCCCGCCAAGCATCATGGCAACATGCCAGTGTAGGAGGTTAGAGTGGACAGGCAAGAACTGTGGGTAGAGGAAGAGATTGCCGCAATTCAAGCGGCCATTCTCATGATGTGGGATCGTGAACTGCCCCCCGACACGTTTCGCGTGCGGGAGGTTTGGCCCGAACCCTCCCCGTGGAGATGGGCGGGGCGGATGATGCGCAAGTGACGCAAAAAAATTTAACGGGAGGCCAACGTGCGGCGATTTCGGATAACGGTTAACGGCAAAGTTTTTGAAGTAGAGGCTGAGGAGCTGGACGCAACGGAACCCCAGGCGCCCGCTTCCGCTCCCAAGGTGGCAGACAGACCCGCTCCTCCACCCGAGCCCAAGGCGGCGCCCAGTCCAGTCGCTCCCCGGGTGGAAGCGGCATCGGGAAAGGCTGGCGGCACTTTGGTGGAGGCTCCTCTCCCCGGCATGGTCTTGGACGTGAAGGTCGCGGCCGGGCAGTCCGTAGAGGAGGGTCAAGTGCTGGTGATTCTTGAGGCGATGAAGATGGAGAACGAGATCATTGCGCCGCGTGCCGGTGCGGTCACTCAAGTGGCGGTGGAGAAGGGTTCCAGCGTCGCCGTCGGCGATTTGTTGGTGGTCTTGTCCTGAACGCGTCGGAACGCGTGTTGGTGGTGGCCCCCCATCCGGACGACGAAGCGCTGGGAGCAGGGGGCCTGATGGCCAAAAGGCGGCAGGCAGGCCACGAAGTCTTTGTGGCATTGCTGACGGTCGGTGATGGCTTTAAGGAAGATGCCGCCCGCTACTACCTCTCCTTAGCCGTATCGCCAGAGGAATATCTCCATATGGGTTATGAGCGCCAAAAGGAGACCTTGGCGGCTTTGGAGCGGTTTGGGGTGTCGCGCGATCACGTGTTCTTTCTCGGTTTCCCGGACGGTGGGCTGGATTCCCTATGGCTTAGTGCCTGGGATACAGACGAGCCCTGGACCAGTCCCACCACCGGCAAAAATCGGGTGCCCTATGTGACCGCCCGAAAACCTGACGCGCCCTATCGGGGAGAGACGCTGCGGGATTTATTGATGGAGCTCTATCAATCGGTTCGTCCGACCCAGTTAGTCATGCCGAGCGCCTTCGACACCCACCCGGATCATTGGGCAACCAATGCCTTTGCCACCTTGGCATGGGCGGAGATGGCCCGTCAGATGCCGGCTTGGCGGTCGATGGTGCGGCTGGGCTATTTGATTCACTGGCCTGCTTGGCCGATGGTTCTGGCCTATCGCCCCAAGATGGCTGAGGAGCCTCCTTCGGGCCTTTCGCAACTGGAGGAAGAGCCCTGGCATCAGGAGCCGTTGGAGAGTTGGACGGTGGAGACCAAGCGCGACGCATTGATGCAGTATCAGAGCCAGGTGGAACTGATTATGCCATTTATGCTAGCCTTTTGCCGGCGTAGCGAGGCATTCGCGGTGGAAAGCGCCTGGCGCCCGGCTCGCACTGCGGACGGCTGGATGATGAAGAATCCGCCGCAGGATTGGGTGACCCGCTCGGTGAGAAAGACTAATCCCTTGGCCCGTCTTACGGTGCAGCGCGACGGCATGGTGGTGGAGTGGTGGAAAAAGCCGCCCAAAGGGGCCGTGCTTGAGGCGGCTCTGAAGCCGATTGATGGAAAGGGTCGAAACTATCTGGTTCGTATGGGCGAGGGTGAGCCGCCGCCGGGTGTCCGGATGGAGCTGCAAGGCAACCGCTGGCGGATTGTGTGGCCAAAGGACTGGCTGTCCGGGGCGGACACGGTGATGGTGGGGGCCCAGGCGTTGGTGGAAGGGAAAAGCGTGGGAAAAATCCCGTTTCGGGTACTGCCCTGGGAGGTGGGCTAAGGATGAAGGTTTGGATATCCATTGACATGGAGGGTATTGCCAACGTGGTCGATCGCGACCAGTTGCTGCCCGATGGCCGGCGCTATGAGCGCGCCCGCATGTCTATGATGCAAGATTTGCAGGCCGTGTTAGGAGCGTTGAGGCGCCAGCCGGACGTGGAATCAATCGTGGTTAACGACTCGCATGACGGAATGCTGAACGTTTTAGCCGAGGAGATTCCCGATGGCGTGCGCCTCATTTCCGGAGGTGGGAAGCCCTGGTCCATGAATCAAGGGGTGGACCAAGCTAACGTGGCTTTTTATGTTGGATATCATGCCCGGGCCGGCACGCCAGGCGCCATCATGGACCATACCTATGCCGGAGAAATTGCCAACGTGCGCTTGAACGGCTACGACGTCGGAGAAACGGGCATCAATGCCGCATTGGCCGGGGCTTGGGGGGTGCCGGTGGCCTTCGTCTCGGGAGACGACAAAGCTTGCCGTGAGGCGCAAGAACTGCTTTCGGATGTGGTCACGGTCACGGTCAAGGAGGGCCTCAGCCGGCGATCGGCGTTGCTGCTGCCGCGAGCGGAGGCTGACCGCCGGCTCGCTGAAGGGGTGGAGGAGGCGCTGCGCCGGGTTCGCCAAGGCCATGTCAAGCCGTGGACGCTAACCGCACCGATCACCGTGGAGGTCGAGCTGATGACCCCTGATATGGTTGATCGCGCCTTATATGTTCCAGGTGCGGTGCGAAAAGGCGGGCGCTCTGTGACATTTGTTGAACCCACGATGGAGGAAGCCTTTCGCGCCTTTTACACCACCATGGTCATGGCGTCGGGTCGGCCCCTGTATTAAACCTGAAATTTTCCGTGGGATGCGAGTGGCATGATAGAATGGCGCCATGGAAGAACGGGCCAGCATCTGGCGCTTTTGGGCCGATAATGCCAATCTGGGCCTGGCGACGGTAGTCGCCGGGCTTTTCAACACGCTTTTTTCCCTCATTTTGGCTCATGCGCTAGGTCCCAAAGACTACGGGTGGGTGGCCGCGTTGAACAGCTTGGTTAGTTTATTCCTACTGCCGCTCCCCGTCATTGGCCTTGCTGCCATCCGATGGGGGAAACCGGCAGCGGGGCGAAGCGGGCTGGTCGTTGCCACCTGGGCTCTCGGCGGCGGCATCTTTCTGTTGGCCGCCGCCTTGAGTCCGGTTTTGGGAAGGGGGCTCGAGCTTCCTTCCAGCCTCATCACCCTTTTTTCGCTGTCGGTGCTCTTCAACTTTGGCTACGTGCTCTATATCGGTTATTTGGAGCGGGCGCGACGGTATCGGTTGGTTGGCGTAATGGTTGTGCTGTCGAGCGTGCTGGGAGTGGCCGCGGTTGCTCTCGCGGTGACGGCCGGACGCGCCCATCCCATCTTTTGGCTCGGCGCTCTGCAAGCGGCAGGGCTGGCCGTTTTGCTCTGGCTCGCCCGCCGTTCCGCCGACACCCTGCCGCCGGTGCCGCCCTCACGAATTTCTTCCCGCATTCTCGCGACCACCTTGGGGGTCGGGACTCTGCAATCGTTATGGGGACTGGCCGACTCTCTTTGGGCCAAGGCCAATCTCCATGCCCACGCGGCGGGCATCTACACTGGACTTGTCACCGTGGGGCAAGCGGTGCCGTTCGTGGTCTCCAGTCTGGCCACCGTGATGTTGACCGCTGTCTTGGAAGAACCGGCGCGCCGCCGCTACTTTTTGGCCCGCACGCTGGTCGCGGCGCTGGCACTTGACGGGATTTTTCTATCGATTCTCGCCCTCATGCCCAAAACCATTGTGCGGCTTGCCTTGGGATCCGCGTTCTTGCCCATGACCCCGTTAATTCAACACTATGGGGATGCCATGGCCGCCTTGGCGCTTGTTAGCGTGCTGGCCACCTACGGGGTGGCGGTGGGAGCGTATGGCGCCATGATTGGCGCAGCGCTCGGCACCGGGTTTTGGATTGTAAGCCTGGGTTATGCCCACGCCATGGCGAGTTTGGTATCCCGGACGTTGGAATCGATGGTCTTGACGCTCGGGCTTACAGGCATGGGGCTTTTGGTGGATCAAAAAGGCCGGCGCTAGGGCCGGCCTGCCGTTAATCCTTGGCGAGTTCCGGAGGGACGCGGTGGTGCGTCTTGCTCTCATAGGCATAGCCAAATTGGATCAGTTTTTGCTCCTCGAATGCACGGGCGGTGAAGGTGAGGCCGAGCGGCTGTCCGTCCGGTCCGTAGCCCATGGGAACGGTGATGGAAGGATACCCGGCTTTGGCTGCGATGCCCGCGCCGAGATTGCCCACGAAGAGGAGCGCATCCAGCCGGTGGACGGCCATGACGGCGTCAATCCCCTCTGCTGCCGCGACCCGCAAATCGCGGGCCCGGGCCTCCAGATATTCCGGCTCGGTGAGCGTTCCGGACGTCGCATTAGAGGCCAGCAACTGGGTTTGCCCATATTTGAGGCATTCGTCGGCGTTGGCTTCGTTATAGGCGATGACATCCTCCAGCGAAAGGACGGGGGTACGGTCCCCGAGCCAAGCGAGATAGGCGTTGAGGTCAGCCTTGAACTCATAGGTGAGCACCGTGTAGTCACGATGTTCGGGTACCCAGGACTCGATGTCCGCCGGGTCGACCACATGGGCACCGAGATCCGCCAAGTCTTTGAGGGCGCGGTTTAATAAGCTCTGTTCCCACGGATCCAGATCCTCGGTGAAATGGGCACGGGCAACACCCAGTCGGGCGCCTTCCAGGGCATGGGGGCTTAATCCTTCGGCAAAGTTGAGCGGGACGCGGCCCTCTCCGGCGCCCGTGGCGGGATCGCGCGGATCAAAACCCGTTAAAGCGGTTAGTGCGATGGCGGCGTCCTTTACCGTGCGGGCCATGGGGCCGGCGGTGTCCTGTGAATGCGAAATGGGGACAATGCCAAAGCGGCTCACGAGTCCCACGGTGGGCTTGATTCCCACCAGAGAGTTTTGAGTGGACGGGCTTAAAATCGACCCTGAGGTTTCCGTACCAATGGCAAACACGGCCAGTCCCGCGGCGATGGCGGCACCGGAACCGGAGCTCGATCCTCCCGTATCGATGTGCCCTGGGCCATAGGGATTGAGCACCTGTCCACCTCGCGAACTGTACCCATTAGGCATGTGATTAGTCATAAAGTTGGCCCATTCGGTGAGATTGGTCTTGCCCAAAATGACAGCCCCGGCTTGGCGCAGCCGCTCGGCGACGAAGGAATCTCCCGGGGCATACACATCCTTCATGGCCAGGGAGCCAGCGCTGGTGTGCATTTTGTCCCCGGTGGCAATGTTGTCTTTCAGGAGAACTGGGATGCCGTGCAGGGGACTGCGAGGGCCTCTTAGGCGGCGTTCCTGGTCCAGCATTTGGGCGATGTGATAGGCGTCGGGGTTGACTTCCACGACGCTGTTGAGCGTGGGACCGGAGCGGTCGAAGCGCCCAATGCGTTCCAGACATAACAGCACCAGAGTGGCGGCGTCGAGACGCCCCTCGTCAAACCAGGCTTGAATCTCCTCAATGGTGGCGTTGGCGATTTCTTTGCTGCTTACGGATGATGGCATGGAAACCTCCTTAAGGGGATGGCTTATTGGCTGGATGGGGCATGTGGAGATGAGCGAAACGGAGAAATGCCCGTGCGGAGGCGATGGCTTGCAGCCGTTCGGGTTGGAAAACTAGGTAAAACGGGCGCACAATGCGGAGATGCTTAATGGGCCAAATGGTGCTTTTGTCCAGTTCGCGGCGAAACAGCAGTTCGCGGGAGACGAAGCCGATCCCAAGGCCTGACTCGACGGCATCAATGAGCGCCGATCCGGTGTCGACCTCCAAGGCGACGTGCTGCGGCGTCAGCCAATTCTTTGCCCTCAGCGCCTCCAGCACCGTTTGCTCCGTCCCGGAACCGTCAGCACGGGCAATGAAGGGGAGCGTTCGCACCGCATCCCACGGTGCGGGATGGGGGAGGCTGGCATAGGGTGCCCGGCGTGGCACAATCAGCACAATTTCGTCCTCGCCGATGGCCAGGACGGAGAGCTTAGAATTCGTCGGCTTGACGCCCATGAAGCCAATGTCGCTTTGAGCGCTGGCCACATGGGATTCGACCGCTTGCGAGTTCATCTCTTGTAAACGTAGGCGTACCCCCGGGTTTGCTTTCACAAATTCCGCCATCCAGCGTGTCACCAGCCGGGCTGCGGGGCTCGAACTGGTTGCTACTGTCAGAGTGCCAATGGTGGAGTGGTTGAACCCGGCATTCAGCTTTAATGCGCGCAGCTTTTGCAGCACTTCGTCGGCAAAGTCGAGAAAGACAAAGCCCAGCGGGGTAAGAGACAGAGGATGCGCATCGCGGTCCAGAAGCGGGGCGCCGAGTTCCTCCTCCATGGCTTTTAACCGGCGCGACGCCGTTGGCTGGCTGACTTGCATCATCCGCGCCGCTTCCGTCACACTTTGTTTTTCAGCGAGTGCCCAAAAAAGCTCGAGGTCTTCAAACGTCATCGCTCTCACCTGCCCTTGTCCCCGTTATTCAGATTTTACATGACAAATTGCGCCCAGTTGCAAACTATTTTAAAGTAAGACGATCGCACGGAGGGGGGGCTTGACGATGGTTAAGAGGCTTACCGAAATGACCAGCAAATCGGGGTGAGGCTGTAAGCTGGGTCCAGAGGATCTGGACGCCATCTTGTCGACCGTGCCGCGCTTAGCGTTTCACGATTCGCGTATTCTCGTGGGAAATGATACCCACGATGATGCCGGTGTGTTCCAATTGACTGACGACATGGCTCTGGTACAGACGGTGGATTTCTTTACACCGGTGGTGGATGACCCGTACTTATTCGGACGTATTGCGGCCGCCAATTCGCTGTCGGACATCTATGCCATGGGAGGGGAGCCATTGACAGCCTTAAATCTCTTGGCAACGCCGGCGGATGCGCTCAAGCCGGACGTCGTGGCAGAAATGCTCAGAGGCGGACAGGATGTTATGGCTGAGGCGGGAACGGCCGTCATTGGGGGGCATTCCATTGACGACCCGGAACCCAAAATGGGCTATGCGGTGACCGGTCGGGTGCACCCCAGGCATATTTGGCGAAACTCCACCGCCCGGCCCGGTGAGACGCTGTTTCTCACGAAGCCGATTGGCAGCGGAGTGATTATCAAAGCCATCAAGGATGGCCAAGCCACACCGGAAATGGTTGACGCTGTCTCGCGTATGATGTCTACCACCAACGGCGGCGCGGCCGAGGCCATTCGGGCGGTCGCAGATCCCGGCGCCTGCACTGATGTGACCGGCTTCGGGTTGGTGGGGCACCTGTGGGAGATGGCCATGGCGGCCAATGTGGGCATTCGACTCGACGCCGCGAAGGTCCCGCTTTTGCCAGGGGGCCTGCAATTGGCGGAAGCGGGCCGTTTTCCCGCCGGAAGTGTGCGGAACTTTCATTATGTCGAGCCTCATGCTCGTGGCTTGAACTCCCAAAAACCGCTGCACCGCCTGTTGGCGGATGCGGTGACATCGGGCGGGCTGCTGTTCACGGTGTCGCACAAGCAGGTAGGACCGATTCAGGAAAGCTTTGCCGGGCGGGGGCTCCCGCTGTGGGCTATCGGCGAGGTGATCGACGGACCACCGGGCATTGAAATAGGGGGCTGAGTGAATCGCCCTGTTGGAGGGATGAGATGCGATGCAGGTGCCCATAGAATCTCAACGTCCGCGTAGACGTTGGGCTTGGCCTATCGCCATCTTTGTGGCGATTGCGGTATTGGGGGTTTTTTACGCCAAGTGGGAACCGTATTATTTTAAGGCGTTTTCGGCAGCAGCCACACACACTTTAGGGAAGTCCATTGTCACGGGAAGCGCCTCGCACGCGCCGGCGGTGGGATTCCAAGCTGCCCTAAGCTACACCGTGGGCTACTTTAAGGATATTTGGATTGCGCTGGTGGTAGGCCTCTTGGTCGGGGCCGGGGTGCAGACGCTATTGCCGGCCAGCTGGTTATACCGTGTGCTGGGGCGCATCAGCCCCAAGAGTCGTGCTTTGGCCGTCGCGGCGGCCGTGCCTTCCATGATGTGCACCTGCTGCAGCGCACCGATTGCGGTGAGCATGAAGAAAAAGAACCTATCTACCGGTGCCACGCTCGCCTATTGGCTGGGAAATCCGGTGCTTAATCCGGCCACCATTATTTTTATGGGATTTGTCCTGGGGTGGAATTGGGCATTGCTCCGGATTGCCATGGGCTTGGTGCTGGTCTTTGGCGTATCCTGGCTGGGCGACCGATGGATGACTCGAGGCGCCAAGCTAGAGTCCGATGCACTTCCCGATGTCACGCCGCCCCAAGATGAACCGGCCACGTTCGGGCGATTTTTCGGCACCTTGGGACGCTTGGTGGTGGGGTTAGTTCCCGAGTACATTGTGATTGTCGCCATTCTCGGAGCGGTCCGGGCTTGGCTGTTCCCCGCGATGAGTCCCTCGATTGGGCACGCTCTGTGGCTGATGGTGGCGCTGGCCATCTTTGGCACCTTGTTTGTTATCCCCACCGCGGGTGAGATTCCTATCATCCAGACGTTGATGCAATACGGGTTGGGATTGGGCGCCGGTGGCACACTCATGCTGGCTTTGCCGGCAGTAAGCCTCCCCTCCATGGCGATGGTGGGGCAACAACTGGGGGCCAAAACCATGGTGAAAGTGGCCGGCTTAGTCGCTGTTGCTGCGTTCATAACCGGTCTTTTGGCTATCTGGCTGTTGTAACGGTTCGGACGTTCATGCAGGCGTCCCTTGCGGGGGCGCCTGCGCTTTTTGTGGAGGGCGAACCAGGCTCCCTGTGGCTTCTTAGGATTTGGAGTCGGGCACCCTCGTTCCGAAAAACAGGGCTTCGACAATTCCTGCACCCAGGGAAACAATCAGCGAGCTTAAGATGGCGGCATGCGCGGGCAGCGATGGGGAGAGGCGATGGAGCCCCATCAGGACAATAATCCAGGTGGCCATGGCCGCTTGCATCGCCCGCCCCAGCGGGGGCAAGGTGACGTTTAAATGATCGATGACGAGCAGATTGGCGGCCGCCACCAACAGGGCTAATCCAAGTTCCGGGGCCCAGGGGAGCCGGAACTGCGGCACGACGACGTCGCGGGTTGCAAGCAAGAGCCAGATGGTGAGAGTGCGGATAACGGTCGCCACAAAATCACCTCAGCCGTATTATGTCCCAGATCGGATGAGATATCGGGGAAGTTATCCCCCCTATGGAACGGATGCGTCTGATTTAGGCCGCCTAATGCAGACGCTTCTCCACCATGACCATGAGCCCGTTTTGGGATGCGAGCGTCAATCCAGGAAAAATAGCCGGATGGGGGTCCTGGATGCGTACCCGAAAACGCTGCACAATTTCCCCGATGACTAGCGTGGCTTCTGTTTGGGCCAGATGCTCGCCGATGCATCGTCGCGGACCGGCGCCGAAGGGAATATAGGCGTAGGGAGGCAGCGTATCGCTGCCCGCGAGCCAACGGCGGGGATCAAAGCGGTCCGGGTCAGGAAACGTGTCGGGATTTCGATGCATAATCCAGGGGGAGAGAAGGATGAAGCTTCCTTCAGGAAGTGGCATATCGTCTACCACCGGAGCGTCCTGAATCGCCCGCCGACTTAAGAGCCATACAGGCGGATAGAGGCGTAGACTTTCCTTCAACACCGCCTCGGTCCAGAGTCGGTGGGCACCCTGATGCCCTTCTTCGAGGACGCGCTCCTCCGCCGCTTCATCCTGCGCCAGCTGGTGAATAGCCCAGGCCATGGCGTGACCCGTGGTCTCGAATCCGGCCACCACTAAGGTGGCGATTTCCTCAAGACGCTCCGGATCATTCTCTGTGAGCCCCGGCCACACGGATTCAAACGGGCGGGGATGCGGTTCAAGATTTCTGATGAAGGAATGGAGCTTTCGTTCGCGTGCATGATAGCGCCGATTAGAACCGGGAATGTGATATGGAAACCGCCAGATGCTTCGCGAGCGGCGATAGAAGTGGGCCATAAGCCATTGGACAGCTTGGCCGGCCTCCTCAATGGCTTTGTGTCCGGTGGAGTCGTCCGCAAATAGGGTCCGCACCGCAAAGGTTAAGCTGAGCCGTAAAAGGCGCGCTTCTAAATCGAACCATTGGCCCGACTCCCAGCGATCGAGCTCCTGGTTCACGATAGAGGCGAGCGTTGGCTGCATGCGCTCGATGTTGCGCCGGGTGAAGACTGGCGCTAGGCGGCGCCGCTTTGACACCCAGGCGTCCCCCTCGGACGTGAGCAGGCCTCGACCAATCAAGGGGTTGTTGGGATCAAGTCCTGGTCCCTTATGAAAAAAGCTTTGGTGGTGGCTGAGTACGGCGCCGACCGAAGACGGGTCGGTGAGCAGGAAGAAGTCCCAGGGACCCATACGAAACCGCACCCGCGGCCCATAGCGCTGCTGCAGCGCAACAAAAAAGCCCAGCGGGTCACGATGAAACGCACGAAGGCGGGCTAAACTACCGGATTTCTCAACCTCAACAACCACACTAAACCCTCCTTGGGATCTCGATCATTGTAGCACCGAGATCCCCGAGGGTTATTTGGAACCGTGAGCTTGCCGGGCGTTTTTGGGGGCGACGGCCAGTTCAGTCAGGCCAATAATCACTCCGAACACCAGGGCCGCCTCGAGATAGCCATAAGGATGACCCGTCGTCCGCGGCAGGGTGGTGAAATAAATTGCGAGAACCGCCCAGCCTGCAATCCAGGCTAGTACGGCCCGACCATAGGCCGAGGCGTAACCTCCCGGCATTTCCGTAACAGCGTAGGACACGAGAGCCACGGCAACCGAAACAATGGCGACATTGCCAATTCCAAATTTCGGAAAAATGGGCATGACCCTCTGGAGAACCCAGATCGCCAGAAAGGCCACCACGAATTCAATCACAATCCGAAACCAACTCACCTAGCATCAACTCCTATCCCTAGTGTTCATTCCGGACGCGAAAATATTCGCCAAAATTCAGGGCAAACGAGTCTCCACGCCCGTAATTGGGCACGCTAACCGCGACCGCGTCCTTTATTTACCGTTGAAGGAGTGAACGTGATGCAAAAGAAACATCGGGTGCTGGCGTTTTTGACGACGGCGACCCTGGTGTTGGGGGCCGCAAGCGCAGTTTCTGCCGCCTCGGTGACCGGCCACCCCAACTCGCATAGCCAGGTGGGGCGGCAAGGCACCAAGAACGATACCTCCACCCCCTCACTGAACGGCAAAGCGAACCGATGGCGCCGAAAGAAGGTGAACAACAACACCTCGACTCCGATGCCGGCGTCGATGGTGGCGGCTGGGGCAAAAATTTTTAAGGCACAGTGTGAAAGCTGTCATGGTCCCAGTGGCAATGGCACCACCACGGCGCCGCGGCTAGCCGGTCCCTCAGGCGTTTGGTATACCTTTCACACCGAATCAGCCCTCCGCGGCTACATTCAGGCGCACATGCCGGCCAATCATCCCGGGACCTTGCACGGGACCGCCCTCAAGGATGTGTCGGCGTACGTCTGGACCATCGCCAAGTCCAAATAGAGGTTAGAGGACAAAGAAAAGCTCCGCCGATGTGCGGAGCTTTTCTTTGTGAGCAGCGTCGTTAGCCCGCCAGTGTGGCAACCACCACGGCGGTGAAAATGCCGGCCATGTATAGTAGTGAGGCGAAGAAAACCCGCTCGGGCGTAATGCGAGGATGCGGGAGACTTAACGCAGCCGTGAGCATCCAAAAGATCACGCCTAAAAGCAACGCAAGGACGATATAGAGCCAGCCCAAGCGCGCATCAGTCCAGTGAAGGGCGAGGGTGCAGGGAATCAGCAAGGTGGCATAGAGTACCATTTGGCGGATTGTGGTTCGGGAACCTTTCACCACCGGCATCATGGGAATATTGGCCCGTTGGTAGTCCTGACGTTTATAAAGAGCCAGTGCCCAGAAGTGGGGCGGCGTCCACAGGAAAATGACCAGGAACATCAGCCACGGTGTCCATCCCAGGTGGTTGGTGGCCGCCGCCCAACCGACCAGCGGGGGAAACGAACCCGCTGCGCCACCAATCACGATGTTTTGTGGGGACCGGCGCTTCAGCCAGACGGTATAGATCAGCACATAAAAGAGAAAGCCCGCGAACGATGTCTCGGCAGCCAGCAAATTAACGCGGCTGGCCAGCCACACAAAGGAGGCGCTTTGCAGGAAAATGCCAAAGCTCAGGACCTCTGAGGGGGCCATGCGTCCCGACGGGAGGGGGCGATGGCGGGTTCGTTCCATCAAACGGTCGATATCACGGTCATACCACATGTTGATGGCATGGGCGCCGCCAATGGAGAGGGCGAGACCGCTCAGCGTGTTCACGGTAAGCGCCATCGAGGGGATGCGTCCTTGCGCCACAACCATGGCGCAAAATGCGGTAATGGCTAAGAGTGAAATGATGCGTGGCTTGGTCAGCGTGACGTAATCCTTTAAGCGAATGCTTTTTGGCCGTGTGGCCAGCGCCAGGTGTTCCATCTCCTAACCCCCTATCCGTTCTTGGTGGCGCTTTACCTGGGTGTCGAGGTGGAGACCCAGTGCCATGAAGAACAGCAATGGCACCCACAACTGATTCATGCCCCCCATCAGTGCAGCAGTGCCGACATGCTGGGTAAGCAGGTCAATCGATACAAACAGGGCTAAGATGCGAAAGCTGAGCGCTGTCCAATGGCGCCAGGCCCCATAGGCCACGCCCATGAGTCCGATGCCTAAGCCCAAGTGGGCTGTGTTGTGGAGGCCATAGGATGTGATTCCCGCGTCAATGGCCAACAGCACGGCGGCCAGCGATAGCACAGCACGGTAGCGTGAGGGTGCCAGCATCAGGTAGGCCGAGGCGCCCGCCAGGAGATAACCGCCCGGTCCGAAGGGGTGCGCCGCGCCCCACGGGGCGCTGCTGGCCGTCAACAGCCATCGTGCAGTCCCCCATAAAGCCGCTGCCCACAGCAGCCAACGGGGATGGCGGCGATAGCTAAAGGCCAGACCCAAAACCAGACCGGCGTCGGCCATCAGGGCGGCAAAATCCCACAGAATGGGGTTTTGCTCCCATAGCATGGCCGCCCAGTGAAGCCACGGCACCATCAGATCGGCGCGGATCAGGGGCCGATAAAACGATGGGGTGACCACCACCGCACGGGAATGCCAGACCAAGTCCGAGGCCCACCAGGTGGCGACGATTAAGCCTAGCCAGCGGGTTTGGAGCGGCATGGCGGGAGCCGGCGCTGAGGACGGTGAAGCATCCTCCACGGCCAAACCCTGATAAAAGTTCCAGGCTAAGGCCGTGATAACCACGATGGCGACAGCTATCCAGACCAAGGCGAACAGGTCCACGTTAAACATGTTTTCCAAGAGGCGACTTTTCGGATCCATAGAATCTCTTCCTTAGGGTTTCTTGACATCCTTTTCCTTGGCCGGCCCGGTCTTCTTGTGAAAGCGCGCGTCGACTCGATCAGCGGATTTGCGGAACCAGATTAAGAGGTAGGCCATGGCAAAGATTTGAAAGGCCCACCAAAAAATGTCCCACCAATGCTCCATTCCGGGACTGTTGCCGATGCGGACGGGCAGCCCTGGAAAGAAGCCCACGGCCAACAAGTGCGAAACTAACATCGTTGTTATCCTCCTTTCGTAAGCACGCGTTCAGATCCAATAGAACAGGAGATAGCAGGCGATGGCGGCGAATCCTTGGAAGACCCAGTACCAGGTCACGGCCTGAATATCCCAGTAGTTTTGGGCGTTCAAGCGGGCTCGACCAGAGCGCACGGCAACAGCGACGAGGACAAACAAGCCTGCTAGCGTGTAAAAAGCTGAGACGCCAAGGGAGCTGTAGAAGTTTTCCCCAAACCGGGTGCCCACAGGGATGGAACGCTGACTCCACTCGTAAATCAAGAGCGCCATGTAGACGAGGCCCAGACCCACGGTCGCTTTCAAGCGGTGCTGGGTCTTAACCAAGTCATCCTGGCGAATGGCGCCTAAGGCCGACACGCACACGCCCATGCTGATGAGCATAACAAAAGCATCGGCTGCCCCCAGCCATTGATTGACGGTAGGCGCCACATACCAGGCCACCAGTTCGTAGCGAAGCGTGAAGAGCACAATGAAGGGGATAATCTCGATGCCCAAAAAAAGGCGGAATCCCCAGCGGAGCGCGGCCAAGTGGCGCTCCTGATCGATGGCGTTAAGTGGGTTTTCCATACCAAACCTCCTCGTATAAAAAGAATTAGCCTACTAGCCCAAGACCTTGGTCTCGGGGCTTGCCGCGTAGCGGCAAGCGGCT
>NZ_JABBVZ010000219.1 GCF_012933365.1 Sulfobacillus harzensis | reverse complement strand
GGCACCATCCGGTCGTTCCCCCCTTTGGCCTCACGGATCAAGAGGATACCCCGCCCAAGATCCACATCGGAGACTCGGAGCTGACAGGCTTCGGACACGCGCAATCCACACCCATATAACAGCCGGAACAAAACGGGGAGCATGCGATGCTTGTCAGTTCCCGGATAGGGCGCCATCGTGTCACACGCGTGAAAGAAGCGGGCCATTTCCTCCTCGGAAAAGATATAGGGCAGGTACGGTGCCGACTGGCGCTTCAATGGCGGTGCCAGGGGCGTCTCGTAGCCTTGGGATCGGGCCCATTGCAAAAACACCCGAAGACAGCTCACCCGGATCCGCTGGGTTCCCCATCGCTCACCGGGAACCCGAGCCACCCATCGGTCGACGACGGTCTGGGAAATGACGCGATCCCGGATGGGATCGTCCTGGGCGACTCGAGCAAGCCGAGCGAGCTGGTCGGCTTCCACCCGGTATCGGTAACCGAGCGCCTGCTTGTGTGCCACGAACTCGTCGATGAGCCGACCGAGCTCCCCGGGCAACGACGAACGGGATGTCGTCATCAGAACACCTCCTGACCCACGTTCCAGTCGAACATGGGAACCGGCAACGCACAGCGGCGGAGCTGCTCGACGCTGATTTTGAGGTAGACTCCGGTGGTTCGGGTTTGCGTGTGCCCCAGAATCTCGGCGATGACCGGCAGCGGAACATTGTCCTCGAGCAACGCGCTGGCCAGCGAATGCCGCATGGCATGCGGCCCCGGACGGTGTCCGGGCTTGGGGGCCACACCCCCGCGGACCATGTACTGTTTGACGATGCCGGATAAGGCTGGGGCCGTCAGGGGTTGGATAGGCGGAACATGGCGGAGAAACACCACGTTGCCGTCGGCCGTCGGCCGACCATGTTTAACGTAATCAATGATGGCCATACCAACTTCTTCCGAAAGGGGCAGGGTGACGCGTTTGCCGGTCTTCTCCAGCACGCGGTCGATCACGTTGGTCTCCCAGCGGAGGTCGGCAAAGGTCAGGTGGCGAATGTCCCCGGACCGGAGACCGAGCCGCGCAGCGAGTAACAGCATGGCGTAGTCCCGCTTGCCCGTGGGATTGGCCCGATCGACCGCGCTGAGGATTTGCTCAATCTCCTCCGCCGAAAAGGTGGAGGGCAGATGCGCGTCCGGCGGCCGCCGGACGTTTGGCACAGCGCCCGACCAATCCTGCGCCACCAGCCCCTGTGCATGGAGATGCCGGAGAAAAACCCGAAGAGCGCCGAGGGCATTGTAGAGCGTGGCCGGGGTGTCGCTGCAGAGCATGTCGGTGTAAGCGAGGATCGTGGCAGCCGTAATTTGCGCCAACTCCATCACACCGTGGTTCTCCAAGTACAGCAGGAACTTCCCCAAGTATTTGTCATACGTCTTGAGCGTCACCGGAGACCGTTGCGTTTGCTGGGAGGCCTGGAAGTCCGCCAGAACGTCGGGGTAACGCGTGAGCAGGGAGACCGCCGACACCCTGTGCCGCGGTCGCACCATGCCGTGCAGGTAATACTCGTTGAGGACCGTGATGGCCCGAGCACGGACCTTGTCCTCATTGGTGAGCGCCGTGAAGACCGTGATGTGGTACACCTCTTCCAGAAAGTTGAGACCGACCTGGGTGTCATAGCTGAGGCCACGATCCGCCATGTACGCGGCGAGGCGGGCCCATGGGCGTTGGTAGCGGCCAATGGTGCGGGGACCATACCCCACCCGCTGCAACTCCCCTTCGACACGTGTGATGAGGTCGGCCAGCGAAGACGAAACTCGATGGTTCATGTCATCTACCTCCTTGGTTGTCCTCGTGGGACAGCCCCACCATAGACTAGGAGGAGGAAATAATGCGAAGTTACGCGGCCATTATGTGACGTCGTTGGTGGTGTGGTGAGGGCCCACTGGCCATTACGGCCAACTTGTCATTACGTCGTGCGTGCGCGAAACACCCGATGAGCGTGACCTTCTCAAGGTCATGATAGCCGGCATAGCCATCGACCTGAAGATACCCCTCAAATCCGGCGAGAAAAGCCTGGGGGTGGGATCCGGCCCGTGTCTTTTGGTAGTCATACAACACAATCGCGGGTCCCTCGCGGCCGGTCCGATACAGCCACATGTAGGATTTTGCCTCCGGGGCTCGGCCGTCTTCGTGGAGGACTTGCACGGTCGTTTCGTCCGCTTGCAGAATGTCCTGGACCAACAGATGCCGACGGAGTTCCTGGTAGAGCGGGTGAAGCCATTCATGGGCCGCATACACCACCCAATTGGCCATCGTTTGGCGGGAAATCGGGACCCCCAGCCGCCGCCATTCTTGCTCCTGGCGATAGAGCGGCAACCCCAAGGTGTATTTCTGATGAAGGATATAGGCCATCACGGAGGGACTGGCAAAGCTGCC
>NZ_JABBVZ010000218.1 GCF_012933365.1 Sulfobacillus harzensis | reverse complement strand
TCGTTTTTCCCCAGTTTTGCCACTAAGAATTCCCCAAAATGGCCATTAAGAGTTGCCACTGTCCTCACCCTTCTCGGATGGTCAATGGGGGTGTTTCCACCCCGCCGAGAGGAGGAAATTGAGGAAGGATGCTTCGAATGTCGATGATTCATCAGATCAAGGTGCTGCAGGCCCGGGGCTACAGCGTGTCCGCGATTGCCGAGGAGCTCGGCTGCGACCGCAAGACTGTCCGGAAATATCTGCAACAGACGGACTTTTCACCCACCGCGCCGGTGAAACGCGTGCGGGCCTCGAAACTCGATCCGTACAAAGCCACCATTGACGCCTGGCTGGCAGAGGACGCCCATCACTGGTACAAACAACGCCACACCGCGCAGCGTGTTTTTGACCGGTTGGGCGAGGAATTTCCGGACCGGACAGTCTCGTATCGGACGGTCAGCCGCTATGTCCAGGAGCGGCGCCGCACGGCGCCGACCACGGGGACCCTCCCCTTGGAATGGCCCCCAGGCGAAGCCCAAGTGGATTTCGGACAGGCGGACATCGTCGAGCAGGGCACCATCATGCGGATCCATGCCTTCTGTCTCAGCTTTCCGCACAGCAATGCGGGCTACTTGCAACTGTTCCGGGGCGAGAACGCGGAATGCGTCGTCCACGGACTCGTGGACCTGTTTGAGCATCTGGGCGGAGTGCCCACCCGTCTCGTGTTCGACAATGCCAGCGGTGTGGGGCGGCGGGTAGGAGAGCGGGTTCGAATGGCGGAGCTCTTTGCCCGCTTCCAAGCCCACTATGGGTTTGAGACGACCTTTTGCAACCCCTATGCCGGGCACGAAAAGGGGAACGTCGAGAACAAGGTGGGCTATTTCCGCCGCAATTTATTGGTGCCCGTTCCGGACGTCCCGGATTTGCTCGCCATGAATCGGGCGCTCCTCACCCGGAGCGAGCGGCATTGGGCACGGCAGCATTACAAGAAGGGGCAGCCGGTTGCCACGCTCTTTGCGGACGATCGCGAGGCGCTGCGGGCACTCCCGCCGCAGGCCTTCGCGCCGTACCGCTATACCCAAGTGCGCACCGATCGCCAAGGCCGCTTTTGTCTGGAAGGCCAACATTGGTACTCCTCGGCACCCGAGTGTGCCGAACAGGCGATCATTGTTCGGGTCGGGGCGCATTCGGTGGAACCCATGGCGGCTGACGGCCGCATTTTGACCCGCCACGACCGGGTCTACGGCCCGGACCGATCCGACTCCACGGATTACCGTACCACGGTCCATCGGGTCGCGCAAAGACCCGGTGCCTGGCGCAACAGTCCGTTGCGAGCCGGCATGCCCGAGGCGGTGCGGGTGGCCTTGGACCGCGCGATGCGTGCCGATTTGCAGGCCGCCCTCGAAGGGGTGGCTCAATGTGCCGACCGATGGGGCTTCGATCATGCCGTTAGAGCCCTGGAGGAGGCGGTAGCCGCCGAGCGGATCCAGACCGCGGACATTGTCGCTTTGGGGCGACGGATGGCGTTGGCGCCGCTGGAGCCATCGAACGTCGTGGATCTGCTCCGCTACGATACGTTACTCGCGGGGAGGGTGGGGCGATGATCCTCCCGAAGGCGCGCCGGGAACGGCGCGAGCGGATTGCCGCCTACTGCAAGCGACTGTCGTGGAGCCAAACGGCGGTCACGCTCTGCGAACAGGCCGCGCCGATGCAAGAGGTCTTCTTGGAAGAGGTCATGGCGGCCGAACTGGCCAATCGCGAAGTTGGCCGCCGGGCCCGCCTGATGTCTCGCGCCGGGTTCCCGGCGCATAAGACCCTGGCGGACTTCGATCGCCGCGTCGCGCAGCTGCCGAGCACCCTGACCTGGGAGGATCTGGAGCAGGGGACCTTCATCCGCGACCACCGGAATCTGGTATTTTTTGGCGGGGTCGGTTTAGGGAAGACCCACCTTAGTACGGCACTCGGACTGGCCGCGTGCGAACGGGGCCAGACGGTTCGCTTTTTCACCGTGACCGGTTTGGTCGTGCGGCTGACGGAAGCGCTCAAGACCGGGACGTTGGAGCGCGCCTTCATGGAACTACAGCGCACGGACCTGCTCATCCTGGATGAGTGGGGCTACCTGCCCATCGACCGCGAGGGCGCCCAACTGCTGTTTCGGGTGGTGGCGGACAGTTACGAAACCCGGAGCCTCATTCTCACCACAAACTTGGAATTTTCCAAGTGGGGCACCGTGTTCACCGACGACCAGATGACCGCCGCCATGATTGACCGACTGGCGCACCATGGGCACTTGGTGCTGTTCGAAGGCGAGAGCTATCGGATGCAGCACGCCTTGATGAAGGAGCGGTAACCATGACTCCAACTGGCAAAATCCGCTCGGTGCGGTGGGTGCCCTGGTGGCGGCGCAAGACCGTCGTGCAGCCCTGGACCTGTCTTTGGGTGATCGCAGCCCACCCCCAACTTCGCTGCGCTGGCTGCGACGGGCCGGTGACGA
>NZ_JABBVZ010000217.1 GCF_012933365.1 Sulfobacillus harzensis | reverse complement strand
CCCCCCCCCCCCCCCCCCCCCCCCCCCCCCCCCCCCCCCCCCCCCCCCCCCCCCCCCCCCCCCCCCCCCCCCCCCAATATTTACCATTTTGCCGAGGCCAGTTGAAGGTTCGGCGGTTGGTCAGTCAAGTTTCACATTGTCATCGGACAGCCGCCGCAAGGACCGATACAAGGTGGCCCGCGATATGTGGAGAGCGTCGGCCACTTGCCTTCCCGTCAGGTCAGGTCGCTCCAAGAGATGGCGAGCCATGGCGAGCTGGTCGGGTGACAGGGCGCGTGGGCGGCCGCCAACCCGTCCTCGCTGGCGCGCAGCGGCCAAGCCCGCCATTGTTCGTTCGCGAATCAGCGCCCGTTCAAACTCGGCCAGCGCCCCGAAGATGTGAAAGATCAACTGGCCCCCGGATGTAGTGGTATCCATATTCTCTTGGAGACTCCGGAACCCGATGTTCTTGTCCTGAAGCTCCTGAACTACTTGAATGAGGTGGGCCAAGGAACGTCCTAGACGATCCAGCCGCCAAACGACCAGCACGTCACCGGGGCGGGCATACATCAACGCCTCCGACAATCCGGGTCGATCGGTTGTGCTGCCGGACATGACGTCTTTGAAGATCTTCTCGCAACCGGCCTTTTGCAAGGCATCTTCCTGAAGCACCATGGTTTGATCGGCCGTCGAGACCCGCGCGTAACCAATGAACACTGTCAACGTCCTCCGGGAAGAGATGGTGGGTCGGCCAATACCGCCCCCGTTCGTGCGAAATCTTTGCGGTTATAGGTAATCACGGTCGCGCCCAGTCGAATGGCCGCGGCCGCAATGTGGCAATCCACCAACCCGGGTCCTCGATTCCGCATCAGCTCTGCGGCGTGGACCGCATCCTCATACGTCACCGGAATGGTATCCAGCGTTTCGAAAAATCGCTGGGCGCGCGGCAGTTCATAATCCCGGATGAGCCGCAGAATCTCCGCCACCGTCAACACGGAACATGCGAGCGTTCCATTGCGGGCGGTCGTTTCTATCCAGTTCACCGCATCCGAATCGCGCCGCAGCACCCAAATCAAGACGTCCGTATCGATCATATAACGCGTCACAACGGCGGATGCTCCTCGTCCGCTCGCATCCGTCGAACAAAGTCGACCACGGCGTCCGGGGTGTCCGCTGGGATGTCCTCCCGGTCCCGCCACATGCCTGCAATATCTCGCAATGCGGCAACTTGCGCGCGTCGCGCAAGTTCCTGCTCGACTACTTCCACCACGAACGATTCCAAGTCCGGCGACAACGCCTTAATCGCGGCGACCGTTTGATCCTTCAACGAAACGGTAATCTGCTGGGCCATAAAATCCCTCCTCCGAACCCTTTGAGTCCATTGTCGCAAAACCCGTCCGGACTGTCTATTCCGAAACACCTGGTTTTGAGACACAGATTTGCGACACGAGTCATGCGATTTTTGGGGATCGGCGCCCCGTCGCCGGGGCCGTTTCACAAACGGAGGTTTTTGCGACGTGCGATAGATGGAACCCCGGACCCTTCAGTGCCTTCCAGAGTCTGACCGATGGGTGTACAATGCCAGAAAAGAGGTGAACTGATGGACGAGCAAGGTCCGATTGTGGCGTGGGTCTGGGTCGAAAAACCGGATGTCTTCATCGTGCCCATGGGGCTGCCAGAAATTCCGGAACGCTGGATCAATGCCATCACAGGGCGGGATGCGATGCTGCGATGCTTAGGCACACGACCATCGGGTGGGGCCTGTCAGCGGGTCGTGCACCACTGGCATGCGTGGTTTCGCGTAGATGGGCCTTTTTCCGGATACTGTGCGGCCCATCGTCCTAACCTCGACATGGCATGGCAATTGGGGGGCATGAACGAGACCATTCCGTGTCCGTGTGGATGCGGGGCGCAGGCCCACGTGTTCGGTCGGGCGCTGGTCGCTCAGAATGCCGCCGTGGATGACGTCTTTTCCCGCATCATGCAGACTTTGGGTCCAGACCAATGGGCGGCGCAACAGAGCCGATGGTCGGTGGCTGTCGCTCGGGGTGCCGCTGTCGCGTGGGTGCCGGGCATCGCCACAGATGTCGCCCAGATGGCTGACGCCTATCGTGCATGGCTCTTCGAGGGTCCGGCCGTAAATTGGGCGCCGTTCTAACGGGCGGTCGATGTTATCAGGAAGAAGGGTTTTTGTGAGCCATCACACCGTCTACTGCATGGGCACGCTGACGGACCTGGATGCGCTTCAGGCCCAGGCCACGACCCTGCCGCCGTTCGGGCATGGCTTTGATGCCGCATTGGCTCAGCAGGCCGACCGGCTGGAGGTGTGGGGGACCACCGAGGAAGCGCCCGCGGACTACACCGAGTTCCGACTGTTGAAGGATGGCCGGGTCATCGGTGTAGCCCGCATTCCGGGGTACTAGGAGAGTTTTCATAAAGTCGCAAACCCAGACCAGGAGCGCACTTCAGGCCGCCCATCAGGGCAGCTTTGTAACA
>NZ_JABBVZ010000216.1 GCF_012933365.1 Sulfobacillus harzensis | reverse complement strand
GGGGTATGGCAACGATTCGTAAATTTTCCGCCATAAGCCAGTTATTGCCATGTGGGTGGGGCCATGGATCGAGTTTTCCATTGGTTTGGATGTAGGAGTAAGTGCCGGAATGGATGTTAGTCTGTTCCATAAACCACATTCGATAGCATATCGGGAAAGCACGCACGGCCACCTACCATGAAACCAATAGCTCTATCAAGCCGGCCTATCATCCGAACATTCGCCTATCCGTTGGATGGACCGGGAACGAATACCAGATCACGAACCAGTTCCTGTTTGCTTCGGGCCTGAAAAACTGAAAAACGCAGCCTTAGGTCGACTCTCCAGAGTTTCATTGCATCGCAGGTCTCCTCAAACCCCACCATGCATAGAAGCTGATGGGCACAAACAAAATCCCAACCAAAAGGAGCGCGAGAAAGCCTCCCGTGTTTGCGATAATGACCCCGCCGACAAACAAACCAAACGGTTGTACACCGATAGTCAAGGTACGAAACGCACTGTTCACGCGCCCAAGCATTTGAGAAGGAGCGGAGGTCTGCCGTTCGGAAATAATTGAAACGTTGAGGACTGCTTGAGCAGCGTTGGTCAAGGCCAAAACCGGAATCATCACAAAAGTGGTCGGACTTAATGGCAATACGAGGCGCGCAAGCGTATCCGCTAGAATCGCAAAGACGATGACCAAACGGAACCCGAATCTTTTGCCCAACTTGCCTGAAGTCAACGAACCCAAAAATGCCCCAAAGGAGGAGATTCCCCAGAGTGCTCCGAGCACGGTCGGGCTGGCGTGCAGAGATCTCCTGGCGAAAACTAACACATAAACGTAGTACGGAGACGCGACAAAATTGCTGACAGATACAATAATTGCCATGGTTCTGATTAGAGGACTGGTCATGAGGTACTTAAGGCCCGAGGCGGTATCCCGTTTCACCTGCTTCCAGGTGACCTTCGCGGCTTCGCCCGATTGGAACTCTTTATTAATCAGCGTTAGTGATAAGAACGATATGAGAAACGATATTGAGTCGAACCCAATTAGATTCGCATAGCCGATCCTGGAATAGAGCACTCCAGCAGCCAGCGGCCCGAGAATATCAGTGGCATTTGAGCCCGCATATATTAAACTGTTGGCCTGGCCAATCAGCTGTCGGTCTATGATACTGGGCAGACTAGAAACTTCAGCCACACTAAAAAATACCAGGCACGTGCCCGTAATAAGTGAGACGAAATATAACTGCCAAATAGTCAGCACGTGCAACGCATTGGCTACAGGGACGCTCATTAATACCACACACCTTGCGGCGTCGCAGACCTTCATGACGCGCTTGCGGTCAAGGGTGTCAATGAGAGCTCCAACGGGAAGTCCAATGATGGCGTACGGCAACAAAGCGAGGCCCATGACGATTGTGACCTGGGACGGCGACTTGGTCAATTGTAACACCATTAAAGGCAGGACGAAATACGAAACGGCATTCCCTAGAGCTGATATGGTTTGACCGATCCAATAAATTGTAAAGTCAAAGTTTCTCCATATTGACGCGGAATAGATGAGAATCCCTCCAAGATTAAAGAATGGAAAATCTGTGGCGGACTAGTGAAACCTCCAAATTCGATACCCAAAATATTCTTAAAGTGTGAAGATCCGATCCGATTTTTGATGGCAGAGGTATTTTCAGGACGGTATCGTTGGAAATTCTCCCCTGTTCTATAAACTGGAAGATTGATTCACCAGTCGACTTGTCTGTGACTTCACCACATAGGTAGCCGTCGGGAGCGCTTGCCTCAACCTCTCGAAGGTAGCTCAACTGCACACGATACGTGCAACCGCGAGACGGCGTAATGAGTGGGAGTACGGCTATTGACGAATGACTTTCCGAAACATTATTTAACATTCCGCAAACGGGACATTCGAAATAGACCCGGGGTCCCCAGGTTTGGACCACTGCTTTTAGAGTATATCGCTTTACCATGGTGCCACACCGTAAGCATGACCCTGCGTTACCGTCGAAGGTGCGCGCATAGTAGGAGAGCAGTATTTCGTCCATGCGCTTAGGGTTTGATAGCGATTTATCGCTGAGGAAGGCCGTAAATAGTTTATCCCATTCTTGGACGGCGATGGAAAGCTTATGGCGGTAGGAATCAACCACTGAATTCGTCCATGTGCGGGATGCTTGAATTCGGCTGAGTTCCCGCGCAAATCCATAGATTCCCCGTTTGATAGTGCTTTCGAGTCTAGTTAGACGTTTCCCTATTTCTGATTCTTCGGCGGTGCCAGACGCGAGCTCAACCCGAATTCTCTGCGCAACCTCCAGTCGACCTCGCAAGCTGTTCACAAATGCGATTTCGGAAGCCAACGCCGAAGTTCGGTCGGAAATTTCGCCACTAATTGCGCCTTCTGGATTTCGCAGCCAAGCAATAGCATATTTGCGACCGACTCTGTAATGAAATGCATCGTTCGCGATACCGTTGAGACTCACTTGCAATACACGCCCCTCAGCGTGATGCACGATAACAACTACATTGCCATTGTCT
>NZ_JABBVZ010000215.1 GCF_012933365.1 Sulfobacillus harzensis | reverse complement strand
CCGAGAAGGGTGAGGACAGTGGCAACTCTTAATGGCCATTTTGGGGAATTCTTAGTGGCAAAACTGGGGAAAAACGATGGCCAAACTGTCCATTTCTATTTGGCCATATACACGGCGACGCCTCTTCGTTACAGCTGACGCGCGGGATGCCGCCCCACCGGGGAGACCCGTGGCACCGGTCTGTCGCAAACCGCGGTCGGGGATGACGGCCTATAAGCGAGGTCGCAACAAAGGCGTTGGCGCGTCGGCGAAACCCGGTTTCCGCTGCATTCCCCAGCGACAGGAGATGAGACAGGATGGCGACCGTGTTGTACGTTGGCATTGGCACGAGCCTCGGGAACGGAACTATGTGGTCTGTCCATGGAGGCGATGGGGGACCACCTTCTTCGGATCGCATAAGACCGGTTATGAGCTTTACACGTACCCCCGGAGGCGGTATTCTGAACCCAAACCCATGAAGGAGAGTCGCCCATGCAATGGGATGAAGCCGTCGATCGATTCACGACGACCCTTAAAATGGCCGACCGGAGCGCCAACACCATCGCGGCGTATTTGTCGGACTTGTCCTTGGCGGCGGACTATTGGGCCAACGCCCGCAAGCGACCGGAGGTCTTAGATAATCTCGCAAACCTAACCAGCGATGACATCGCCAACTGGTTTTTCGATCTGCGCCGACAGCGCAAGAGCCGGCAGACCGTATTGCGACGCCAGGCGAGTCTCAAGCTGTTTTTGGCCTATGCCGTGGAGCAACGATGGCTTGCGGCGTCACCGTATCCGGAATCCGGTGTCATTAAGGCCAAAGGTCAGGCTCCCGAGCGGGAAATCGTCTACCTCGACACGCATCAAGCGCAAGCGTTCATGGCGGCCGTCCACTACGGTCTGCCGAATGATCCCGACTGGGTTCAGGCGCGGGACGCAGCGCTCTTTTGGCTGATGTTGGGGACAGGGTTGCGGATCTCAGAGGCTGTCCAGCTAACCATGAAAGATGTAGCCGATGGAATACGACGCGGTCAGCTCAACATCATTGGCAAAGGCGACAAACGTCGGCAGGTGGCGTTGCCGGAGGCCACGTATGCGCCCTTGACGGCGTATCGCGAGGTCCGGCCGGCGACGGAGCTCAACGCGTTCTTTGTGACCCAGCGCCGCATCCCGAAGGGCCAACACTTTCCCATCACGCCGTTGTCCGCCCGCGAGGTGCAGCGCCGCATCCAGCAATATGGCGCGCAGGCTGAACTCCCCCTTCATCTGACCCCGCACAAGCTCCGTCACACCTATGCCACCGCGTTGCTGGAAGCCGGCATGGACATTCGTATTGTGCAGGAAGCACTCGGGCACGCGCACTTGTCGACCACCGAAATTTATGCGCACGTGAATGTCGCAACGCAAAAAGAAGCGGCCAACCGATTACCGTATTTTAAAGGAAATCCACAGGACAAATGACTCAGGCGACTAATGGGGGTTTGCCATTCAGTAAAATCCTTTCTGCGGCCCATTGGGCAAAGGGCTTTAACAGTTTGATTGCAATGTATCCAAAACTATCTTATACTATCCAATATGGATAGGTTTGTCAGCATTGGTGAAGCCGCCCAAGCCTTGGGGGTCTCTATTACCACCTTGCGGCGTTGGGAACGCGAAGGAAAACTCGTCCCGGAACATACTTCCGGTGGCCACCGTCGCTATGATTTGGCGAAGCTGTATCCCGAACGATTCCGGGTTGCTGCCGACGTGACGCGAAAAACCGTGGCCTATGCGCGGGTATCCAGCCATGACCAGAAAGACGATCTGGAGCGGCAAAAACAAGTCCTGGAACTGTATTGTGTTCGCCAAGGGTGGACCTTCGAGGTCGTCGCCGACCTCGGTTCGGGGATGAACTATCACAAGAAGGGCTTGAAACGTCTCTTGAATGACATCCTCGCCGACCGGATCGGTCGGCTGGTCGTAACCCACAAGGATCGATTGTTGCGGTTTGGGGCAGAGTTGGTCTTTGCCATCTGCGAAGCCAAGCACGTGGAAGTGGTGATTCTCAACCAAGGGGAGGACACCACGTTTGAAGAGGAATTGGCCCAAGACGTGCTGGAAATCATCACGGTGTTTTCGGCCCGGCTGTATGGCAGCCGTTCACGAAAGAATCAAAAGCTGCTCGATGACGTGAAACACGCGGTGGAGGAGGCGTCGTCATGATTATCGCCCATAAAATTGCGCTCGATCCCAACGATGTGCAGGAGACGTATTTCCGCAAGGCGGCGGGAACGGCACGCTTTGCCCACAACTGGGCCTTGAATCAATGGCAGCAGCAGTATGATGCTTGGAAGGCGGATTCCTCGTTGCCCAAGCCGTCGGACGCCGCTTTGCGGCGTCAACTCAATGCGATTAAGCGCGAGCAGTTTCCTTGGATGCTAGAGATCACCAAAAATGCGCCCCAGATGGCGATCATCCACTTGGGCCAAGCGTTTAAGAATTTCTTCGCCGGGACAGCCGAGTATCCCACGTGAGGGCTTTTCATAATTCGGCGAAACAATGCTGTGGATAAGTCGCCCTCTGATGAAGACGCCCGTCCTAACGG
>NZ_JABBVZ010000214.1 GCF_012933365.1 Sulfobacillus harzensis | reverse complement strand
GGCGATTTATCGGACTACCCGGTGACTAATTACCGGACACACTGGTGGCGAATTACTGGAATACCTGGTGGATTACATCGGAATACGCACCTACGGGTGGTCGGGAGTCGTCGCCGGGTCCGCCGGACGCCGGAGGGCGTCCGCCTGGTTCTCGTCATTCGGCGTCTCCGTTGTGATCTCTGTGCCCGAATCCATCACGAGCTCCCGGATTGTCTGGTGCCCTATCGGCGCTATGACACCGCTAGCCTCGAAGCCTTTGCCACGGAGGGATCGGCGGCCGCCGTCGCGGCCGAACCGTCCACATTCGCGCGGTGGCACGCCTGGTTTCATGTCTGGATTCCGTATGTGCAGCAGTGTTGGGCAGCGTTACAAGCGCGGCAACGGATTCCGGCCACGGCGGGGGCCCTGCCGTGGCTGACGCCACTTCCTCAACGGGCTCCGTGGGTGCGCACGTCGACCGGCTGGCTGGCCTCGGTTGTCCAGCGGCTCGTCAACGAAGCGCTGTGGGTACAGACCCGTTCGGCATCGATGGCCTGACGCGGTATCGCTACGATGGAGCGGAATCACCGAAAAAGGGAGGATTCCATCCATGCAACGAGAAAAAGCAGAAGCGATCGCGACCGAGCGGATGCAACTCATCGCGCCGCTCTTAGATCCGCATGTCGACCAGGCCGTCCGGAAACAGCTGACCGCGGCCATTTGCGCACAATCGGGATTATCGGACCGGACGGTCCGACGGTATGTGAGACAGTTTCAGGGCGCGGGATTTGAGGGTCTGAAACCGCAAGGGCGCCCAGCGCGGGACTCCGACGCGATTCCCCCCGAGGTTCTGGCCCAGGCCATTCAGTTGCGGCGGGAAGCTCCACAACGTAGCGTTCGTCAGATTATCCAGGTCCTTGAATGGGAAGGTCGCGTTAACCCGGGACAAATCAAGCGCAGCACCTTGCAAGAGCACCTCGCCGCCGCGGGATACAGCACCCGACAGATGCGGTTGTATCACAGCGCCGGAACGGCTGCCCGCCGCTTCCAGCGGCGACACCGCAATGCACTCTGGCAGTCAGACATCAAGTTTGGGCCGTATCTGCCCATTGGTCCGCACGGGAAAGCGCAGCAGGTGTTTCTCTCCGTCATCATCGATGACGCCACCCGGTTTGTGGTGCATGCCGCCTTCTACCCAACGCAAGACCAGACGATTGTCGAAGACAGCCTGCGGGCCGCCATGCGGCGGTATGGCGTGCCTCAACGCCTGTATTTCGATAACGGCAAGCAGTACCGATCCCGCCAGATGGCGCGCATTGGCGCGAAGCTCGGCATCCGGATCGTCTACACGAAACCCTACGCTCCCGAGGCCAAAGGTTATGGCAAGCTGACCATTATGGAAAGACAACTCCGCAATCCCTTGCAAATGCCTCCTTTTCTTCGGCGTGGCTTGACATAATGACCCACACTGGAGGCGCGCTACGGCGCCATTACGTGTGGGAGGAATCGCCAATGAAAGAAGATCTGAGTGTCGCGGAGCTCATCGTGGTAACCCGTGAACTTCTTCTGCAAACGCAGCATACCCCCTTGTCCTTACAGAGATTCGAGACCGTATGGGGGGAGCTGGAACAGTTCGCCTGCGCTGAACAAGCCTCAGCATTTACGCGCGAGTTGGGGGCGACCTTTTTGGCTCATCGGTACGGATTGGTGCTGGGGGCGGAGCCCTGGCCTACCGCGCGACGGGACCAAAATCGACTGCGGGCCATTGAGGTGCTACTCGATTGTCAGGCCCATCATCCTGTCTCGATTCGCCGCCGGACGACATCGACTCCGTTTCAGGGCCCATGGGCGCCGATTATGGATGCGTTCGTCGCGTACGAAAAGCGGGCGGGCCGAGCGGCCCGCACCATGGAAACTCATCTGCTGTACCTCGCACGGTTCATGGAGTTTCTTGACGCTGCGGGTGTTGCAGACCCGGCGGCGCTTGATGCCCGCGTGCTCACCGAGTTTGTCAGTCTGACCGGACGTGAGTATTCCCGGAGCACGCTTTATTGTACCTCGTGCTTGCTCCGGACGTTTCTCAGGTATTTGCACCGGGAGGGACACACCGCTCGCAATCTGGCCGTGTTTGTGCCGCCGGTCTCCGGGGTGAAAAAGGTCCACTTACCATCGAGTTACGCGGCAGACGATATCGCTCGCTTATTGACTGCCGTCGATCGTGCCAATCCCAAAGGGCGGCGAGACTACGCGATGCTCTTGTTGGCGTGTCGTCTAGGCCTACGAGCCTCCGACATTTGCCGTCTCACGTTTGCCAGTTTCCAGTGGGACACCAACACCCTGGTAATCACTCAGCAGAAGACCGGGCAGCCGCTCACCTTGCCCCTGTTGACGGAGGTCGGCACGGCTGTCATCGAATACCTGAAATATGGGCGGCCTGGTGTGGATTGTCCGACGATTTTTCTCCGGCACACAGCCCCGGTGGGGCCACTCACTCCGCCGACGCTGCATAGCATCGTCAGTCAATACCTCACCCGCGCAGGCGTCGCGGTGCCGCCGGGCAAAAACGGATTTTCAGATTGTGCGCCACCTAGTGGTGCCGTTGTCGATTCCCGCCATCGTTTCGATGGCGATCTATGTGCGACTGGCAGGTACAGAAGCTTGCAGGTGAAAGTCCTGCTCCTGCGAATTACCCCATTCAAGTGGGATAGCCAA
>NZ_JABBVZ010000213.1 GCF_012933365.1 Sulfobacillus harzensis | reverse complement strand
CTGGTACGACACCACGTTTGTCCGCTTGATTCGGCTTGTGGGCTGGGCCATCGGCGTGTATCTGCCGGGTCTCTACATTGCCCTCACCGAGGTGAACCCCAATTTGCTGCCGCCAGCTTTGCTCCTTATGACCGCGGGCAGCCATGCCGGGCTCCCGTTTCCGCCCGTGGTCGAGGCGCTACTCATGGTGTTTGTCATTGAAGTGTTGCGCGAGGCCGCCCTGCGACTTCCCAAGACCCTGTCCGTCACGATTGGGACGGTGGGGGCGATTGTGGTCGGCACCGCGGTGGTGAAAGCCGGATTGGTCAGCCCGCAGATGATCGTCGTGATTACCTTAACGGCGTTGAGTTTCTATAGTGCCCCGGTGTACGAATTGACCGGAACCTGGCGGGTCGTCAATTTCCTCATGCTCCTGGCCGGCGCCGTGGCGGGGGTGTATGGATTAGTGTTGGTCACCGTCTGGCTCATTGGCACCCTCATCTCCCTTACCTCCTTTGGGGTGCCGTATTTCGCCCCGTTCGCCCCCTTTCGTGCAGCCGACTGGCGGGATTTACTCCTGCGGATCCCCTGGACCCTGTGGCGCCGGCGCCTGACCACTGCCCACCCGCAAGACGTGCGATCCATGGGCCCTCCGGTCGTCGTCCCGCCTTCGTCATGGGATCGGCCCCGTTCATGAGTTGGCGCGGGGTCCGCCGCCTCCTAGTCTTAGGCCTGATGCTGCCGCTTGTGAGCGGGTGTTGGAATCAACGCCCCATCGAACAACGGGCGATCGTCATGGCGGTGGGCGTCACGGCGCACCATCAGTGGCAGTTTCTCTTTCCCAATGTCGCGGTCACGGCCGACAGTTTGACGGCCATTCCGTCGGCGCAACAATTTTATACGGTGACCGTGCAGGCGCCGACCTGGCAGCAGGCCGTCCAACGCGTGCAAGTCGCGATGGATCGCAAGGTGTCTGTGGGCGAACTCCAGTTGCTCATTGTGGACCAACACCTCTCAACCGGGCAAGTCACGCGGATTGTCGACAGCCTGCAGACGACGGGCGCGGTGCCCGCCACCTTTTGGATCGCGGCCAGTCCCGGATCGCCAACGGTCTTGCTGGAGTCGACCTCCCCCCAAACCGTCGTGCCGTATTATTACGTCACAAGCTATTTCGATTGCCGTCACTGCCATCCGCTCCGCCTGGGCGCACATGGCTGGCAATGGTGGGCCCGGAACGCGACCCCCGGAGACTCGCCCTATCTACCCTTGACCCAGCGCCGCGCCGGCGGCGTCACGGTCCGACACGTGGTGGTTTATCCCCTGCACGGGCGTCCGGTCCTCATGCCGCCCTCGGTGACCGAAGGCTTTGCCTATCTCACCAACCGGGCGGTCGATGTCGCGGTGCCGGTCTCGGTGGATGATCAGGCCTACACGGTGGCGCGCCTCCACACCCACGCCCGCACTCGGGTGCGCTTGACGCCCCGCGCCGTCGCGGTGCAGGTGCAGATCCGCACCAGCGGGATTATCGAAGATGTGCCGCCGCACACCGTGGTCACGCGCGCGCTCGAGCAGAGAGTGGGCTTAGCGGCCGCCCGCGTGATAGCCGCCCGCGCCCAGGCCGCGATTGCCTGGGCGAACCGCACCCACACCGATCCCTTCGGGTACGCCAAGCGAGCGGCGTGGCTCGACGACACGCTCGGCGCCACCTTCTCTCCCACCCGTCTGACCACCCTGCCGATCCATGCCCAGATTGCGGTGCAGGTGACCATTCACGGCGAAGGAGTCGCCCGATGAGTGTAGGGCCGGTCGAGCCCATTAGCCGGGGTCAGTTCTTCTTGGTCACGGCCATCTCTGTCGTGGCCGGCGGCGTCTATATCTGGCCCCAGACCGTGCTAACCGATGCCGGCCTCGATGCCCCGTGGGCCGTCCTGCTGTCGATTAGCGTGGCTCTGGCGATTACCTGGCTGCAGACGCTCTGGCCCGCCAAAACCACCGGCATGACCGAATTCCGTCGCATGCAGGCTGTGTGGGGCTGGGCCCGCTGGCCTGTCTTTCTCGCCACCGCGGCTCTCTATGTGCCTTTAGACGCGGCCTTCTTGGCCCTGTTTAGTCAACTGCTGCATCAATTATATTATCGCTATACCCCGCTATGGTTCTTCGCCGTTACGGTGCTTTTGATGGTAGGCTGGCTCGCTGGCCACTCGTTGACCTACGTCGCACGCAACGTCCAACTCTGGTTTCCCCTCATCATTGCGTCGTTCCTTTTCTTAGTCTTCATGGCTTTGGGACACTTTCGCGAAATCGCGGCGCTGCATCCAGCATCCGTCATACGGGTCGTGCCGATCGCGAAAGGGATGGTGGCCACCTGGTATCTGTGGATGCAAGGGGAGGTCATCGTCACCGTGGGTTCTCACGTGCGCGATACGAGCTGGACCCAGATCCGCCATTGGGCGTTGGCGGCCGTGGCGTTCCAAGGAGCCATCATCGTGGTGATCTATGCGCTGGTGGTTGGGACCCTCGGCCCGGCCTTGGCCGATACCCTCGAATGGCCGCTGGTGTACATTTTTTCGAACCTGACGGTGCGCACCCTGTTTATCAGCCGCCCCAGCATCTTGATTGTGGTGTCCTGGGTGGTGGCGTTGCTCCTGTACTTGACCCTCCACGTGTTTGTCCTCACGATCAATCTTCAAGACGGGTTATCTCTCTCGCCGCGGGGCCGGGTG
>NZ_JABBVZ010000212.1 GCF_012933365.1 Sulfobacillus harzensis | reverse complement strand
CCTGGCAGCGGTGCACGCTTTTGCCCAGTACCTGCAACGGGAACAACCGGAGTTTATGCACGAGGCGCAACAATTACAGGCGATTCCCTTTAAAAAAACAACCTCCGGGCGTATGGACTATTTGACCGTCGAACAGATGAAGTTTCTCCTGAGTCTCCCCAACCGGGCCGCCCGTCACGGGCGGCGGGATGCTGTGTTGTTGAGCCTCCTCTATGATACGGGCGCTCGGGCCCAGGAACTCTGCGACGTCGTCGCAGGCGATGTCAAATTGAGCACGGTATCGACGATTCGGCTCACCGGCAAGGGTCAGAAAAGTCGCATTGTACCGTTGATGCCGCCCATGGCTCGTCTCCTTAAGCAGTATCGGCAGGAACGCCAGTTGAACCATCCACAAGCCAGTGCGTATCCCCTGTTTCAGAACCGAGCGGGAGGCAAACTGTCCCGAGAAGGGGTGGCCTATATCGTGGCCAAGTACGTGCAGCAAGCGGCCCAGGTGTCTCCGGGAGCACTCCCGGACACGGTGTCGCCCCATTGCTTTCGGCATTCGAAGGCCATGCACTTGCTCCAGGCCGGTGTCAACCTGGTGTATATCCGAGACCTCCTAGGCCACGTGGACCTCAAAACGACGGAAATCTATGCGCGGATCGACAGCGAAATGAAGCGGAAGGCTTTGGAAAGGCGGCTGACTCAAAAGGTTCCTGGGCCGTGATACCATCCCTAAAATGTGCCCCTTTTACCCCGGTTAGTGGAGGAAGCGGGTCATCCTCCTCCCTGTTTTCGGGAGTCAAGTGGGAGAAAATCTAAGGGCAAAGGCCTTTTGAGTCAGCCCCTATCTGAAGCCCTTCCCCCATGGCAGACCAACACGGAGTTGCTTGCGTGGCTCAAAGGACTCGGCTCCTAGCCGCGTGAAATGGAAAGTGCAAGCTGGGGAAACGGCGTGTTGGAGCCCCTTTTCCCGGCAGCTTTCCATTACGTCGCACTTCTCATTACTCCGGTAATGTGTAGCTGAGCATTACCGGAGTAAATTTGATGAGGCCTTAAAGGCGTTGCCCGCCGGGCAACGGGCCGGTCCCAGTTCGGCCCGCACGGGTCTCGACTTCTGTAACCGCTTATATGCCGTCGAGCAAGACCTCCGCGAGAGCACCCCGGAGGACCGCTGGCGCGCGCGTCGCGCGCGGAGTGCGCCCATTTTGGCCGCGTTTCATGAATGGCTGCAGGCTCAGCAGGCGGACATCTTGCCCCAGAGTGCCGTGGGCAAGGCGGTCACCTATTGCCTCAATCAATGGGCTCAGTTGGAAGGATACTTGTTGGACGGCCGGCTCGAGATTGACAACAACCGCAGTGAGCGCGCCATCAAACCGTTTGTCATCGGGCGGGGGAATTGGCTCTTCAGTAACACACCGCGGGGGGCGAAGGCCAGTGCGCTCGTCTACAGTATCATCGAAACGGCGAAAGAAAACGGGCTGAATCCGCAAGCCTATTTACAGTATTTGTTTGAAGAACTGCCCCATCGCGACCTCAACGATTTGGCGACCTGGCAGGCGCTGTTGCCCTGGTCGAGCGAACTCCCGGACGATCTCAAGTCGCCAGCACCCACTCGCCAGGCCCAGTGATATCTTTAGGTCCCCACCGCAAGGTGGGGATTATTTGACGCTCACAGAAAAAGGATGTCGTGGCCGTCGTCCCGCCATTAGCGGAAGACCTCAAGGAATACGCCAAGCTCCGGTCGCAGCAGCAGCTGCTCGAGTCCCAAATTGACCTAATTAAGGTCCGCCGGGATGCGCTCGAAGCGGGGTTTGGCGACGTTCTCGACGACCGGCAGGCGAATGTGCTGCGTGCGGATGATGTGACCGTCAGCCGCTCCATCGTCAATGGGCGCACCACCACAGACATCAAAGCCGCCATCGCTGATGGCGTCATTACGGAAGATGTCATCAAACCGTACCAGAAGACGAGTGATCCCCACTCACGCTGGACGGTGCGCAAACCAAAACCCAAAACCAAAAAATCGAAGGGGGACGCTTAACATGGCATTTCAGTTCCACAAAGCAACCAAAAAGCAAAGCTTTCTTCGGATGGCGCTCATCGGACCCAGCGGCTCCGGAAAGACCTACAGCAGCCTTCGGATCGCCCAGGGGCTCGGTAAAAAGATTGCCGTGATCGACTCCGAGCGTGGATCAGCCTCCAAGTACGCCGATGAGTTCGATTTTGACGTGCTGGAGCTCGACACGTTTGCCCCGCGTAACTACATCAACGCCATCGACGCCGCGGTGGCGGAGGGATATGACGTGCTCATCATCGACTCCCTGACCCACGCCTGGATCGGCAAGGGGGGCGTCCTCGAAATGCACGACGCCGCGGCCGCTCAGGAGAAGAGCGGCAACAGCTACACCGCCTGGCGGACCGTCACGCCCGAACACAATCGCCTCGTCGACGCGATGCTCCAGGCTCCGTTGCACGTCATCGCGACCATGCGGTCAAAGATGGAGTATGTTCAAGAGAAAAACGAGAACGGCAAGACCATCATCCGCAAGGTCGGCTTGCAACCCATCCAGCGCGACGGGTTGGACTTTGAGTTTGACGTGGTGGGCGACATGGATGCGTCGAACACCTTAATCGTCACCAAGACTCGCTGCCGTGCGCTCCCTCGTAGATTAGGGCTTTTCTCCCGTATACTCGCTGATTCGCAGGATTTCGTGACTCACGATGTGCGAG
>NZ_JABBVZ010000211.1 GCF_012933365.1 Sulfobacillus harzensis | reverse complement strand
CCCAACAGAATCAATGTCCAAAACCGTTCCATCGGCGGCGGGAGCATCGCGGCATGCCCGGGCTCCGCAATCCACGCCTGAATAGTCTCCCAACTGTACACCTGAAACAGCCACTCCCAATCCTCAACGGTCCCGTCAGACAAAACCGTGGGAATAATGAGGGCCGCATGGCGTTCGGTGTCCAACTGATCCGCATGGTACCGATAGAACAGCCGTTGAATGCGAAGCGGCAAGATCATAAGCGCGGTCCTCGCGTCGGAGGTGCAGGTGGGCGAAATCGCTGGGCGGCCCAGTTCTGAACCTGCCGGGTCAAATCCTGGGTGATCGTGTCAAAGGATTGCGGGGTCACTAACAGGCTCAACGCGCTATCACGGTCCGGGAGATCCTGCGTGTAGGTTAATTGTTGGAGGAACAAACGAGGGGAAAAGGCATCACGATAGGTGTCTTGGGCCAGACGCATGAGATCATCCAGCGACACGATGCCCCGGGTCAACACCGCGTGGAGATCCAGATAATCGCGGGCTTGCGCACGGCGTCCCACCGTATACGCTTTTTGCACCGCCACATCCCGGGCGTCAGCGACGGCTAACCCCCGCCACGGCTGATAGCCAAATCGGTGAGGAAACGGGTAGGCCAAAAGCGTAACGGACACATCGTCGAGTCGCCATTGAATTTGTTCGGACGTGTTCAGCTCCCACTCAACCGTCCCAAAGCGTATCTAGATGTCGTCCATCCCAGTAAGAGGAGGTAATGTTCCGAGTGGATTTCGAGTAAAGAAATCCAAATCCCGCGACTGCCGGTGCCCCAGATGCAGCGCTAATGCTGTGCCGCCCGCCAAATAGAATTGGCTCATGGCTGGCCATTGTGCCAATATGAACGCCACCTGGGCTGTGCCCGCAGGAAGGAAATCCTCGCGCAGTTCAACCACCTTCTCTTATTTATTATAGCCCTTCACCCGATTTCCATCATGACCATGCGCGGCGCCCTGGTTCCCGGAAATTCACATCCTGTACCAGTCCCGTGTTGTTCAGCAATTCGCCGTGGATGAGCACTTCAATGCCGCTTTCGTGCGGGGAGCGCCACACCACGCCGGTTCTTAACAGTGTCAACGCGATCACCTCGTCGCGAAGTGGCCACAACTGCCAATTCGCGATATTCCCGAAGGTACCAGGCTGTTACGATCCCCGCGGTCGGGATCCGGGGCTGTGCTGAACTTCTGACCACGACGGAGAGTGAGGCGCCGTAAGTTGCGCCGGGGCGAGGTCTTGACAGCGCGCTACCTTGCTATACCATGGAGAGAGACACTAGTATGCATACCAAGGTATGTGATGACGCGTGAAGGAACGCTCGCAGCTATTGAAGGGAACCCTTGAAGGCTGCATCTTGCAGGTCATTAAGGGCGATGAGACGTACGGCTATGCCATCGCCGAACAACTGCGGCGCGTCGGCTTTTCGTCCATTGCGGAAGGGACGGTTTACCCGTTGCTGCTACGGCTAGAAAAAAATGGACTGCTGGCGGCCACGCATCGGGATTCCCCGCTGGGGCCTAAGCGAAAGTACTACATACTCACCCGACAGGGCCACGAAGCCTTGGACGAGTTTATCGCCAACTGGCGTGAGGTCGAGACGTGCGTCAGGAGGTTGTTTGAGGAGGACAGCGATGACATCCGCCCAGCTGCGGCGATTGAATAATGATTTAGCACGCCAGCTCACTCCGGAAAACCGGAAGATGATGACGGATATGGTGGTGTACCTCCGTGTGAGCCGTTTGTCGGATGACCAGGTTGAAGTCATCCGCCAAGACTTGCTCGACATGGCGCTGAGCGCTCAATCGCGCCACCAACCTCTCTCCGCCGTCTTCGGCGAGGATGGTCAAGCCTTCTGTGACGAGATTATTGCCAACGTGAAGCCGGAGGGCTGGGCAAAGATTCTGAAGGCCGTGCCAGGCATGCTTGGCGCGTTCGGATTTTTCGCGATCTTGAATCTGATCTCGTCCGGGTACATCGGGGAGGCGGTCCGCGCCCTGCATCACCAGGCGCGTATGGCGCAATCGTATCCCATTTCGCTCGGCTTTGTGGTCAATACGCTCGTAGTCATGGTGGTGGCGTTGGGCATTGTGCAGCTCATCGGCAAGTTCGCGTTTCGGACGCAGGATTTTTTGGAAAAATTCCGTGCCATGCCGAAGGTGCAACGGTTTGCCATCGGCACGCTCGTGGGCCTGGCCGCCTTTGGTTATCTCGTAGGCACGCGCGGGTGGTCGCACATTATTTTGGTACATATCAATCTCTGGGTGTACTTGGCTATAGCCATTCCGCTGTGCGCGTATTTCGTACTCTTGCTTAAGCCCGAGCGTCAGAAGGGTGGGCCGACAACCCGGAGGCCAGCGTAGGCAGGCTGAGCGCGCCCATCCGGGTGATCTGCCATTAACTACGGTGTGGCTCTGGGTAGATGGAATGATGACACCCGTCGAGCTCCGGGATCCGTAGTGGTGTTTCTGCCGCCTTAAAAGTCCCGACGTTGATATCATTGCCTGTCCCGGCCTTGCTCGTTAGAATGTCCACAGTTTCACTCAATCTGGCGAAAGGAAAACGCCCGGGTTCTTGAATGCTTGCGCAAGGTATTCCCCGGACGTCCACAAAAACGCCTGTGGTCATTGTAACAAATTACGTGAGGGCTTTTCATAATTCGGCGAAACAATGCTGTGGATAAGTCGCCCTCTGATGAAGACGCCCGTCCTAACGGGCTG
>NZ_JABBVZ010000210.1 GCF_012933365.1 Sulfobacillus harzensis | reverse complement strand
GCGTGGATTGCGGAGCCCGGGCATGCCGCGATGCTCCCGCCGCCGATGGAACGGTTTTGGACATTGATTCTGTTGGGGACGCCCCAGGAAACCCCGCGCTGGGCGGGCGGCAATGCCCGTCGGACCGTGCCAGAAGACGCCTTGCCCGCATGGTTCCCGGACGATTTACGCTAGAACTGGGCAGGCGGGACCGCCCCGCCAGGCCGCCAGATACGGCGGAAAGTGCGCAGGGAGAGGATAAGTGATGGGTAATTTTCGGGACGGCGACGCCGTGCTGAACGCATTGAGTGTGGCAGCGAGTCTGCGTCGCCCGGAGGACGATGCGCTAACCATTGTCGATCGTTGCTACGAACGTTATCGGGACTACGCAGACTTAGAATTTGACAGCAGTGATGAGACTTGGGAACGCGGCCCTGTCGGCCGGTTGCTGGCGGACGCGTTCGCGCCAGGGGTTGATCTCTTGATGTTTAAGGAGACTCCCACGGACCTAACTGACCAAGAGCGGTGGGATGAGCGCGTGTGGGACGAGTGGTATGCGCGGGTTGAGGATCCCTGGCACGCCCGCTATGGCTGGGGATAGCCCCCGTTTGGGGCGTCAGAATCGCACAATCGGGTCCCGCTTGCGCAAGCTGATAGCGGCTGGACGCCTGTTGGGCCGAGATCAGATTTCCGAAGTGCCCAGGATGCGGTTAATCCTATGCTTCGACTCATCAAGCGGCTGTTAAAATGGAACGCCGAGCAAATTCTCACGGTCAGTAGATGACTTTACGAATAAGAGTGTGGTCAACTTTGACATGGTGAAAGAAAGGGGCCATTCCATGCGGCATTGGAGAAAATGGATAGGGCTAGGCCTTGTGCTGTTTGTAGGGCTGTTCGTGGTACTCTCGTTGGGGTATGTCGGAATCTGGAATGCGGTTCAGGGGTTGGTGACCCCGAACGCCGAGACGCCGATCTCGTCTCTCTGGACCCAACCCAGTCATTATCTCGGCGCTTTTCTCTTCGCTACCATTCTGTCTCTGATCATGGTCATTACGTCCATCTGGCGGCTGATCCCATCACGGGAGACGCGCGAGGCGGAGCTGGCTGTGCGGGCCGCAATCATGGAGAAATATGGCATCGAATCACAGGATAGCGAGTAATCTCAGCAATACAGATGTCGGCCCTTGGTAGTGGCCCTGCGGAGGCATTCCCAACACTTCTCGTCGAACACGCAACGAGTGTCACACCAAACCAAATGTCGGAGGGGACTGCATTGAAAGTCATTATTACGGCAGCAGAGATTCTGGAACGGGACTTGGAGGAGCACTTCATGGCCACCACCGGCTATGACGTGCGGGGCAGCCTCAGCTATGGTGACATCAGGGATGACACAGAATTTACCCTGGATGAAGAGGACGCCCGAACGCTTGGGCTGCTACAGTAAGTTTTTACTCTCGCGAAGGGTCGATCCGTCCGGTCCGCCACCATTGCGCCGTTGTCTCAGGGGTAAAGCGGTCGGTACTCACCCGCCGCTAGCGGGTGAGCTTCGGTAGGGGTTTTCCGTCGGCGCGCCAACTTTTTTGGCCGAGTCGCTCAATTTGGTAGAGCAGCGGTATCGTAAACCGCAGGTTGTGGGTTCAAGTCCCACCTTGGCCTCCATTTTTTCATCGAGAAAGATCCTCCTAAATAGGAGGAGCACAATGCCTTCGCTAGACTACATTCGCCAGCGCCGCAATCTGCCGTTTATTAAGCGCGGGACGTGCGGGACGTATTACGTCAGGCAACAGTTCGGGCAACCTTAATGTTCGCTTCGACGGCGACACATTTAGTTCCAACGTACACCCGTGGGACAAAATCAAGTATTTTGATGACCAGGGGAACATCATTCAAGAATTTGATTAAGACGCTACGGGGAGGCAATCATCCCAATGTTCCGATGGTTTAAGCGTTGGTCTCGGCGGTGGACGCAGACGCCTTCCGTTGGCCCGGATGTTTTTGTATTCGCCTACACGCACCCTGACGTTCCGGAGTCTCGACAGGCGGTCGACTGGCTCACCGAACACCAAATTCCCTTTACCGAAAAGGACATCCGAGATGCAGCCAATCTGAGAGAGCTTGTGGCGCGCGGAGGCGACTTGGTGCCCAGCTTCTGCATCTTCCGAGCGGGTGCCCAGCACATGGTCCAAGGGTTCATGCCAGGCCTCCTGGATGACTTTCTGTTTGAGGACGTCTGGCAGTCGAAGGAGGCGACGGGGGTGGACCATTTGTTTCAACCGGGGGAACGGGTTGCGGTGAAGCACCCGAATCATCCCGTTGATGGGGAATTTGCCACCTACGTGCGCCGGGTGGACAATCGCCACCCCCTGGTTCGTTATGACGATGGGGCAACGGCTGTCGTCACCACGGACGATTTGCTTCGTTTTATCTGACGTGATCGTCGCCTGGCGCGGCGTTCGTCACTTATGACTAGTCCGCCCGCCGGGCGGACGGTATACTGGACTTGAGCGGGCCTGAAAAGCCCCGATCGACTCCCTTCTGGCGTGCCGAGTCTGCGATCCGCACCCGCCTCCTTGCGAGCGCGAGTCGGAACCAGAAGGGGGTGGGAGCCATGAGCATCCACCTGGCCGACCCAGTGGCCTTGGCGCTGATCGGTTTGGTTGTGCGGATTGCCTTAAAGCACCGCAAAAAGAAGTAACCCGCTAGGCATTGGCGGCCGCGGGTTACTCGATGTCGCTCTTCGTCAATCGATCGCAGACTTCGGAGCTCTGCACGTCATTCGGCATGGGCCGGATGGC
>NZ_JABBVZ010000020.1 GCF_012933365.1 Sulfobacillus harzensis | reverse complement strand
AAGGCCCCCCATCCCCATTGCCCAAATGGTGTTCCCGTCTGGGTCATCGACACGGACCGACTTTTTCAGCAGAATCTCACTAGGAACCAGTCATAATTGGATGCCAGGCCACTGGCAAAAGCCGCCAAGCCAAATGCGATGAAGTCGGCCAATAATAGCGTGCGCCGTCCCCACCGATCCGCATAGAGGCCTGCCAATAAACTGCCGGCGATCATTCCTAACAACGGCGCCGATCCCAACGCAGCCACGGCCTCAGAGGAGAGATGCCAGAGGGCGGCAAGGCGCGGAAGAGCGGCCGAGATGGCAGCGGTGTCATAGGTGCCAATGAAGATGCCGGCTCCGCCGCTCACGACGGTCCAACGGGAGCCTTGCCGTGTGTCGATAATCCCACCTCGCCGTTGAAAATGATAATCGGTCTCGATGAAAAATGATACGGAAGCACGGGTGTGCTGTAAACCACAGCTTTTCCTGGCACCGGGAGGCTGGTATAATCCTCCCCGAGAAAACACGAAGGAGACAGCATGCCTACAGCACCTGAGGACGCCATCACCAATGGCCGTACATTTGCGATTATCTCCCATCCCGACGCGGGCAAGACGACACTGACCGAAAAACTTTTGCTTTACGGCGGGGCGATCCGCGAAGCGGGGGCCGTCAAAGCCCGCCGGGCACAACAACATGCCCGTTCCGACTGGATGGAAATTGAACGTCAGCGGGGCATATCCGTGACGTCGACGGTGCTTCAATTTCGCTATCAAGGATATCGGATCAACTTGCTGGATACTCCGGGGCACCAGGATTTCAGCGAGGACACCTACCGGACGCTGTTGGCGGCTGATTCGGTCGTGATGGTGTTGGATGCGGCCAAGGGTGTTGAGGAACAGACAATCAAGTTGTACCAGGTGGCGCGTCGGCGACAGGTTCCCGTTTTTACGTTTGTCAATAAGTTAGATCGAGAATCGCGCGACCCATGGGATATTTTAGAAGAAATTGAACGGATTTTGGGTATTTCTACTTTCGCCATGAATTGGCCGGTGGGCATGGGGATGGGATTTCAAGGACTATTCGATCGCGCATCGCGAGAATTTGAAGCCTTCAACCGGCAAAACCGGACTTTCGACCGGATGTCCTTGAACGACGCTCCATTGGATTCTCATGATCGCATGCAATTGCAAGAGGATTTGGAGCTGTTGGAGGGAGCCGGCGAAGCCTTTTCTCAGGCCGCCGTTACCGAGGGCGTGCTGACCCCGGTCTATTTTGGCAGCGCTATCGCGAACTTTGGTGTGGAAACGTTCTTGAACGGCTTCCTCACCATGGCTCCGCCTCCTAGGCCCCGGGAGAGCAGTGCGGGTTGGGTAGCACCGGAAGCGCCCTATTTTTCGGGATTTGTTTTCAAGATTCAAGCCAATATGAATCCGGCTCACCGGGATCGGGTGGCGTTCGTTCGGGTCTGCTCCGGGAAATTCGAGCGCAATATGCCCGTTGCCCACGTGCAGAGCGGCCGCACTATCCGTCTGGCACAACCACAGCAGTTCATGGCACAGGATCGAGCGATTATTGATGAAGCCTTTCCCGGTGACGTTATTGGGATTCACGATACCGGGCTTTTACACATCGGCGATACGCTGAGCGAAAAGCCCGACCTGCGGTTTGTCGGTTTCCCGCGGTTTTCACCTGAACATTTTGCCGAGGTCGAATTAAAATACACACTCAAGCACAAACAATACCAACGCGGCTTGGATGAATTGGTGCAGGAAGGCTTGGTGCAGCGTTACCGTCCTGAAGATCTCGGTCCTCAAGTCTTTTTGGGCGTGGTGGGCCCGTTGCAGTTTGAGGTGCTGGAATATCGACTCAAGCAAGAATATGGGGTCGAGGTTACCTTGCGCCCGCTTGGCTACCGTATGGCTCGCTGGGTCGTGGAGGGGCCAGCCGAATTTGAACTCGGCCGCTTTGACCGGGTACGGACGGTTATCGACGACGAGGGGCAGCGCGTGTTGCTGTTAGAAGACGAGCGAAGCTTGGAGCGCCTGTTGGAACGCCATCCATCCTTACGGGTGGCGGAAAGCTCACCGCTTCGGGAGCACGAACAATTTTAGGTGTGATAGTCTAGGAGGAGCAGGCCGCTACTGGCCGTGAGGAATAGGAGTTGAGCAAAAATGGAGTACCGTCGCTTAGGTCGCTCGGGTATTCAGGTCTCGGCGATCGCTTTGGGAAGCTGGCTTACATATGGCACCGTAACGGAGCAAGAAACGGCCAAGGCGTGTATCCGGGAGGCCTTTGAACAAGGCATCAATCATTTTGACTGCGCCAACGTGTATGGGAGCGAGCCGCACGCGGCGGAGCAATTTTTATCGGACGCTTTAGCACCGTATAATCGCAGCGAATATGTATTGACCACCAAAGCCTTTTGGCCGGTGGGACCCAAGCCCAATCAAGGCGGGCTTTCCCGTAAACACTTAATGGACCAAGTGGACAAAAGCCTTAAGGCGCTCAAGACCGATTACGTGGATATTTTCTATTGCCATCGGGCCGACCCCAACACCGAGATTGAGGAAACACTGTCCGCCATCGACGATCTGGTGCGGCAGGGCAAGGTGCTTTATGGCGGCATCAGCGAGTGGCAGCCGGCCCAAATCACCGAGGCCCTGCTAGTGCAACAGCGGCTACAGTTGAATCCGCTCAGGGCAAGCCAGCCAGTCTACAATCTCCTTAACCGCTACATTGAGGCAGGCGTACTGCCCATCTGCGAGCAAGCGGGAATTGGCTTGGTCGTGTTCTCACCCTTAGCGCAGGGCCTTCTGACCGGCAAATACAAGAAAGGCCAACCAGCACCGGAGGGCTCGCGGGCTGCCAATGCCAAGGTTAGCGGTTCCATTGCCCGCATGTTGAATGACAGGAACCTGGAGCGGGTCGATAAGTTGGCGGCCGTGGCTGGTGACCTCGGGATTACCTTGAGCCAGTTGGCCTTGGCTTGGGTCCTTCGCCATAAGGCCATCTCCAGTGCCCTGATTGGTGCTTCGCGCCCGGAACAAATTCGGGAGAACGTCAAGGCGGTAGAGGTCAGCCTCTCACAAGAGATTCTCGACCGTATTGAAGCGATTTTGGCATAGTTAGGCCGAGCCCCGCTTATCCATTAAGGGGGGCGAGGGTATGAAATGGAACCGATGGATCCGGTGGCCAGGCATTTCATCGCCGGATCCACTTTTTTTACGCTATATCGGACGGGTGCCTACCTGGCGGATGGTTCTGGCGACAGCAGCGGGCGGACTCATGGTGCTGGTCATGGGTCAGGCGGCGCATTCCAGTGCCGTCGGATACGGCTATGGCGGGATCTTCTTCGTGGCGCTGAGTTGGCCGCTGCTTCGAGCCATTGTGCGCTCGCTGAATTGGACAGACGGAACCATATGGCAAACGGTGCTCCTAGTCATTGCAAGCTTGGCCATGGGCGCGGTAGGGGACAAGATACTGGGCTTTAATCCGCAGGCCGCCAAGATGCACCAGATTAGCTGGCCAGAAGGGCAGCATCTCCTATGGCAATTTCCTTTAGTGCTGCCGGTGGAGAATCTTGTGCTGTTAGGCGGGTTGGTGGCGGTGTGGCAGATTGTTCGGCCGCGCACCGCCTTTGAGCGGATGATGGTGGCGATACTAGCGGCTTTTGTGTTTGGCCTTTGGCATGTGCCAGCTTGGGGCGGTTGGACGATGCTTGTCATCGGGTTGACGGTCTTGCCGTGGACGCTGTATCTTTTGGCCACCGGAGACATGTTGGTGCCCATATTGGCCCATATCGTGATGGATACCTTGGCGGTTACGGGGACGGCCGCGCCGACCCACTCGCTGCTTCGCCACCTGGCCGATCCAGTGCTTTTGCTCGCTCTTCTCGTTTTAGGACTCGCCTGGTCAATTCTTCGGGAGAGGCGCGAACGACGCCACTCCTGACCCCAATCTCGGTTATGATGGGGAAAAGGAGGAAGATCATGGACGGTCGTTGGGCTATTTCGGCTAAGGGAGTTTTGGTGCGGGGAGGCCGTGTCCTGCTGGCCTCCAACGACCGCGGTGAGTGGGAGTTGCCGGGCGGTCATATTGAGCCGGGTGAGTCGCCGGAAACCGCTTTGGTTCGGGAATTTTCCGAGGAGACCGGGCTTGATGTGAAGCCTCGCCGGTTCCCGGTCATTCGGTTTTCCTTCTTTTCTATTCCGTAGAGGATTTGGCCCCAGAGCAGGAACCGAGGCTATCCGAAGAACATGTGACACTGGTTTGGGCTCCGCTCTCAGACCTGCCGCCGGATCTACCCGAGGCTTATCGATCGGTGTTGAACCGGATGGCGTCGACAGTCTCCGCCCAAGTTCTGGACAGTTTAGCGGTCCGCTTGGAACGGGACCAAGGGGACCGTATGCGGCGCCTTCGAGTAGCGGGCGGGATTCCTCCGGCCATTGGTGTGGGAGGTGTTGACCATGACCATTAAGGAGCTCCACCAATTATATCGGTCGGGAGCAAAAAGCCCGGTTGAGACGGTGAACGAAGCATTAGATCATATCGCCGCGTGGCAAGACAAGACCCATCTTTTTATCACGGTGAATCCTGAAGCGGCCCTGGCGGAGGCGCGCGCATCGGAGGCCCGCTACCAGTCCGGGGCTCCTCTGTCGATACTGGACGGAGTTTTGGTTGGACTCAAAGATCTCATCGATCTGAAGGGCGAGATCACCACTGCGGGGTCACAACTGAGACTGGATGTGCGTGCCAGGCAGGATGCGCCGGTCGCCGCCCGGCTCAGGGAAAGCGGTGCCAATTTGGCGCTCGGAAAGCTGAATTTGCACGAATTTGCCTATGGGCCGACCGGGGCCAGCTCCTACTTTGGCCCGGTGGGCAATCCCTATGATGCCTCCCGCATGGCGGGTGGGTCTAGTTCCGGGTCGGCGGTAGCCGTGGCGTCGGGTGTCATGGCGGGGGCTTTGGGGACGGACACCGGCGGATCGGTTCGGATTCCCGCTGCGTTCTCGGGCGTTACGGGACTTAAGCCCACCTATGGCGCCGTGTCCACCGAGGGAGTGGTCCCCTTGTCGTGGTCGTTAGACCACGTCGGACCGTTGGCGCGGACGGCGGCAGATGTGCGCCTCTTGTGGGAGGTCATCCACGATGCCAATGGGTCGGACGACCGGTTGCCGGACCGGCCCTTGAAGCTTTTTGTGGTGGACGATCCAAATCTCGCCTGTTATGACGCTGGGCTGCAACAGCACATCGAGGATGGCATCCGGGCCATCGGCGACGAATTCGGGGCCTCTATCGAACGCGGCGAGTTGATGGAGGTCAACCAATTATGGTTGTCTCAGAGCATCATTTTAGGGTCGGAAGCGCTGGCGTATCATTGGTCAACGCTGGCGACGAACCGGGACGCCTACCAACCTGATGTGGCCGAACGATTGGTCGCCGGAGGCAGTCATCTGGCTGCCGAGTATATCGCCGCCATGCGGTATCGACAAGTAATCCAGCGGCGATACCGCGAATGGCTGCGGGCATATGACGCCTTGATACTGCCAACGGTGCCCATACAAGCACCGGCGTTAGATACAACTCGGGTCCAAAGACCGGACGGCCGTTGGGAAGATGTGCGGGCCACTGTCACCCGATTCACCAATCCATTTAATTTATTAGGGTTTCCGGCCCTGGCCATTCCGTGGGGGCTTTATCGGGACCTGCCCACGTCGCTTCAACTGGTGGCCGGCCCCGGGCGTGAAGCCCTTCTCTTGGGCATAGGGGAGCTCATTCAGACGCATTTTCCGGAGTCGCTGCCGCCAATCCCTTCCGCATAAAGGTTGAGTCCAATTCCGATGCTAAGCCTATGGTGCGATGGTCTAAATTACCATGGGATAAGCTGGAGAATTGGGGGGTTAGTCTACAAGCCGCGAAAACAGCTCTGGCAGCTGGGCTGGCGTGGGGCTTGTCGGTGTGGATCTTTCATGCGCCACGGCCGTACTTTGCACCCTTGGCTGCCATCTTGTGTGTGCAAGCGACCGTGGCTGAGTCGGTCTCCCGTGGAGTGCAGCGCATCCTCGGGGTGATCGGCGGTATTTTTCTCGCCCTCTTTTTTACCCATTTGGTGGGATTGCATGCCTGGTCCATCGCCGTACTGGTGTTTGTCGCCATGGCAGCCGCACGTCGTCTTCGGCTGGGCTCTCTGGCGAGCTCGCAAGTCGCCATCAGCGCTCTTATGGTGTTGGCGATTGGGTCTCAGGTTAAAGGGTACGCCTGGAGCCGGGCATTAGACACGGCATTGGGAGCGGCCGTTGCTATTTTAGTTTCGGCATTGGTCTGGCCCCCCGATTTTACCCCTGATGCCACCGAAGCGCTTCGTATTTTAGCGATGGGCCTCAGCGGAGTGATGGAAGGGATCCAAAACGATTTGGTAAGGGGACTTGAACCCGAAGAAGCCAACCGGCGACTCAAAGAGGCCCGCGCCATCGAATCCGGACTTCATCAGGCGCGACAGGCCATTCATCGAGCGGAGACCAGTCTCCGGTGGAATCCCTGGCACCGCGGCGACCGGGGAAAGCTGAAGGAGTTGCGTCATGCTTTGACGGTGTTGGATCATACCATGGTCCAAGTGCGGGGCATTGCCCGGACCTTGTTTGTCACCCTGGATCGTGATGTGAGCAAACCGGCGGCCGCCTTGCCGACAGGTTTGGCGGAGCGCCTCGGCTCGGTACTCGCGCTGATGGGGGAAGCTTTAAAGAGTTACGCGTACTTAATCCGCCGGCAAGACCAGTCGGCGGCGCTAAGGCTCGAAGCGATGGTGGAGGCTGCTAAACGCGAGCGAGAGGTCCTTCTTCAAGAAGCGGGCACGCTCCCCGGAGGAGGAGACGGTGCCCGCTTTTTAGATATTGCCGCCGTGTTGGTGGATTTGGACAAAATGAGCCAGGATTTGATGGTCTCAGCCCGTCTTATAGTCCCTATCGTGCATGTCCAGCCCTAATGGCCGTTCTGAAATCGCTGGCGTGCTTCTTCGAGCACCCGCAAGGCATCGTCGAGGCCTTTCCACCCGCCAATGTGGGTTTCCTTGTTCTCGAGTTGCTTATATGTTGCGAAGAAGTGGGGGATCTCCTTCAGCACGTGCGGATTCACGTCGTCCAGGCTTTGAACGTGGTTAAAGCGCGGATCGTCGGCCAACACGCCCAACAACTTGGTGTCGATCCCTTTTTCGTCCGACATTTCCAGCATGCCGAGAATGCGGGCGCTTACCGTGCAACCGGGAAAGGTGGGATATGTGGCTAATACCAAGACGTCCAAGGGATCATCGTCTTCGCCCAAGGTGTCGGCAATAAAGCCATATTCGGCCGGATAGTGCATAGGCGAATAAAGAACCCGGTCGAGCCGTACTCGACCCGTCTCGTGGTCCACCTCATATTTGTTTTGGCTTCCTTGGGGAATCTCGATTACCACATCAACCTTCACAAAGAGGCCTCCTTGTCGTTAACTCAGGAACCCAGATGGTTCGAGTTCTCACGGCTATTCTGGATGATTGGACGAGGAAAATCAACGCAGAGTCTGGGCGAATAGTGCGTCAACAAAAGCTTCGGTAACAAGATTTGATATCATCGTCGGTATGAAGGGAAGAGATAGATGCAGCAAAGACGGATCCCCCTGAGCCCCGCGACCCGTTGGTTGGTGTTAACCTTTGCGGGTTCAACGACCGCCGGGGCCATTGCGTCGACCTTTGTAAACTTATTCGTGTTTGTGGTCTCAGGGCGTCTGGCCGATTTGGCTTTGTTCAACGGCGCGTATTTCTTCTCGCTTTCCTTTGTCTTTTATCTCACCGGGTATCTGTTTCGCCGCTCATCGCCGCTCGTTCCCTATCGCTGGGGACTGGTCATGACGGCCGCCTTTTATGGGGTGCTGCTGCTTTTATTACACCACGCATCGCATTACATCTTGTGGCTGGGCCTGTTGGAAGGCGTCTCGCAGGGCTTCTTCTGGTTTGGAGCCAATCTCATGACTTTTGATACCGTGGCACCGGAGCAGCGTATTCGATTCTATGGAATTAATTCAGCCGTCGGCAGTGTGGCGGGGATTGCCGGACCCTTGGCAGGGGGCGCGGTAGTCGGGTTGATGCACGGGCTAACTGGATATCTTTTGGTTTTTGCGTTGGCCTTGGCGGTCTATGCGATGACCTTCGCCATCTCCTTTTCCGTTCCCGCGGGTCCTCCCTTGGGCCGAGAGCCGCTGACCTTGAGCTTTTCGTTGCACCGAATCATGCCGCTATGGAAAGAGGCCATGGAAACCTTGGCTGTGCGGGGAACCCGCGAGGCCATGTCCGGGTTGGCTGGGGTGTTTCTGGTTTATATCGCGACCAAGAGTGCCTGGGTGGTAGGCGTGTACAGCAGTGTCAGTGCTGTCATGCGCATGTTGGGAGCCTTATCGGTGAGTCATGTGGTGACGCCCGAGCGGCGCCCCTGGTCGATGTGGTGGGGGGTTATCGGGATGACGGCCGGCGCTCTGTTCCTGTTTTTGATGCACGTGAGTTGGATTTTTGTGTTTGTCTATGCGGTGATTGCTTCGTTTAGCATGCCGTGGTTTACGGTACCCAACGAAGCCATCCCGTTGGATGTTATGGACCGCGACCCGGAGGTGAAGAACCGCCGGGTGGCCTTTATGCTGTCGCGCGAAATGAGTCTCAATGCCGGCCGGCTCTTTAGCATGGCGGTGTTGATGTTGCTATATGCCTTCGACAACTCGCCCACCATGCTGATTGTGATGGTGGCAGCCTCCTCGTTGGCGCAGGGGTTTGTAGCACGGATGGGGTCGCACATTTGGCGTAGGCTCCGAGAGGCCAGGGTGTGAGAAGCCCGAACAGTCGGGTATGCTGTGGATGAGTCTTAATCGGCCCAATGTTGGGGTAAGTTGCGGTATGATCGGACGAGGAGGCGTCGAATGCAACGTCGATGGGCCAATCTGTCATTGGTGGCGTTGGTAGCGCTGATGGTGGTGGCGTTGCTATTTCGCCAGACCGTATGGGGCCCCTACCTATTAGGGCTTTCTCTAGCGGGCTTGGCAGGCGGAATTGCGGACTGGTATGCCGTGACCGCCTTGTTTCGCCATCCTCTGGGCATCAAGTGGCTTCCTCATACCTCGATTATTGCCGCCAACCGGGATCGGATTATTAATGCCATCGCCCAACTGGTGGAAACCGAACTATTGTCCCAGGAATTTCTGAATCGCCACATTCAAAAGATTGAAGTCAGCCAGGCGCTGATGCGCTGGATGGAAAAGCCGCTTTCCAGCGACGTGAGCGTCTTTCTCTCTCATACCCTGCGCGACTGGGCAAGCCAGCTGCCGGAGGAGAAGTTGGCCGGGTACCTGAAACGCTTTGCCGAGGAAAAGGCGGAAGATATTGTGCTGGCCGATTGGCTTGAGCGCCTAGTGGAATGGCTCATCCGATCCGGAAACGACCGCCAGGTGTTTGATTTTCTCAGGCGGCAGGTCGAAACGGGTTTGGACCAGGTGGAGTTCACCGAGGACATGGAGCGTCGGCTCAAGGAAATGATTGAGCATTACACCAAGACAGGCACCCAGAAATTCTTCTTGGGGCTGCTTGAGTCCTTCGGAACCGTGGACTATCACGAACTCAGCGTCTCGGTGAAGGAGGCGCTGACGCGTTGGCTCAATTCCGACAAGGCGTTCGAACAATTTGAAATGATTTTGGTGCGGATTATGCGGGCGCTGCGAGACGATGCCGTGGTCCGTAGCCGGGTCGAAGAGGCCAAGCGCAGTCTCTTGGGACAAGTCCCGTGGGAACGGTTGGTGCGTTATGGCAAAGACAAGATTAGCGAAATCTTAGAGAGCGGTCAGGGAAGCCGGGCCCTCGAACAGGCGAAGCAATCAGTCCATGATTGGCTGGAGCGTGAGCCCGGTAATCAAGCTCAAATTGATGCGCTGGTTAAGGGGCTTCTTATGTCCACCGTCACACGGTATCATTCCATGATTGGCAAGTTGGTCAAGGATAATTTGGAGGCCATGGATGAGCGGGAATGGATTGACAAATTGGAGTTCTACGTTGGCCGGGATTTGCAGTGGATTCGGGTCAATGGTGCCATTGTGGGAGCTTTGGTCGGCCTCTTGATTACGGTTCTGACCCATCTTTAATGGGCCAAGTGGCATCCAGATCAATGGCGAGAAGAAGAATGAAGGCGAGAATGTAGAGGTACAACATCAGCAGAATCACGCCGCCAAGCGTCCCATAGGTGAGATTGTAGCGGTTGAAATGGGCGGCATAATACGAAAAACCCAATGAGATTAATACCCATCCTGTCATAGCCAGCCCCATTCCCGGCGTAAACCAGCGAAAATGGGCTCGGTGGTCGGGAAGCCAATTATAGATGATGATCAGGAGAATCCACATAGTGGCCAACAAGACGCCCCATCGTATGATGAGGACAAGCAGGGGATCCGGTAACTGCCGGAGCCAATGAGCCGAGACCAGGCGCACCAAATCCCCCCCGAAGGTGACTACGGCTTCCGAGAGTGTTAGCAATATCCCCACCAAAATTCCCAGCCCCAAGCTTAACAGCACCGTTTTCCATATCGGACGTTGCAGCTTTTTATAGCCCCAGGCATGGTTGAGAGCATCGATGAGTTGGCGGAGAGCGCCTGACATGACCCAAATGAATCCGACCGCTCCGATGGACAGCAGGGCGGGACTCCGGCGCCGGTGGGCTGCGGCAAGCGCGGCTAAAATGAGATGGCGGACATTGGGGGCGACTAGCACGTTGGCTGGCCCGGCGAAAAAGTTGTTCACGCTGGGTAGGTGTAGCCAGCCCAAGAGGGCCGTGAGAAACAGCAAGAGGGGGAAGAGAGCAAAAAGAAAGTTATACGCTAAGGCCGCTGCATAGGACGCGGTATCGGCACGAGTGACGCGAAAGACCAATCGCTTAATCGGCCGAAATTTCTCCAACACGTTCCTCACCTCCGGATTCAGGATGCCCCAAGGAGAAGGCTCCCTAGTGCACGGTGCATTTTTTGCGCATGGGGTGGCAGTCTAGCAGAGGAGGGAGGACACGTGCCGCATTTAACCCTTGCTCAAAATCTTTGGGCCATGCTGGCGGGATTTGTCAGCGGCGCCCTATTTACGGTCGTGGGAGGCGGTGGATCGGCGCTGGCTGTGCCGGTTTTGACCACCTTGGTGGGAATAACGCGGGTGCGATTGGCGATGGGGACTACGGCAGTAGCGGTGGCCCTGACGGCTCTTCAAAGCGCTGTCGTCCATGCTCGCCGCGGGAATGTTTCCTGGTCGGCGGCGAGCTGGTTTGTGGGCCCCGGATTCTTGGGCATTGGGCTCGGAACCTGGTTGCAGCACGACTTTTCGGCACCCTTTTTGATGACGGCGCTGGCCGTTGTGCTCCTCTTCAATGCGGCCATGATGGTGCAGGCTCCGGTGGGACCCCGCAGTCCCGTCCCTCGCCCGTGGAGGCGCTTGGCACCCGCTGGCATGCTGGTGGGACTCTTAGCCGGGATGCTCGGGGTGGGGGGTGGGTTTTTGGCATTGCCCAGCATGATGTTGGGCAGCATGTCACTCATGACCGCGATTGGCTCCTCGGTGGTCTCGGTCGGCACATTGGGAGCCGCGTCTGCGCTCAGTTACTCGTTTCGCGGATTGGTGGACTGGCGGGTGGTGGTGGAATATGCCGCGGGCGGCCTTTTTGGGTCCGTGCTGGTATCGCCTTTGGCTCACCGCCTGCGCGATCGTCAGCGAGGATTGGCGTTTTTCGTGACCGTGATGTTGATGGCTGCCGCACTCTACCTGATGGCCAGCAACCTACCCCTGCTTTACAGGTCCGGGCGGGTGCTCTAGCATATAAGCGTGAGGGGGGATATGGATGGTGAACCTGACAATTACGCCCGAAGCGGAAAAGGCGTTTTCTCAGTTGTCGGAAGACAAGCGGGCTGATTTTGTGCGCATCAGCGCCGGGCAAGCCTGCGGTTGCGGCCGCATCGGGTATCAGATGCATTGGGAAACAGAACGCTCCCCGGAGGACGAAGAGTTGAACGCCCAGGGATTGGTTCTTTTAGTGGACAACGAGAGCAAACCCTTGCTGGAAGGCAGTGTGATCGACTACAAGAAGGAAGCCTTGTCAGAAGGCTTCTACATTTCGAATCCCAATGCGCCGCAGGGATGTGGCTGTGGCGGCCATTAAGCGACCCAATGGGCGGTCGCGAAGAGGGCTGTCAACAACATGCCTGAGGGAATCGCAACGATGAAGTACAGGGCTCGGGTCCAATGGATCCGGGCCATTATGCTGCCAATGCCAATGAAAATGGGGAACGCCTCTAGAGTGAGACGGGGGATGGACATCAGCGGATCGCCGGCCGGATATGTAAAGGGAAGCAATAAGGCACCCAACATATAGAGCCAGAGATAGAAAGGGATCCGTTTGGCGCTGACAATGGCGATGACAATGGCGAAGATACCAAACAGCAAGTTGAAAAAGTTGCTGGCCGTGGTTGTGGGGACACCGGTGGCAAATAGCTGATGAGGGTTGAAGAATATCGGCAGTGCATGATACGCACTCTTGAAGGCATCAAAAATGGTCACCGGAAACAATTCAAAGTGCCGGCCCCAAAATTTCTGCACTTTCTCAAACACCAGCGGGTCGCCAAAACGAGGAATGAGAAAAATCATATAGCTGACCAAACCGGCCGGCATCCACAAGATGTGCACGAGACGCTTGATGCGAAAGCCGTGGCTGCGCCAGATGACCCACAAAAACGGCAGGCAGAGAACCATCCCATAGGTGCTGGTGAGTGTGGCCAGTGCGCCTAAAATCCCGGCAATCCAATAGCGTCCGGTGCGAAGACTGTAGAGGGACGAGACGGCCAAGAGCAAAAAGAGCGATTCGGAATAGACGGCATTAAAATAAAACGAGGTTGGGAAAACTGCCAGCGCCAAAATGCTGAACCAGGCCACTCGCGGCCCCATGTCTAGGGTTACCAAGCGCGCGAAGACATAGAGGGCGACCAAAAAGCAGGCCATGGACACCAGCATGCCCGACACAACCCCGCCGCCAAAAAGCTTCATGACCAAGGGGTACAAGGGGAAGAAGGCCGTAGCCTGGGGACGATTGGCATAGCCTACGTTGGCTATGGAGAGATACCAGAGACCGTCCCAATGGACCCACAAACCGGCTAAGATGTGGTAAAAGAAGTTGCCCGACGGGGGTAGGCGGCCCGGCGGCGTCTCCACCCAAGCATGCGGAAGATAGATATACGCCAATCCTGCCGTTTCAAAGAAAAAGAGCCGCGACAACAAAAACAGCCACACCACATTTTTAAGCCATGGCCAGGTGGCTGGGCTCGGTTTGCCCGGTTCCAGGACCGGTGTTTCGTACCTCTCGCTAATAATCCAATCTTTAGCCATGCGCCCTCCGCGTATGGTGCGTGTAGTGCGTAATCGGAACCTCTTTCAGGGTGTCGCCCCGGATATAATCGGCTAACAAGTACAGCTCATAGAAAGAAAAGTCGGTGTGGGACGTGCGCGTCAATCCCAATAGCGAGCTTGCCGCAATTGGATTCAATGAGGGCAAGCGATTGACCATCAGCCCCACCAACTTCATTTCTTGTCGGGGTTCAAGCTGACCACTAGGATATCCCAATGTTTGAAGCATGGTCAAAGGCGGCAAGGTTTTCGGCCAGTTCGGCGAACGATAGTATAGCGTGTCCAAGACCAGCTGCAGATCCGAGCCATTAATGAAGAAATAGTGATCGATGGGGACACCGTCCGCTCGGGATACCAGCTTGATGGCTTTCTTGGCGGATGTATCTGAAACGGCTTGATAGAGTGGCTCGCGTCGGTTATTGACCGTGACCTCAGTCAAAGACGCCAAGGGGGTCACGCCGAGCACACGCGAATTAGGCGAGACGTGAGCCACAAAGCCTAAAAATCCGGGATCCAAAGCCGTTCCCTTAACCCCGACCAAGACGTTCATGGGTTTTTGGGTATCCAAAACCTGGACCCGCGATCGAATTTTGGGGTGGGTGACAAGCGAATACCACATGAGACCCGCACCCAGCAAAAAGATGATAAGGAGCGCGAGAATATGCGATCGGCGAAAACCGATGCGGATTGCTTGTGCCGCCATGTCGCGCCCCCTTTCCAAAATGAGACAACCCCATTGATGTTAGGCGATGCGTGGCCTGATGACAATGGCAAAACATACCGTTAGTATGCCCTCTCAAGCGCTCTATTTTAACGAACGCCTACCCTCAATAATAACAGTGTATCATGGACGTGGAGGGATACTTATGTGTGGACGCCTAACCCAACATTGGACCATCAAGGACTGGAACCAGGTGTGGGCGGCAGAATGGCGGGCAGACCGCTATAGGCCCCGCTATAATGTTGCCCCCGGCACAGAGGTTTTAGCCTTGGTCAAAAGCCGCCAAGGACCGGTGGTGGGGGGGCTCCTTTACTGGGGATTGCCTAATCCCCGCGGGGGGCTCGTCATTAATGCCCGGGCGGAGACCTTGTTCAGCCGCCCCATGTTCCGGCCGCTGCTGTCCAATGGGCGGGCCGTGGTGCCGATGAACGGATACTATGAATGGCACCATGAGACCCATCAGCCCTATTACCTTACCGATAAGCATTCGCCGCTCTGGGCGTTGGCGTTGTATCGGCGTGACACGGACCGAGCTAGATTGGTGATTATTACCCGGCCGGCGTCGCGTATGCTGGAATCCCTGCACCCTCGAATGCCGCTTTTGGCCGACCGTGAGCTTGCGGAAGGGTGGCTCTCGGACCAGGGAGACATCCCCCGGGGGGTGCTGGACCACCTCATGGCCTTCGACACGCCTGGGATCGAGGTCGTGCCGGTCTCACGGACGGTTAATTCGTCGCGCAACGAGGGTCCCGAGCTCATTCGGCCGCTGACTGAAGATGCTTGAGTAGCCCCTTTAACGCGGGTTCGAGAAGCTCATACACCTCGTCAAAACGGCCGTTGTAATAGGGGTCTGGCACATCTTGGACCGGTGCCTCGGGGTGGAAGTCAAGGATCCGGCTCACGTGCGCGCGGGTAGGACCCAGTGCTTCGACCGCTGTCAGATTGTCCTGATCCATGACCAAAATATAATCCCACTGGTCCAATTCGTCCCCGTGTAATTGCCGGGCTTTGAGTCCCTCTCGGGGAATTCCACGCCGATCTAATGCGTCCCGGGTTCCCAGGTGGGGCGATTCACCCACATGCCACCCGCCGGTTCCCGCCGAATCCACCTGGATATGGTTTTGGAGCCCTTGCTTTTCAATCATATGCCGGAACATGGCCTCGGCCATTGGCGATCGGCAGATATTGCCGGTGCACACGAATAAGACTCGGATCACGACGTACTCCCTGTGCTGGGGGTGCTCTGAATCGTGACCGAGGTGATGGTGTAGGGGTGCACCGGATAGCTGTCTTCATTGGTGACGGGGTTGGTGGTCACCGCCCCCGAAGCAATTTTCAGGACGGTCGACCAGCCCTTCACGACCCGGCCGAGTTCTGTGTATTCGGGGTTGCTATTTAACTCTTCGCTTTGCGACCCCGTACAGATAAAGAACTGGCTGCCATTGGTGTTGGGGCCACTTTCACTGACAGCCATGGCCACAATTCCCGGTTGGTAGGGAAAAGGCGGCGGCAGTTCCGCGTTCCAGGTGTAGCCTGGGCCGCCGGTGCCGTTGTTGAGCGGATCCCCGGTTTGAATCACGAAGGACTTGATGACGCGGAAGAATTGGTTGCCGTTAAAGAAGCCATGATTGGCGAGAAATACGAAATTGTTGACGGCCACCGGATCCTTCTGGCTAAACAATTGAATGACAATAGTGCCTGCCGTGGTGTGCAGTGTGGCTTGATAACTGTCATGAGGATTGAGCGCCATCGCTGGAGCGGAATTCCAGCGCAACTGTTGTGTGGTAGCGGTCTCTTTGTGGCTTTTATTGGCCTTTGTAGGCGCATGGGCGGATTGGACGCTGGTAACGCCGCAGCCGCTCAGTCCCAAGGCGAGCAACGATGCGATAAGGGCACGCTTATTCAGTGGAATCGGCCTCCTGTTGAGACGTCTTTCGACCAATTTCATCAGCTAATTGTAGCGGATTGAGCGCTTCGGGTCGAGCATAACGACGCAAAGACCAACGATGCACCAAGGCCCCCAAAACTAGGAAGACAATGGCGAAGGCGGCGACAGCCGGCATTTTGTGCCAATGAAAAGCAAGGCTTCCCACTCCAGAACCCAACGCACCGCCAACAAAGTAGCTAACCATGTAGATGGTGTTGGATCGCGCACGGGCAGCGGGCTTTAAAGCGTAAATGCGGGACTGGTTGGAGATTTGGGCACTGTTGGTCGCTAGGTCCAAGAGCACGACGGCGACCATAATCACGACCAGGGAGGCGCTGAAAAACGCGACCAAGATGAACACTAGTACGGCCAAGGCCAGAGCCAGAGACACGAGTGCGCGCGGATCTTTTTGGTCCGCGCGCCGTCCCGCCACGGGTGCCGCCAATGCGCCCGCAACCCCTGCCAAACCAAAGAGTCCAATGGTTGTCGCATGGTAATAATAGGGTGCTTCGGCCAACCGAAAGGTTAGGGTAGTCCAAAAGGCCGAGAAGGCGGCGAAGAAGCTCGCGCCCGTCAAAGCCACCCGCAAGAGTTCCGGTTCTTCTTTGATGAGAGGAAACAGGGATCGCAAGACGTCCCGGGTTTTTTGCCGGGCTTGGCGGGGCGGATGGGGCGGCAGCGCCAATCGCGTCACCAACAGCATGATAAGCATCATGAGGGCGGCCATTTCAAAGACCAAGCGCCAGCCTCCCGTCCCGCCAATGAATCCGCTGAACGTTCGGGCCAGCAGCACACCGACCAATAATCCTGACATGATGATGCCCACGACTCGGCCACGCGAGCGGTTGTCGGCCATATTGGCGCCCATGGGCAACAGCACTTGGGGTACCACGGAGAAAAGGCCCGTGGCCAAACTGGCGGCCTCAAGCCACCAGAGAGTGGGGGAGACGCTAACCAAGATGAGAGCCAAGAAGGCGGCGATCAATAATTGGCTAACGAGCCGGCGCCCCTCCACAAAGTCCGCCAACGGTACAAAGAGCAATAATCCCAAGGCGTAGCCGAACTGCGTAAGCATGGTGACCCAACCCAAGGCGGCGTGAGGCTGCCCGTAGGTGGAGGCCATCATGTTTAAGAGCGGCTGATTATAGTAGAGATTGGCAACGGTGACGCCGGCCATAATGGCCATGACCCACAAGCGGGCGGGCGTCAGAGTCTGGTCGTGAGTCGTTGACGACACAAAATCACCAGTTGTCATCCTAACATAAAACAAGCTACGGGGACCACGGGCGCGGGCGTGCTGGACGCGTTGGCAGACCTTTGAGAAGTCGGGCTAAAACCAGTTCAGTCTTCGGGTAGCGGCGTTCCAGCCAGAGAAATGCCTGGCCCAAGTGGCGGGCATCTTGCGTCAAACCCCAACGCAGCACGAACTGATCTTTGGCGTCCTGGATGCCGAGTTCCTTGGCAGCTTTGACAGGGGGATAGCGAAAGAGTTCCTGGGGTCCCACAGTAAGCGGCGGTAGGGAAGGGTCCACGAGGCAGCGGCTCAAGGAGAGGCCGTCGGAAATCCGGCATGCGGTAAGATCGGTATTCTCAAAGTTTACCTCGCTGAAATTAATGCGCGACAGATCGACGACGAGTTTCGAGGGCGCGATTGCGCTGACGTCCAGACGATATTGAATGCGAAAGCGGGACCGTTGCAAGACGACCTCCAAGGCGTCCAAGTACTGGTCCAACCGGTCGCCGTGCTCGTCGGCAAACCGACTGACATTAAGGTGGGCGAAAATATGGGTTCCCTGGACGGTCAGCTGCTCCTCGTTTAAACGTAGCGGGTAATCGGCGAAATCCTCTATTTGCAGTTCCAAGACAATGCCCGACATGACGCTCCCCCTTCGGTACCAGGGTGGATAATCGCCGTGTTTTTATGCGTCGGGTCCTACAGCTATAATGAGGGGGAGGTGAGATGGGTGCGAGCAGTGGTATTGGATGCCTTCGGCGGACCGGAGGTATTAGGGATACGGGATATTCCCGAGCCCCCGGTGGGGCCGGAGGAAATTCGCATTCGGGTGGTCGCTACGGCACTCAATCGGGCGGATTTGGCCGAGCGTGAGGGACGGTATCCACCGCCTGGCAAACCGCCGGTTTACCAAGTGCCGGGACTTGAAGCGGCTGGTGTGGTGGAATCGGTGGGTGAGCGCGTCACCAGTTTCCAGCCCGGCGATCGCGTCATGGCTCTTTTGCCCGGAGGCGGCTATGCAGAATATGTGGCAGTCCACGAACGTTTGGCGATGCCGGTGCCGTCTGATCTGCCCTTGGCCGAGGCGGCCCGGGCGTTCGGTGCCGAGGAGACCGTCAACTATCATCAGGAGACCTATCTCGATCGGGTAAAGAGCTGGTCGGACGGCAACGGGGTGGATGTCATCCTCGACTTTATCGGCAAAGACTATCTTCACGATAATCTTCATGCGCTGGCGGCGGAGGGAACCTTGGTGCTCATTGGCGCGTTGAGCGGCTATGAGGCCCCCATAAATTTGGGGCTAGTGCAGGCGCGGCGCCTAAAAATTCATGGCACAGCGCTTCGGTCTCGGCCCCTGGAGAAGAAAATGGCGTTGGTTCAGCAGTTTGTTGACGAGGCGCTGTGGCTTTTCGAGACAGGCCGGGTGAAACCGGTGATTGACCGGGCGTTTCCGTTGGAATCGATCCAAGAAGCACACCGCTATATGGAGTCCAACCAGAATATTGGAAAAATCTTGGTGACCGTCGGTCAAGAGGGTTGAGGCACGGCAAGGTACTCGGCGATTCGGCGCAGCAACGACTCGGCGTCTGCGGGCTCATCAGCCGGGAGCCGTCCTCCTGAGGCTCGTGGGTGCCCACCCCCCTGAAAAAGGTGTTCCATGAGTTGGGCTGCATCGATGCGAGCATCGGTGCGTGCCGATAACCGCTGGTCGGGTTTGATGGTTAAGACCAGAGCGGCTCCTTGCTCAAGGAGCGTGTGCGAGACAATATTGACCGGGCCCTCCTCGTCCAATTCGACGGCGAAGATGGGATACGGCAATTGATTTTGGTATCGGACGGCTTGGCGGATGTGGCGGGCGACAAATGCGCGCTCCTCGCGTATCAGTTGGGCTAATTTGTCCCCTTCATGGGCCGTTAAGGGGGCGTATCCATTAGCAAAACGCTGGCGATACCAGTCGTATCCCAGGGCATGAAAAAGGCGGTTCAGATCTTGACCGAATTCGTGCTGCGGTTTCCAGAGGTCGTACCGCTCCACGTGTCGGCAGAGTCGTTCCCAAGCGGGGGACGCGTCCAGCCAGCCTCTTTCGACCGCAAAGGCATACATCAGCCAACCGCCCGAATGAGCTTGGTCGATACGCACATTGGGTTGGCCCAGGAGATGCAGAGCAGATTGGTGGTGGTCGAGAACAAAGCTGATGCGCAATCTCCATACCGCCCAGGAGTCAGGGCGCAAGGACACGTCCGCCAAGTACACGGGGCGATCATCAGTCACCTGCGAGAGGCCTTCCTCTACCCGGTCGGGTTCAACAAAAATGGGTGTGAGGCCCGACGCCTCGCCGGCTAGAGCGGCTGTGGCGCCGTCTAGGCAATTTTTGTGGGTAATGAGCCATCCGTGCGTTCTGGCCACGCGATCCATCTCCTTTGCTGCAGTCAAGGTGATAGCATGCGCCTAGTCGATGATTTCAATCCGACGGGCACGAATGGTGCGGCCGGATTTTACCCCATAGACACGCACTTGATGTCCGGCCGTCAATAATTCCGGCCGAGGGAGCGTCGTGGAGGCATCTGTCACCACCGTAAAAACGGATCGCCCCGAGGCGTTGTCGACGGCCAGAAAGCGCCGTAGGGCGGAAGCCCGTCCGCCCTCTCGCGTCGTTGCCCCAGCGAGGATTGTGACCCCTAGCATCAACCAAATCGCAATGTGTTGGCGCCGCTTTCTGCCGCTCATGACATCCTCCTCGGGGTTCTAATTCGCGGCGCGGCCAGGATTTCCTGCCGACACTCGAGGTTTTGACTAAAGCATGGGCCGCCGGCGAGGCTTGTTGACCCACACCGCAGGATCACTAGAATGAAAACAGACGTTAAGGGGGGCAGGGTGGAGATGCGCATACTAGATACGGTGTTGGACGCGGTTGGCAACACGCCGCTGATTCGCTTGCATCGGGTTGGTGGTGAGGAGCGCGTACGGGTGGTGGTGAAGTTGGAAGCAGTCAACCCGGGCGGGTCCATCAAAGATCGCATTGGTCTCGCGTTAATCCGCGCCGCGGAACAGTCCGGTCGCTTAAAGCCGGGCGGAACGGTGGTTGAAGCGACTGCGGGGAACACCGGGGTTGGGTTAGCGCTGGCTTGCGCCGTGCTGGGTTACCGGAGCCTGTTTGTCGTTCCGGACAAGATGAGTCCCGACAAAATTCGATTGCTTAAGGCCTACGGAGCTCAGGTAGAAGTTGTGCCTGATCTGCCCAAGAGCGACCCTAACAATTATCAAAATGTGGCCCAGCGTCTGGTTAAAGAGATGCCGGGAGCAGCCTACATGGGACAATTTGAACAGAGCGCAAACCCGGAGACTCATTACCATACGACCGCCCAGGAAATTTGGGATGGGCTCGACGGCCAGGTGGCAGCGGTGGTGGCGGGCGCCGGTACAGGCGGGACTATCTCCGGTATTGGCCGTTTCATGAAGGAGCGAAACGCGGCCATCGAGATCATTGGCGCGGATCCCGTGGGGTCGATTTTTACCGGGCCGGTGGCGCCGTTTTTGATTGAAGGCATGGGTGAAGATTACTATCCCGAGACCTTAGACAGTGAGGTGGTCGATCGCTGGTCGGCCGTCAGCGACGAAGAGGCCTTCGCGATGGCGCGCCAACTAGCGCGTCAAGAAGGGCTGCTGGTCGGCGGAAGTTCGGGGGCGATTGTCGCCGTGGCCCTCCGGGAAGCGCCGAAAGTTCGTGCTCCTGGATATATCGTGGCCATATTGCCCGACACCGGGCGCAACTATCTTTCCAATATTTTTCGCGAATCGGATTGACAGGCGGGCTTTCAGCGGACATGCTCGAATTGAGGGAGGTGGACGAATGCAAGTAGGTCAGGAGGCGCCGGCATTTGAGCTCAAGGCGACCAACGGACGCACCTTTTCGTCGCGAGACCAAGTTCAGGCGGGGCCGCTGGTAGTGGCCTTTTACCCCTTAGCCTTTACCGGAGGGTGAACTCAGGAACTTGTCCTCTGGAAGGCGGACTATGGGAGAATACAAAAAGCGGGCGGGTCCTTGGTGGCCGTCAGCAGCGATCAAATTTTTGCCCTAAACATTTTTAAGTTGTCGTTGGGCAATTTGCCGTTCGAACTGGCCTCCGATTGGATGCGGGAAGTCAGTCAAGCCTATGGGGTTCTTAACGAGAAAGACGGGATCGCCCGCCGGTCAGTTTTTGTTCTCGATCAGAAGCACCGGCTTGTGTATCAAAATACCGCTTTTGAAGCAGGAAACCGGTCCCATTATGAGGCCGTGTTCGACATCCTGGAGAGGCACTAGGAGCGGCGTATGCTTGAATGGTTAAGAGGAAAATCGAAAAATTCGGGCGATAAACCCGCGCCTTTGGACATTAATCCGGAGGAACTGAACGCCTTATCGGCCAACCAGTACTATCTCCTGGATTTGCGTGATTTAAAGGCATTTCGGGAAGGCCATATCAAAGGGGCCCATCAGGTCCCCTTCTCTGAATTGAACCGGCGCATGTTTGAGTTGCCCACGGATCGGCTGATAATTACCGTGGATGTATCCGAACGGCGTAGTCGCCAAGCGGCCAAGCAATTGCGTCAGGCAGCATTGGAGGCACGCAGTTTGAAAGGGGGACTAAACGCATGGACGGGCAAACTCGTCAAGTAAGTAGCGGTCTGGTCGAACGGGTAATCGTCCGGGGCATCGGGACCTTGTCGTTCGTGGGCGTGATTATTTTCTTTATCGTCGGCATCCCCGCTATCGCGGTATATTTGGGGCTGGCAGGCATCGCTTTTTGGGTCTTCAGCCTTGGATGGCAAAAGCGCTATGAAAGTGTGCTGGAGGAACCCCCGGAGGGCTTCCAGCCGACCGGGGAAGTGTACAATAACCCAGGGGGTAGTTCCTCTAAGGTTGCCGTCTATTTTCGCGGTATTCGCCGGGTGTATGTTAAATCTCAGGATTAGCCGCTTGCCACACAAGAAACGCCAAATGGGGTTCGGGCAGACTGCTCGCCCACCGCGAGCCATTGGCGAGGATAAGAGTCGGGGTGCTTTGAACCCCGGCTTTTTCTGCCAAGTCGGGAAATTGGTCCGTCTGAATGATACGAAATGCAATCAGCGGGTTGTGATGACTCAACCGTACCGCCAGATGAACCATCCGGCTGCAAAAGGCTCAGGTGGGGGCAACATAGAGGTCGTGCTGGCGGGATTCATGAATCGTCTCAATGAGACCTCTGGTTTCCGGGGACAGTGAATCCCGGGATTGTCCGCGTCCTGCTGCGACTAATACCTCAACCAAGCCTTCTAATTCAAACCCACTGGGAACGCCCCAAAATGTGATGGGGTCGATGCTTCCGCCTGCCTCGACGGAGACAACAAGCCGTTCGCTGCCCGGTTCAATGGAGACGGTCAGATGGTCCAAACCGTCAATCAGGGAAGTGACTAACTCCCAAGCGGCGCGGGCCATGGGCTGGGTGCGATCCTGGGTTCGAAGGCGGATGTGAACGGGGCGCGTTAACGTGGCGAGCGGTGCCCGGAGGGTGTGCCAGTCACTCACTCGGATCCCGCGCCTTTCGTTGCCATGGTTGAACCATGGCGGGCAATCTGTTCGCACCATCTGGTGGCGGCGTCGTTGATTGGGCGGTATACCACCGTGTGCAAATCGGGGCGAAAGGGAATGTCAGCCATCGCGCAGTTGAATTGCAACACGTGACCGTCCCGCTCTACCGTGACCATTTCTGACCACGGGCCTGCCAACGGCTCGCTGGGAATATGGTAACGGGCTTGAATCTCCCGCCAGGACAGCCCCACAGCATTTTCCAGGGCTGTGCGCAAGCGGACGTTCCAGGGCTCGAGATAGTAGGGTTCCCATTCCCAAAACAACCGATTGAGGACGCGTTCAGCCGAATCCGGCGCGTAAGCTTTGCCTAAAACGCCATCGGCATGAAAGTATTGCCAAAGCCAGTTACGCTGAAGGCCCGGCAAGTCTGGTATCGGCACCTGATAAAGCGCCTCCATGGCTGGGGTGGTGTAGCGGATGAAGCGTCCTAAATCCCAAATGGCAGCCGGTAGAGGGGCGTAATGGGCCAAGAGATCGGCGGCATTGGGTGGTAGCGGAAGTTCCGGTAACATGTGGGGCCGGTAGCCAAAGGCATGGAGCCATTGATTCAACTCCCCGGACGCCAACGGCGCCTGGAAGATCTCGGCGAGTCGTACCAACAGAGACCGGTCGACCATTGATACATCCCCTAGCTCCAAACGAGACAATTGCTTTTGCGATAAGGGGATTTGGAGGGCGGTCCGGGTTTGGGACCAGCCTCTCTGTTCGCGTAGCGAGCGAATCCGCGAACCAAAAATTTTTCGGTACGGCAGAGGATCCTTTCCCTCCTTCCCCAATAACAGCGCCTTCTCCTTCATGCTAACAACTTTTGAAGCCGGTTTCCAGATTGTTGAGATAAAAAACAAAGCGTCGACGGGAACTCCGCCGACGCATCACCCGTGGGAGTGGGAGGTGACAATCCATCTTATGCCCCTGGCGGAAATCGGTGCCATGATTGGGAACCTCATCCACAGACAATCGTGTATAAGGGAGTCCTCTTCGGGTCAGGTTCTAGAGGAGGAGGGATCGCATGATTGTGCTGTGGGCCATGATGCTCTGGGCGGCCGCCGTCATCTTGGCCGGCACAGGTTACGGCATTCGAGCATTTGCTCGCTACGCGCTCAGCCGTCAAACAGTGGTGGTTTTGGGTACCATGGTATGGGTGTTGGGGTGGTGGACGGTATCGTCCCTCTGGCGGGGGATACGCCTGGACATGGGGTTTTTAGTGCTGGCGGCATTTGCCGTGGTCGCTCTAGTGCTGGTGGGACAGTCTCGCTGGTGGTTCCTGACCACGCTCTTGGGCGTTCTGGCAGCGATTATTCGTATTGTGGCTCCGATATCGCCACATCAGGCGTCAATCATGCCGGTCGCCGCGATTGAAAGTATCGGCCTCGGGACGGGGGCCGGGCTTAGCCTTGCCGAACCCCTGCCGGCCGCTTTAGTGGCAGTGGCGGCCGAAACCCTGGCTTCGGTCATAATTGCCTGGCATCACCGCGGTCTTCACAATTTGGGACGTCACGATCTTGCCATGTCCTTGGTAGCGGCGCTGGTGGCTTGGCTTGTTGGTTGGGTCGCGGAATGGACCTGGACGCGACTCACGCGGGCGGCTTGACCGGATTCCCCGAGACCCGCATAATTTCCCAGTAGACTTCCAGCGAGTAGGTGTCAATTTGGCTATTGTGGCATTAGTAGGACGACCCAATGTGGGAAAGTCCGCTTTATTTAACCGCATGACTCAGACACGCCGAGCCATCGTCGAGGATTTTGAGGGCGTTACCCGGGATCGCCTCTATGAGGTAACGGACTGGAACGGCCGGGAATTTACCGTGGTCGACACGGGCGGAATATGGGAGGACGAGAGCGAAACGCTCTTAAACATGACCCGCGAGCAAACAGAACTGGCCATAGGGCAAGCGGACCTCATTGTGCTGGTGGTCGATGGTTTGGCGGGGGTGACCTCGGCCGACGACGATGTGGCCCGGATTTTACGTCGTGCCAACAAACCGGTAGTGGTGGCGGTCAACAAGGCGGAGAGCAATCGAGCGGATGTTTCTGATTTTTATCGCCTCGGTCTGGGCGAACCCCTGCCCATTTCCGCTATTCATGGCGAGGGGATTGGCGACCTCCTGGATGAAATAGTCAGGCGCCTACCGGACGAGGAAAGTGTGGAAGCGGAGGAGGCAGAGGCTCCCGTTCGGATTGCGATTGCCGGGCGCCCCAATGTGGGCAAATCTTCGTTGTTGAACTGGTTTTCCGGCGAAGAGCGTACTCTCGTCACCCCGATTGCCGGGACGACTCGGGATGTCGTGGATTCGCTCGTCCTGCACGAGGGGCGGCGCTATCTCTTCTTGGATACGGCCGGGCTTAGGCGACCCAATCGGATTGAAGAGAAACTGGAGTCTAAAACTGTCCAGCGGTCTCTAGAGGCTATCCGTAACGCGGACGTGGTCTTGATGGTGCTGAATGCGGAAGAAGGCATCTCCGCTCAAGATCAGCGCATCGCGGGTCAGATCGAGAATCATAAAAAGGCGACGGTAGTGATATTAAACAAGGCCGATCGAGTACGGGGAACCACCATGCCAGTCCAAGCCCGGGTTCGGGACGAATTGAAGTTTCTCCCTTACGCCAGTCTCGTTCCGACGTCTGCGGCGACAGGCTGGCACTTGGACCAGCTCTGGCCGGAGATTGACCGTGCATATGCAGCTTTTACGCTACGGGTGCCAACCCATCAAATCAATCGCGTAATTGATACGGCGGTGCATCTTAATCCACCGCCCAGCCATAAAGGTCGGCAGTTGAAGGTCTATTACGCTACCCAGGTGGCGGTCCGGCCTCCGCATATCGTACTGTTTGTCAACGACCCGGAGCTGTCGCATTTCAGTTATGAACGATATTTGGAACATCGACTTCGCGAAGCGTTCGATTTTCATGGCAGTCCCATACGGCTGACCCTCCGCGCTCGCGCCCGTACGGCTCGGGAATAATAAGGGCGGACCAAATGGCCCGCCTCCGGAGTCGTCGCGCTATTGCTGAATGGTTTCCAGCTCCAAATGGATGTCGACGTTGTCACCGACCATGACGCCGCCTGCTTCCAGCACCTGATTCCAGTTAACCCCAAAGTCCTTGCGGTTGATGCGGGCACTGGCCTCAAATCCCGCCCGGGTGTTTCCCCAGGGATCGGGAGCTATCCCTAAAAACTCCACGTGAACCGGGATTTCCTTGGTTACACCGCGTAGCGTGAGATTTCCATATACCGTATAAGTGTTGGTGTCGGTCTTTTCCACGCGGGTACTGGAAAAGGTCATGGTGGGATAATTCTCCACGTCGAAGAAGTCGCTGGTGCGCAAGTGGTTGTCGCGGTCTGCTTGATTCGTGTTGACACTCTGCATCTCAACGGTGAACGTTGCGCTGGCATCGCTTAAGTCTTCGGGATTTCCCATAATTTGACCGGAGAATTCGCCAAATTGCCCACGGACCTTGGATACTAAATGCCGGACCACGAAACCAACGGTTGAATGTGATGGGTCAATGACCCAGGTTGTCGTATTATCGGCCATCGCTATTTCCTCCTCAATTCTCACTGCAATCCAATGTGTTTGGTACTAACTAATCATAAGTGACAGATTAATGGGAAGTCAACGGGGAAAATCCACGTCGTACCCGCTAGGACTAAAAACCTTGCCAAAGGTTGGCATTAACGCCCGGAGGATTTCATATCTTGCTACTGTCATTCATAGGGTGATCCCGGGACAGGCGAGGACCGGCGCCAACCCTGGTAGACGAGGGAGGGAACCGACAGGATGGAGAAGTTTGACCTGTTTAAGGATTTAGCCGAACGAACCGGAGGCGATGTATACATTGGCGTCGTGGGCCCGGTCCGCACCGGTAAATCCACTTTTATCAAGCGATTTATGGAGCGCATGATTCTGCCGGCCATCGATGACCCCAATGAGCGTGAACGCGCGGTAGACTCGCTGCCGCAAAGCGGAACTGGCCGCACCATCATGACGACCGAACCGAAGTTTATTCCCGACGACGGCGTAGAAATCGCCCTCAATGATGCCATCTCGTTTCGGGCTCGTTTAGTGGATTGTGTGGGATACGCGGTCAGCGGGGCCTTGGGTTATGCCGAAGACGAAGGCACACGCATGGTGAATACCCCCTGGTCCGACGAACCCATGCCCTTCGAGGAGGCCGCCGCCATTGGCACCCAAAAGGTGATTCAGGACCACTCCACCATCGGTATCGTCGTGACGACCGACGGGTCCTTCGGCGACTTGCCGCGGGAAGCGTATGCGGAGGCTGAAGAGCGGGTGGTGGGGGAACTTAAGGAGTTGGAGAAGCCCTTCGTGGTGGTCCTCAATACCGCCCATCCGTACGCTGAGGAATCAACCCTGATGGCGGACGAATTGGCGGAGAACTATGACGTGCCGGTCATCCCGGTTAACTGCCTGGAACTGCGCCAAGAGGATATCGTACATCTCTTGGAGCAGGTGCTCTACGAGTTCCCAGTGAGCGAGATACAGTTCGACTTAGTTGACTGGGTCGACGCACTGCCGTCCACGCACTGGCTCAAGAAGCAAATGGAGTTGGCGACTGAGGAGGCCCGCATGGGCATTACCCGGCTTCGCGACGTCCAGACACAGGTGGACAATTTGATGAGCTACGATTACATGCAAGATGTCCGACTCGTCCATATGGATTTGGGGACGGGGCAGGCGGAGATTAGCTTGGGGGCACGTGACGACTTGTACTACCGGGTGCTGGGCGAACTCGCTGATCGCCACGTAGCAACCCGCGGCGATGTCGTGAAGCTGTGGCGCGAGTATGTGGTCGCCAAGCACGAATGGGATAAGGTGGAAGAAGCGGTCCGGGACGTGCGGGCCACTGGGTACGGGATGGTCTCCCCGAGCTTGGACGAGTTGAATTTGGAGGAACCGGAACCCATCCGTAAGGGCGCTCAGTTTGGTGTTCGTTTGAAGGCGACAGCTCCGTCCATCCATATGATTCGGGCGGACATCGAGACCGAAATCACCCCCATCATCGGGACGGAGCGCCAAGCGGACGAACTGGTGCAATACCTCATGGAGCAGTTCGAGGATGATCCCAAGCGCCTTTGGGAAACCAACTTGTTTGGAAAGTCACTGCATGATTTGGTGCGCGAGAGCATTCAGTCAAAGCTCTTTAGGATGCCGGACAATGCGCAGGAAAAGCTGCAAGAAACCTTGACCCGTATTATCAACGAAGGGTCGGGAGGCCTCATCTGCATCATCATTTAAGGATGACAGAAAAAGCGCCCGGCTGGCAACCGGGCGCTTTGCATCGTGAACTTAGTTATACGAGATACGGGGGTCGACCACGGCGTAGAGCAGATCAGCGATGAGGTTTCCGAGAATCGTGATAACTCCCAGGAACACGATAATCGCTAACAGCACGGGGTAGTCGGTTTGTCCCGCCGCGTTCCAGAACAAGAGCCCCATGCCGGGGTAGTTGAAGATTTCCTCAACCACCAAGGCACCACCCAAGAGAGCGGGCAATGAGAGACCAAATAGGGTGATGAGGGGCAGCACCGAGTTGCGCAAGGCATGCACGAACAACACCCGAAATTCGGTCGCACCCTTAGAACGGGCGGTGCGAATGTAGTCTTGCACCAACGTCTCACGCACCGAGGAGCGCATGTATCGGCCCCATTGTGCCAAACTGGTGATAATCAGCGTCAGCGATGGCAACACGAGGTGGTACAAATAGGACCAGACATTGGGGTTCGGGTTGTTGGGGTTGGTGATTCCACCGGCGGGAAACCATCCCAGATGGAACGCAAACAGCTTGATCATTAATATACCCAGCCAGAAGATCGGCATGGAATAGAACAGGTACATGAGAACGGTCAGTACCTGGTCAAATATGGTGTTGGCCTTGTAGGCCTGCGCTGTGCCCAGGGCGATGGCGCCTAAGTGAGCGACCATAACGGCAATCGCCACTAATTCCAACGTGTGCGGCAAGGCCTGCATAATCAGCGTAATGACGGGCTCATTATACACGTAGGAGTATTGGAAATTGCCGTGGATCGCCTTCCAGAGCCAAATGAGGTACTGCATGTACAGCGGCTTGTTGAGACCCAGGTTACGCGCTAAAATGGCGGCGCGGTACGGCGTGTAGTGGTTTCCGAGCAATGCTCGCACAGGATTCATGGGAATGATGTGGAGCAGCAGGAAACTAATGATGGTCACGCCCAGCAGGGCGGGAATTGCCTCCAAAACACGCCGGATAATGTATCGACCCACAAGTTCACCTCCTACATTCGAGAGTCAAATGCCTGACGCAAGCCGTCGCCGATAAAGTTGATGGACAGCTCCGCCAGCAAAATGGCCAGGCCCGGGGGATACGTGAGCCACCAACTGTTTTGGAACATGTAGTTCATGGCCGAAGAGAGTTCTGCGCCCCAGTTCGGTGCCGGCGGTGGCAGCCCTAACCCCAAGAAACTCAAAGTGGCCACCGATAGAATGGAGATGGCTACGGAAAAAGTTCCGGCCACTAACACCGTCCCCAAAAAGTTGGGAAACAGGTAGCGGAGCATAATGCGCCAGTTGCTCGCGCCTAAAGCTTGCGCAGCCTCCACGTAGGTGCGGGTCTTTAAGCTTAACACCTCAGCGCGCACCAGACGGGCGACCGACAGCCATGATGTGGCCGCCAAAATCAGGACCATAATGAAGACACTGGGCTTAAACACGGCATCCAAGAACAGCAGGATGAAGAGTCCCGGAATCGACAAAATAATGTCCACAATCCGCATCATGATGGTGTCAACCCAACGGCTTGCCATTCCCGAAACCATACCGTAAAGAGTGCCAAAGGCCATGGACACGACGGCGGAGGCAAAACCGACAATCAGTGATGACTGGCCACCCACCATCACACGGGACAAATAATTGCGGCCCAGATCGTCCGTTCCCAGTGGGAACTGGGCACTGGGGGGTTGCATCATGTGGGCCAAATTGATGGCCAAGGGATTGACCCGATAGATGAGGGGTCCCACAAAAGAAAATAGGACTAGAAAAAGCAGCCCTGCAATACCCGCAATGGTTAGGGGGCTCTTCCAAAAACGCCGCCAAACGCGCCCTTGATAGCTGTAGGTGACTTCTTGCAGATTTGTTGATTCGGCCTCAGCCACAATCGGGTTTTGCATTGCCCGCCTCCTTCGCTTCGGGGGACGCCTGTCCCCGTCTTAATCAGCCCGACGCCCGAATTCCGGCATGCCGGTTCCAGAATTCACGCGTTCATGCGGGTGTTGGAACGATTGCGGTCCTACGAAAATTGCGTCACTTCCACCAATAAGGAGCGATCCGCTGACCGCAGAAAATCGGCCATAATGGTTTTCGCAGAACGGTCAGCGGATGATTCGACATACGCGCGACTCACTCCTGCTAACCACAACATTTTATCACGGAATAGCGCTATTGGCGCGCTTTTTTGACGACCGATCGGACCTGCCAAGTCTCCACTTTGTAGAACGGTTGCCAGACATTGGGGGACCAATTCGTAAGTCGCGCCGACTTCGTCCAATACTGGCAGTCGAAAACCAGCGGTACCGTATTCGAGGGAAGAGGCTCTGGCTGGGGCCGCGTTTCACGAACGCTGATTTGGGCGTTGGCTTGGGCTTGCGACTTCACAGCGTCTAACCCGGCGGCCTGCCATTGATGCAGCAGCAACGTGACCAACTGTCTATCGTCGCGACGCGCCGGCGCTGAAAGATGCACCGAAATCGGTGCGCCGGTTGGACTCACCCAACGTCCGCGGCGCATTTTATAGCCGTGCGACGAGAGAAGTGTGGATAGAATCTCTGACCCGGTCGCCGCAGGCAGTCCCGGCAAGTGGGTTCTTATGGTGGCGGCATCGAGAATTTGAGCCAGGAAGTGGGCGCTCAGACCCCCGCCGTCCCGGGTGGATATGACCCATTCTTTGGGACTGGGTGTGGCCATCGGATCGTTTTGAGCAAGTGGGGGTTTTCTTAGAGTGGTCGTCCAAGCCAAGTCGATGGCCCCCTTGGGGTTCCATTCCCAGTGCAGATACTTCGTTTTTGGGGCACCTAAAAAGTAATGGGCGTTGGCGATCCAACGAAGACCAGCGGGGGTCAGTTTGTAGGGCCGATAGGGTCCGCTTCCCATCACATCTTTGAGATTAGTCAAAAAATGTGAAGTGCGGACGGCACGCATCGGATATTTGCGCAAATAAAAAGACGGCAGGATCCAAAGGCCTCCGGATGGACTAGCCAGGTTGGCGGCAAAATTGGGGTCGGGGTGGACCAGACGAATGATGAGTCGTGTGGACGATAAGGCGTCGACGGTCTGGATGTTGCGAAGGTTGCGGCGACGGACGAAGCCGCTTTCGGGATTATGATAGAAATTTAGAGTCCAGGCTACGTCTTCGGCCGTGACCGGCCGCCCATTCCACCATTTGGCATACGGATTTAAGTCAAAGGTCCATTGCGTATCGCTTTCATTATGGCTCCAGCGTTGGGCCAATTCGGGGGCTGGCTTCCCGTTGGCCTTCGTCGCGAGAAGAGTCTGATAGGCGGTTTCCATATACAACTCCGACCCCGGTGAGGATGCGGTAATGGGATTGATATTGGATACGGGCGGGGTTTGAACGCGAATGGCGGTGTTATAGACATAAGGAGCGTGGGGCAAAGACACATGCGGAGTCCCACAGGCGGACAACAAGCTGCACGCGCCTAAAAGAGTAAGTCCGTAACGCACCGTTGCCGTGTTCATAGACCGCTCCTGCCGATAAAAGATCCTCGCTATTGTATCACGTCCTGCAGGGCCGAAAGATAACAAGAGCGGTTGAGGCAAGGCACGCAAAAAGGCTCCGGAGTCATGTCCGGAGCCTTTTGTAAAGAACGTTAGTTACTGGAGGACAGCCACATGTGGTTGTACTGAGGATTAGCCGTCACTGGGTTGCCCCACTTTACAGCCCCATGGGTGTTAGCAGATATCACATTGATGGAGCCAAAGTTCGGCTCCCACAGCATGGGTAACTGTTGTGCAGTGTAAGCTTCGTACTTGAAGAAAGCCTTCAGGAAGTCGGCTTCGCTAGGGTAGGGCTTGTGTGTTGCAGCAATTAGAGCATCTTCTTCGTTGTTGGCGTAGCCGGTTCCGGAAGGAGCGGTGGAGCTAAACAACTGACCGCCCGTTGGTAACCAACCGGGGCCGTTGTACACCCACCCAGACCCTGTGGCGACCTGCCATGCACTAGAATGTTTGTTGCTGGTGTCGGTGAGAAATTGGTTGAAATTGACACCCTTCAAAGTAGTTTGAACTCCAATCGCTTTCCAATCCTGCTGCATTAGCTGTACGATTTGTTGGCCAGAGGAACTTCCCGTAACCCACAAGAATGTGAGATTCAGGGGCTTTCCTTGGGCATTGATCATAACCCCGTTCTTAAGGTGCCAGCCGTGCGCTTCTAAAAGCTTTTTGGCCGCGGTTGGATCGTAAGCAATAGTGGGCTCCGCACTTGGATCGTAAAACTTTGTTTTGGGAACCGGCGGAATCGGACCGTAAGATGGTATTGCGTAGCCCTTATAAATTTGGTCAGCAATAGCTTGCTGGTCCGTTGCCATTTCTAATGCTTTACGGATGTACAGCTGGTCAAAGATAGAAGCGTAACTAGTTCCGGGCCACATATTTAACTCGGTCCAGTAAACTCCAAGCGTGTAAGCAGGGACAATCCTGTCTCCTTGTGAGGTCAATTGTGCTTTTGCGCCGAGCTGTGAGGGGTCTAAGTAGCCCAGGCTAATCTGCCCCTGCCTCAACGCAGAGAATTCCGCAGTCGAAGATGCTTCGTAAACAAAATCTAACTTGCCTATTTTAGGTTTGTAGCCACCATAGTCGGGGTTGGGCTTCATGATCCAGGTTTGATTGGGCGTGGCACTGACCAACTCAAAGGGGCCATCGCTAGCAAGTTGGGCGGTCGACGGTCTCGAGCCGATGGATCCCAGATACTGGACTTCCTTGGTCCAATCCGCTGCGGTCGGATTGGGACCTTTGGCGTATAGGTTTAATTCGGCTGACGGCATGGGGACCAGCTGAATCAACCCGTTGTAAATAAACCACTCTTGGTTGGCGGGTTGCTTCAAGGTGAAGGTCACCTCATGCGAGTTGTTCTCGACGACGCTTTGAATACCACTCGGGATATCGCCAGTGCCCGCTCCCACGAAAGGCCATGGGGTAGGGGCGTTGGACGCCGATGCGGCCTTGACCACGTTCCAGGTGAACATGAGGTCATTGGCCGTGACCGGTTGACCGGTGGACCATTTCCAATTCTTGCCAATGAAAACGTGATAGACAGTTCCAGCCTTATTGTAGGTGATCTTCGAAGCAATCGAGGATTTCCAGACAATCTGGTATTGGTCATTCAAAAAGATGAGTGGCTTGTAAATCTGATTGTCCATCCAGCCATTATAAATCTGATCAGACGACGCGGTGTTAATAGGCAGATACCAGTCTAAGTTGGTCTGTGGCGGTAACGCCACGGTTAATGTTCCCCCGCTCTTAGGAGTGGTGGGGGCGGTCCCCGTTGTGGTCTTGGTGGTGGTTCCACATCCGGCCGCTAACGTGGCGATGCCAACAGCCAAGGCCGCGGATGCCATCGTCAAAGAACGTGCCTTCATTAAAACGCCTCCTCAAAGATTTAACAGACGAACCCAACCAAAGGTTGAGTAATGGGGGATAATTCGCGAAAAATCTTCAGTTTTCCTTCTTGGTACAAAAAATTCGTCGCAACTTAGCGTCTTGCCATACTGTTAAGGCCGAAAGTACCGTTGTTTTGTGGATGAGGACGAGGTTATCCTACCGTATTGGGGGAATTTCGAAAACACGCACATTTTGGAAACCCATTGGCGTCTTGAAAACAGGGTGCAGGTTTGCTATGATTATTAAGCCATCGGGCTGTGGCGCAGTTTGGTAGCGCGCTACCTTGGGGTGGTAGAGGTCGTGGGTTCGAATCCCGCCAGTCCGACCATTTGAAAGCTCCCGCGAGGGAGCTTTTGTTTTATATTGGGCATGCTTAGCGTATGGCTGAGGATGAACGATTTGAATGCCGCTTTAGATGCAACGGGCGCGATCTTCTCTGGGAGCATATTGAAGGTCCCGAGGAGGTGATGCAAAACGCGATCCGTCAGGCGGGATTTTCCTGGTTGGGCGGCGGTTCTGGTGATCGGGCGGAATTTGATGACTTTCAACGCTTTTACCATCTTCGAGTATATGACTTGAATTGGGCCCGAGGCCGGGCACGGGTTGAGGCAACGCCCGTGGTGGTCTATGTGGAGGATGGTCGTGTGATATCCTGGAGCTCTCGTCATCTCGCTGCCGCGTGGGACGTGCGACGAACGCTGGAAGAGAATCCTGAATGGGTCCAGTCCGGCGCACGGCTGGTCTACTACTTCATGGACGCCCTTGTTGGGGGCCTGTTCTCGTTTATGGACGCGATAAATGATCGGATTGACCAGATCGACCAGCGAGCCTTTCGTGCCAGGCGGCAACAGGCGGTTCAGACGGAAATTTTCCATGTTAAGCGGGAGATTTTCCGCACCCGCCGTATTCTCGCCTCGATGCGGGATGCCGTTTCGCAGTTGGCCCGCTACTGGTCCACCCATAATGCCGACGACAGCTTCTATTATATGGAACTCTACGATCATATGATCCGGCTCTTCGATACCGTTGACACCTATCGCGAATTAATCAATTCGGCGCTCGATCTTTCCATGTCGGCCGTCTCCAACCGCCTCAATGAAATTGTCAAGACGCTGACATTGGTGACGACGGTCCTCTTGCCGGCGTCGCTCATGGCTGCCCTCTACGGGATGAACTTCGACTATCTGCCGCTTGCACACCATCGATGGGGATTTCCCGTGATTATGGGTATCATCGGCGCGATTTCGGCTACTCTTTACTGGATGTTCCGGCGCCGGCGTTGGCTTTAGAGAGCAGGAAAAGCTCCTTCGCATCGCGTATAGTGATGATGTTTGGCGGCGTCTTGCCGCCTCTTAAGGTTTTCCCGAGGGAGCGAAGCGCATGGACGATATTCTCGATGGTTATGGAGCTTACATGAACCCCAGTTTGGCGCGCACCTACCGCTTTATGGGGCTGAATCATGCGGAATACACGGGGCAGGGCGCCGTCGTGACAGATGCGGACGGCGTCGATTATCTCGATTGCGCCGGGGGATACGGGGTGTTCGTGCAAGGCTATCGGCATCCTCGCATCGTTGCGGCGGCTCATGAGCAGTTAGATCTGATGCCCTTGTCCTCTCGCGTGCTGGTGAGTCCAAGACAAGTGGAGCTCGCCCAACGATTGCAGGAGTTGACACCGGGCGATTTAAGCTATAGCTTTTTTTGCAATTCAGGCGCAGAGGCGGTAGAAGCAGCCTTAAAATTTGCCCGCGCCTCGACCGGGCGTTCGCTCATCATTAGCACAGAAGGGGCATTTCACGGGAAGTCTTATGGCGCCTTGTCGGTTTCTGGCCGGGACCTCTATCAAACCCCTTTTAAGCCGCTTTTGCCTGATGTGGTACGGATTCCGTATGGTGATCTGGAGGCATTGCAAGCGGTCATGTCGGATGCGGTCGCTGGTGTGATTGTTGAACCGATTCAAGGTGAGGGCGGGGTAATTGTTCCGCCGGACAACTACTTGCCTGGTATCCGAGATCTTTGCGATAAATACGGAGCGTCCATGATTGTAGACGAGGTGCAAACTGGCATTGGCCATACCGGAAAGCTCTTCGCCATTGAGCACAGTGGCGTCGTGCCTGATTTGTTATGTCTCGCCAAGGCGCTAGGTGGCGGCGTAATGCCCATTGGGGCTGTGGTGGGCCGTCCGTGGGTGTGGCGGCTGTTTGATAGCAGTCCGCTGATTCATACCTCCACCTTTGGTGGGAACCCGTTGGCTTGTCGGGTTGGCCGGGTAGCGCTGGACGTGACGGTGGAGGAAAAGCTGCCCGAACGGGCGGCGGAGCTCGGGGCCTGGTTCATCCCTGAGCTCAAGCAACTCATGACGCGTCATCCGCGCCTCATTCGTGATGTGCGGGGGCGCGGGCTTATGATTGGGATCGAGTTTACGGCTCCTGGAGTGGGCGGCATGGTGATGTCGGAACTCTTTCAGCGCCACGTGCTGGCCGTGTACACCCTCAACAACGAGCGCGTCCTTCGTCTCCTCCCACCGTTGGTGATTGAGAAGGCACAGTTGGAGACGGTGCTGTCGCACTTGGGCGCAGCGCTCGACCAGGTGGAGTTGGTGGCTGACGATTTATGGGAGAGCACCGCTGACTAAAGGGTGGGGAGAGGTAGAAAAGGAGGCGTATGAATGCCGACGGTTGAGGTCAAACAGGTAGTGCCCGCTCCTATCGGCGCGGTTTACGAAGTGGTCACGGACATGGAGTCCTATCCCCGATTCATGAAGACCATTAAGGCGATCAAAGTGTTAGAACGGGGTGAAGGCTATACGATCTCGGACTGGGAGGCGCGGCTTCAAGGGGCTCGCTTTCATTGGGTGGAAAAGGATTTATTCTATCCTAACGAATACCGCATCACCTATGATCAAACCTCCGGGGACTTAAAGGTCTTTCGCGGATATTGGCAGTTGGCGGAGGTCGAGGGGGGCACCGAGGTCACTTTGGTGACGGAGTTCGAGTTTGGCGTGCCTATGCTGTCGTCGCTGTTGAATCCGGTGGCCAAGGTAGCCATTAAGGACAATGCCCGGAGCATGCTGGATGGCATCGCCAAAGAGTTGCAACGGCGCTAAGGCTGCCCTTATTACACAGGACAGGGAGGATTGATTATGGGAGAGCGTTACGCCCGGGTGCGGCATGAGGGACGGGTATGGTCGGCGCGGGTCTTGGATTCGGCCGTGGAGTTACTGGATGGTGACTGGCTTCGGGCACCCGGAGCCGTCGTCAAGACGGTTTCAACGGGCGCCATCGAGTGGCTTCCGCCCGTGGCGGATCCGACGATTTTGTGTGTCGGCAGAAACTATCGAGCCCACGCCGAGGAACTGAACAACGAAGTGCCCCAATTACCGTTGTTCTTCCTAAAGCAACGCGGTGCGTTGGCCGCTGACGGCCAGGTAGTGCACGCACCTGGTTGGGCCGGGCGGATCGATTATGAGGGCGAGCTAGTGCTGGTTATTGGCCGGACGGTGCGGGATTGCCGATCATCAGACGAGGCTCTGGCTGCCATTAAGGGCCTTACCATCGGAAACGACATCACGGCACGGGCACTACAGTCGCAAGATGGGCAGTGGACTCGGGCCAAGGGATTTGATGAGTTTGCACCGGTGGGACCGTGGGTGGTGGTGGACGAAAATCCCGAATCCCGCCGTGTGACCACGCGCGTAAATGGCGAAATCCGTCAGGATGGCTCCACCGACGAGATGATTTTTGCTTGCGATCGACTAATTATGGAAGCGTCGCGTTTCATGACACTACGTCCTGGCGACCTTATTTTCACGGGAACCCCATCCGGAGTTGGACCGGTACAGGACGGCAATCAGATGGAAATCACCATACAGGGAATCGGAACACTGAGCAATTCCATAAAAATCGGAGATTGACCGAGATTGTCCACGAGAAGCTCGTGTTTTTAAAGCCATTTCCTGCATAAACGCAGAAATTTGTTGACACAGGGGGGCATTTTGATACAATAATCCATGGCCGTCGGACAGGTATCTGAAGGACGAGCTCAATTCCTTCAAAAGGGGGTTGGGAATGCGATGAACGCATTGGGTCGACACATTTTGGCAGAAGTTCACGGATGTGACAGTGAGATTTTGAATGATCACGCCGCCGTGGAGCAAATTATGGTGAGTGCCGCACTTAAAGCGGGCGCTGAAGTTCGGGAAGTGGCGTTTCACAAGTTCAGCCCACAAGGGGTGAGCGGTGTGGTGGTCATTTCCGAGTCGCATTTGGCGGTTCATACCTGGCCGGAGCACGGCTACGCTGCGGTGGACGTGTTTACGTGCGGGGATACCGTCAACCCCTGGGATGCCTGCAACTACATTGTCGAGCAATTCCGCGCGCAAAATTTTTCCGCTTCGGAGACCCTTCGAGGCGTATTAGTGGAGAATTCCAACCAGAAGGCGGCGGTTTGACGACAGGAGGTTTTTAATTGGCGACAACGTTTGTCATGGTCAAGCCGGATGGTGTTCGGCGCGGATTGGTCGGCGAGGTCATTCGGCGGTTCGAACAAAAAGGCTTAAAGCTCAAGGCGCTGAAATTGATTCACGTGACTCCCGAGCAGGCGGCCGAACACTACGCCGAGCATCGGGAGAAGCCGTTTTACGGTGAACTGTTAAGCTTCATCACGTCCGGACCCGCAGTGCCCATGGTCTTTGAAGGCCGGGAGGCGGTGTCGGTGGCCCGGACCCTGATGGGGACGACTGATCCTGCCAAGGCGCAGCCTGGGACCATTCGCGGTGATTTTGGAATTGAGATTACCGAAAACATTGTGCACGGATCAGATTCACCGGAATCGGCGGAGCGCGAGATCGCCATTTACTTCGCGCCGGGGGAACTTGTCTAGCCGATGTTCTGGCTTGGGATTCCGGCCGCCCTGCTGGCTTATGCCTTAGGTGAGCCCTATTGGATTCGGGCGGTAGAACATACGGTTGAGGTGCCGGATCTGCCCGATCAATTTCACGGTTTCTCTATCCTCCATCTGTCCGATATTCATGGGCGGGTGGGGGTTTTTTCCTGGCGCCCTTTTCTCCGCTGGTTAGCTGAGGCTGACATGGTGGCGGTGACGGGCGACCTTTACTCGCCTTCGTTGCCTCGTCATCGTCTGGCCGCACGTATGCGCCAGCTTTCAGCCCCGGACGGGGTATTTTATATTTCCGGCAATCACGACTACCGTGGAGGAAAATTGATGGTGGAGCCCTGGGATCCCGGTGACCAGCTCATTGACAACCAGGTGCGGGAGATTAGGCGGGGTGACGCGTCGCTGTGGATCGCTGGCCTGCCGGACTTTGTCAAGGGCCGCCCAGATTGGTCAGCGGTGCGCCGCCAGTTGCAAGAGCGCTCCGGTCCAGCGATTTTGCTGGCTCATCGACCTGACGCGTGGCTGTTGGAAGGGGTAGAGCGGGTGTCGCTAATACTCGCAGGGCATACACACGGGGGCCAAGTGGTCATCCCCGTCTATGGGGCACCCTTAAAACATAATCGCGTCCCTGGGCGTTACGTCGCCGGGCGTTTAGAATCCCCGGACAAACCCGTTCTCATTACGTCGCGAGGACTGGGGACCTCTGAGCTTCCGGTGCGGTTTTTGGCTCGTCCGGAAGTCCTGATGATTCGGCTGGTGAAAAGCAGGCGATAATCAAGATACAATGGCGACAAGGAGGCAGGGCAATGAAGGTGGGCATCATTGGGGGAACCGGGGTTTATGATCCCCAGTGGCTAACAGACAGTCACGAGCTTTCCGTGGACACGCCGTATGGCACCGTGGCCGTGACCGAGGGCACCATGGCGGGAGGCGGTGAGCCGGTACTGTTTATGAATCGGCATGGTTTAGGCCATGCGGTGCCGCCTCACCGCGTGAATTACCGCGCTAACCTCTGGGCTATGGCAGCTCGTGGCGTTAAGCGGGTGGTAGCGACCGCAGCCGTGGGCTCGTTGAACCTGGCTATGGGGCCCGGTAGTATGGTGTTGGTTGACCAATTTTTGGACTTTACCAAAAGCCGCCCCACCACGTTTTTTGACGGCGGTGAGACCGGCGTCGTGCATAGCGACATGACTGAGCCTTATTGCCGCGCGTCCCGGGAGGCGACGCTGGACGTTGGAAAGGCTGTGGGAGTGCGGTTGGTCAATAGGGGGGTTTATGTCACCACCGAGGGTCCTCGCTTTGAAACGCCAGCGGAAATTCGCGCCTTCCGTTTGCTGGGGGGCGATGTGGTGGGGATGACCGGAGTTCCAGAAGTCGTGTTGGCTCGGGAATTGGGGTTGTGCTACACCAGCATCGCTTTGGTAACCAACTTTGCGGCCGGCATTTCGCCTGATTTATTGACTCACGAGGAGGTGCTGGAGGCGATGGCGGACAATGTGGCGCAATTACGGACCCTCTTGGGGGCAGCCATTCCTGCGCTGCAGGTGCCGTTTGAATGTGCCTGCCCGCCTCCACCCGCCACCTTAAGCCGCATTGCACCACGCTAGAAATGGGGGAATACGCGTGCCAGAACATACCTTAAAGTTCCCAGAGTTGGCCCCGAGTGGACACCACAAGATGAATTGGGTGACGGGTCACATGCCCATCTTGGGCCAAATTCGGCGCCGCTATGAGAAAGACAAACCATTATTGGGACAGCGGATTGCTATTTCGCTGCACCTGGAAGCCAAGACGGCGGTGCTCGCGGAATTGCTCCATATCGGCGGGGCTGACGTCGCCATTACCAGTTCGAATCCGCTCACCGCTCAAGACGATGTGGCGGCCGCCCTGTCAGAGCGGGGTGTACAGGTGCATGCCTTCCGCGGGGCTAGCGACCAGGAGTTTGACCAATTGCACCAGCGTGTGTTGGACATCGAACCGACCCTGATTATTGATGATGGGGGCGAACTGACTGAGCGGCTGCACGGTTCACGATCCGCACTGGCCGCTCAGGTGCTGGGAGGCGCTGAGGAGACTACGACCGGGGTGTTGCGTCTTAAGGCACTAGCCCGTCAAGGGCGTCTGACCTATCCGATGATCTTGGTTAATGACGCCGACATGAAGCACCTCTTTGACAACCGCTATGGTACGGGTCAGTCCACCTGGGATGGCATCATTCGCTCCACAAACTTAGTCGTAGCGGGAAAGACCGTCGTTGTCGCGGGTTACGGCTGGTGCGGCCGGGGCGTCGCCGATCGGGCACGGGGGCTCGGGGCCAGGGTGATCGTCACCGAGGTTAATCCGGTACGGGCCAATGAGGCGTTAATGGACGGCCACCAGGTGATGACCATGGAACAGGCGGCGCTACTCGGCGACTACTTCATCACGGTGACCGGCAATACCGGCGTGGTGCGCCAAGAACACTTCAACGCCATGAAAGACGGGGCCATTTTGGCCAACGCGGGCCATTTTGATGTAGAGGTGGATGTGCGGGCCTTGAAGCAATTGGCCGTGGCCACGCGACCTGGACGCTCATCGGAGGTGACGGGTTACGAGATGCCCGACGGCCGGGTGCTGTGGCTCCTCGCGGAGGGCCGGCTAGTCAATTTGGCCGCCGGAGATGGGCATCCTGCCGAAATCATGGACCTCACCTTCGCACTGCAGGCGCTAAGCTTGGAGGATTTGTTGGAGCACCCGCGCGAGGCAGGCGTCTATCCTGTCAGTCCGGCGGTGGATGCCTGGGTTGCTAGCATCCGTCTTCAGTCGCTGGGCATTACCATTGACGAGCTGACGCCGGAGCAAACGGCATATCTCGGACAGAGTTAGGGGGGATTCGGTGGCAGTCAAGGTGACAGCGGGAACGCTTATTTGCATGGATGATGAGAACCGAGTTTTTCGTCCTGGCGCCGTGGTGTATGAGGGCAGCCAGATTTCTTATGCTGGGTCTCCAGACGGATATCAGGGGCCCCTAGAACAGGAAATCGTGGTGCCGGATGGCATTCTTCTGCCCGGTCTGTTAAATGGCCACAACCATGCGGCCATGTCCCTTATGCGGGGTATGGCCGATGACAGTCCGTTTTTTGAGTGGCTGACGCAGCATGTGTGGCCTGTGGAAAATCGGCTGACCGCGGAGGATATCCGTGTTGGCTCGCTGTTGGCCGCTGCGGAGATGATCCGGTCCGGTACGGTCGGCTTTGCCGACATGTACTTCGAGGTGGAGGCCACCGCCGAGGCAATAGCGACGGCCGGAATGCGCGCTTGGATTTCCCGTGGACTGGTTGGCCTGGAGGATCCTGAGGGCGAGAAGCTTAATCAGGCGGTTGCCTTTGCCCGAGATTGGCAGGGAAAGGCGGAGGGACGCATCGTGACGATGCTTGGCCCTCATGCCCCGTATACATGTCCCCCAGAATATCTTGAGCGGGTTGCCGAGGCAGCGAAATTGGCCGGTGTGGGCATTCATATCCACTTGAGCGAGTCCGCCGACGAAATGAAGCAGCTTCAAGAGCGTTATCAGAGGACGCCCGTGCAGTTGGCCTCAGAAGCGGGGATTTTTGCATCCCGGACGTTAATAGCCCACGGCGTGTTTATTGGCGAAGAGGATCTGCCGTATTTACAGGGAATGACCGGCGGAGTGATCACCTGTCCGGTATCCAATGCCAAACTGGGCAACGGGATATTGCCCTACGCGATGCTGAAGGAGGCCCACATTCCCGTGGGGCTCGGGACCGATGGCGCGACATCTACGAATAGCTTGGATATGTTCTTAGAAATGAAGGCCATGGCTTGGCTGCAGAAAATCGCCGAAGGTCGACCCGAGGGGTTTCACGCCGCCGAGGCGCTGTGGGCAGCCACCCGGGGAACGGCTGAGGTGCTGGGTCACCCTGGTGGGCGTATCGCCGAGGGGGCGCCGGCCGATTTCATTGTTGTGGACGGGAATCAGGCCCATATGACCCCAGAATGGGACGTCGTGGCCAATCTTGTTTATTCAGCCGTCGGAAGCGATGTCCGCTATGTGGTGATCAACGGTCGCATCGTTTTACAAGAGGGTATTATTACCACCTTTGACGAGGCGGAGGTCATCCGTGAAGCCAAGGCACGGGGAGAGCGGCTAATGCGGGAAGGGGCCAAGCACTGATGGCGAGTTTCGATTGGGATAATAATGTGTGTTTCGTGTGTGGCTCCGATGTGCCAGGCTTGCACCTCAAGTTTTCCGGGGATTCCCAGGAGGTGCGCGCCAGTGCCGTCATTAATCCGCCCTATCAGGGATTTGAAGGCGTCGTTCACGGCGGCATTTTAGCAGGTATCGTGGATGATGCCATGTGGCACGTGATTCACCAGCACGATGAGACCCTCTATCCCATGACGGCAGAACTGAAAGTCCGCTACCATGCGCCAGCGCGTATCGGGGAGCGCCTTACCGTGGTCGGACATTTGATCTCTTTTCGTCGCCGATTGATGGTAGCCGAGGCCGTGATTGAGGATGCCGACGGAGGCCGCCTGGTGAGCGCCGAGGGGCGATTTATGCCGCCGGCTGATGCTTAACCGGGTGTCTTTATTCGAGTATCGTGCTGTGTTGCATGTGCACTCGCGCTACTCGGATGGTACCGGCTCACCCCATGAGATTATCCGGGAGGCGGCCCGTGCTGGATTGGACATACTCTGGCTGACGGACCATGACACTCGCCGCGCCGCCATGGACCCTGGTGCTGGCTATTATGGCCATCTGCTCTTTTTGGTGGGGGCCGAGGTGACTCCCCCCACCAACCATACACTCGTACTGGGTCCCGCTCAGCTGCCGTCTCCCAAGATGCCGCTGCAAACCATTATCGATCATCTCATGTCCCAACACGCTCTAGCGTTTATCGCGCATCCGGACGACCCTGGAAATCCTACCGCCCGGCTCCCCTCGTATCGCTGGGAGGATCGTGAGATCACAGGATTTACTGGGCTTGAGGTGTGGAATCATTTGTCCGATTGGTCGCGCGGGGTCGACAGCATTCTACGCGGATTATGCGCGCTAGCCCATCCGTTTCGGGCCTTGGAAGCCAATCCGCTAACCTTGCAGCTTTGGGATGAACTAGGCCGAGAACGTCGGGTGGTCGGGGTTGGGGGGGTGGACGCCCATCAGGCCCGAGTGGGGTGGCGAAAGCTGGCGCTTAAGATTTTTCCGTACCGGACGTCGTTTAATGCCATTCGAACCCATATTTATACAGCCGAGCCCCTGTCCAATGACTGGGTGGAGGCAGAACGTGCCCTGCTCGGAGCGCTGAACGCTGGGCGAGCGGCCCTGGTTAATGCGCATTCGGGGACGGAGTTGGGATTTCGCTTTTGGGCTGAGGATGGGGAGGGCAGGACGGCGCTGATGGGTGACGAGGCCGCCTTCAAATCAGGGTGGCGGCTTCGCGGCTTAGCACCGGTACCCGTCCATTGGGAGATTTGGGGCAATGGGCATCCGATGACGACGATGACGGGCACCATCTTGGACTATCGGGTAGACAATCCCGGGGTGTGGCGCGTGGTTTTGCGACGGGGACGTCGGCTGGATGTCTGGATCTACAGCAACGCTATTTACTTGCGTTAAAGAGATCCGCCATACTGTTCGATAATATGGACGGCGTCCGCGGCACGCTCGGCGGGCACCACTGCAGTCAAGAGCCAGGCGCCTCCTTCGATCAATCCGGTGTGGCTGTCTTGCCAGGACGACGCATCGGTCCATTTGTCGTCTAGGCGACGCGGCTGATAGCCATAGCGGCCCCACTGAATGTTCGGCGCATGGGGAAGGTCCATGCGGGCAGGATCCAGATCGTCGACCTGAACGACGTCAAAGCCGGCCGCATAAAGCGCGTCTTGACACTTTTTGGCGGCCTCCAAGTTCGCAAAGGAGGCCAAGAGATTTTTTTCCGGCATGGCGGTCATCCTTTCATGGGAGTCTTGTGAGAGGGTGCCCCGAATGACGGCAATTGATGCGATTGAAGGGGTTTTGCACGTGGGCCCGTATGTGGTGGTGGATTTAGAGACAACCGGTCTTGATCCCTATCGCGATGCCATTATTCAAGTGGCCCTCAGGCGCTCTGACGGGAGCGTCTGGTCGTCCTGGGTAAACCCAGGCCGTAGGGTGCCCGACGCCATTTTACGCCTCACGGGGATTCGTCCCGAGGATCTTGCCACCGCTCCGGATTTCAGAGAAATTCTCCCCACGGTGCGCGAGTGGCTTCAAAGTGGTCGTGTGGTGGGACACAATATTGCATTCGACCTCGCCTTTTTGGCGCGCCATGGCCTTTTCGCAGCGGAGTCGTTGGACACCTTGGAGTGGAGTCGACTTGCCTTCCCCTTGAGAGCGCATCATGGTCTCCCAGACTGGTTTCCCGAAGAGGGCGACCGGCTCCACGATGCGCGGGTAGACACCGAGATGACGGAGCGACTGATGCGCGCCATTCGGGATAAAATGAGCCATTTTTCTCGCGAATTGAAGCGCGATATGGCCTATTTTTTGGGAAACGAGTGGCAGTGGTGGGATATCCCATTCGACGATCAGGGCCACACCCAAAAGTCGGCACTGTATCGGCCCGAGCCTGATCTGTTTCAGGCGGAATCCTTGGCGCCGGTGGAAATTACCGCGGATCCGGTGGAATGGTTGTCGCCCCACGGCGCGTTGGCGGACGCGGTGGACGGTTTTCAAGCCCGACCGGGCCAACAGCGGATGGCGCGCGCGGTCGATGACGCCTTATCCCAAGGCGACATTTTGATGGTGGAGGCTGGTACGGGTACAGGAAAGAGTCTGGCCTACCTGTCACCTGCCATTTTGACGGCCTTGAGGCAAGGCGAGCGGGTGGTAGTAGCGACGCATACCGTCGCCTTGCAGGATCAACTCTGGGGCAAGGACCTGCCTCAGGCAAGCCGCGACTTGCCGATTCGCACGGCGTTGGTGAAGGGGCGGGGGCGTTATTTATGTCTCTTTAAGGCGGCAGAAGTTGTCCAGGACACTCCAGCCCTGGGGGAGAGCCGTGAACGCCGCTGGGCCCTTGCCACGTTATTAAGTTATATTGAGGCGACCGAAATCGGGGACGCCGAGGAATTCCCCCTGAAAAATGAGGCCGGCCGGGCTATCTGGACCGAGGTGGTAGCGGACAGTCAAGCCTGTGCCGGTCCCCGGTGTCCGTTCGCTGGGCCCTGTTTTATGCGCCGCGCCCGCCATCAGGCGGAGTCGAGCCATTTGGTGGTCGTCAATCACGCGTTGTTGGCCGCACACGCTGCCAATGGCAATGTCTTGCCGCCTTTCTCGCACCTGATCGTGGACGAGGCTCACCATTTGGGCGAGGTGCTGGAGCGATCCTTGGGATTTGAGCTGGACGCCGAGGCATTTCGCCGCCGATATCGGGATGTCATGCACACACGGACAGGTATTTGGGCCCGTCTCGCGCTTCCGCCGGAGTTTTTGGGGGTTCGGCACAGCATTCAGGAGCGATATCAGCAGCTTCTGGATGGACTCGAAACCCTCGGTCGAGCGCTGGCCGAGGCAACCCCGCCGGGGGAATATGACCGCCGTGCCGTGCGTGTGACGCCGGCCCGCTGGGAATTGTTGCAGGAGCAGGGGGTTGAGTCCCTGTGGCAGGCGGTGAATGACCGCTTCCGGGAATTGGTGGATGAGACGGAGCTCTTATGGCAAGAGGTTCAGTCGCGGCAAAATGTGACGGAAAATGCTTCCTGGCTGCGATACCGGCAATGGCAACAGGACATGGTGGAGCTGGCTGTAGGGATGGCAGCTTGGGGGCAGGTGGTAGATGAGCGTGTCTCATGGTGGGAAATGCGAACCGGGCGCGACGGCGAGACGATTGCCACGTGGCGTTGGGCTCCCGTCGATATTGCCCCTATTTTGCGGGAGAATTTATGGGATGGCCTGGACAGCGCCGTGCTCACCTCGGCAACCCTCACCGTCCATGGCCGTTTTGACTATCTCCAAACCACCCTCGGCATTCCCGCGGAACGGCTGAAAACCTTAAACGTCGGATCGCCCTTCGACTGGGAGCGTCAGGCACGGCTTTTGATCCCTACCGACAGTCCCGACCCGGCGGACAACAGCTATTGGGAACGGCTCGCCGACCTGGTGGTGGAGGCGGCACGGCGACGGGAGGGTCGTACACTCGTGCTGCTCACATCGTATCGTGCCGTAGAGGCTGTGGCTTGGCGCATTCGCGAGCGGCTCGAAGCGTACCATATAAGAACTTTAGCGCAAGGGGTGGATGGTCCGGCGCGGCGTTTGGTGGGTGACTTCCGCCACGACCCCCGAGCGGTGTTGTTGGGCACTATGACGTATTGGGAAGGGGTGGACATACCGGGATCGGACCTTGAGGTGGTCATTATGGGACGGCTGCCCTTCCGGGCTCCGGGTGATCCGCTGGAAGAGGCGAAGCAGGAACGAATTGCTCAACGGGGCCAGTCGCCCTTCTACCGTCGCAGTCTGCCAGAAGCGGTATTGCGCTTTCAACAGGGATTTGGGCGACTCATTCGCACCACCCAGGACCATGGGGTAGTGGTCGTGTTTGATCCCCGTATTCAGCCCGGGCGCACGCGCTATGCCAATGTGTTTTTGGCCTCGCTGAAACAGGTGCCGCGGGTGGCCGGGTCACAGGCCGATTTGCTAAAAACCATCGAGGCGTTTTGGGAGGAGCATCATGCACATTCTCATAAGTAATGACGACGGGATCCAGGCCCGCGGACTGCAAACGTTAAGACGTATTTTGGAACCTGTTGCCACCATTACGGTGGTGGCACCGGAAAGGCAGCGAAGTGCCATGGGGCATGCGATTACCATGCACAAGCCGCTCTATGCCAAGCCGGCGGTCTATGGGCCCAATAGCCGCGGCTGGCGAGTGAACGGCACGCCAGCCGATTGTGTCAAGCTGGGAATTGGGGCGCTGGCCGGCGAACGCCCCGACCTGGTGTTGTCCGGCATCAATCACGGCACGAATCTGGGCCGTGACGTGTTCTACTCGGGGACGGTGTCGGCCGCCATGGAGGCCATGTTCCTTGGGGTTCCGGCCATTGCGTTGTCGCTCGAGGACGGGGAGAACAACGGCTTCGAGTGGGTCGCACGGTTTGTACGCTGGTGGATAGGTCGTGCGGAGTTTCAACTACCACCCCCCGGTATTGTCTACAATGTGAATTTTCCCAGTCTCAGCCGGGGACGTCCGCGCCTTCTCCGCGTCGTCAAGCTGGGTCAACGCGAGTATGCGAATGACTTTCAAAAGGCCACCGATCCGCGGGGGCGGGAATATTTTTGGATTGCCGGTGACCGCATCGATAACCTGGAGGATAAAGAAACAGACGTCGCGCAACATCATTTGGGCGCCATTACGCTTACCCCACTCCACATGCACTTGACAGCCGAATCCCTATTGGAGCGCATTCCCGACATCGAGGTGCCGGTCTTGGACGGTGATCCCCGGATGGGATAGGGGCGGGCGGGAAAGCTAGCTTTGGGGGGGTGGCTTACCATGGCTAATGACCATCGTCCGCTCCTTCCAGAGTCCGAGCGGGCTCTTGACCATTTGAAATACGAGGTGGCCGAAGATTTGGGCCTCGACGATGACATCCGTGACCGCGGGTGGGGCAACATGACTACCCGCGAAGTCGGAAAAATCGGCGGCAACATGGTCAAGCGCCTAATTAAGAAGGCGGAGAAAGATCTCGCCCGCGAAGACTGAGGAAGCCCCGGCAAGTTGCCGGGGTTTTCTGTGCGACTGGCACGTACGGAGGCTTGCAGGTGAAAGTCCTGCTCCTGCCAATTACCCCGTTCAAGTGGGATAGCCAATAACGGCAGGGTGTCCGGAGTAATCCGGAATCTGGTGGGCCTGAGGCAAAAGAGCGAGCCGTAACGAACTGTGAACCCGAGGTGGCTCGGCAGTGGTGACCAACCTTCGGAAAAGTGCGAAGTCCACTGTCGCACAGGTTTTGCGGCCCCGCGCAAGCGGGGAATGGAAACGGGTGAACACCTGTGGGGACCCTGTCGAGTGATTAGGGATGGCACGCTCGGAAAGTGTCCGTACGGACCCAGTGAGACCCTGTCTGGTCTGCCGGTTGCCGAAAGTGGGGCAATGCGATGACCGCCAATCCCTCACCGGCGGATGGGACAGGGAGTCGGAGGCCGCAATAGTAGCGAAGTACCGTGAGGGACAACACAACCCCACGGGAAGGCGAAGGGCGGCCACTTCGACAGGATTCTGACATGACTGTGCGACTTGGTAAGGCAAGATTGGTCTTCGGACCTAGCGACAGCCGCGGCCCGTCCGGGCCGCCCGAGTGCACAGATGGAAGAAACGAGGATGACTGTGAGAAAAATGGTATAGTCTCGCCGATAAAGTATGGAACCCGGCAAACTTGACCCGAGCGGCGGCCGCCGTGCTCGCTAATCGGGGCGCTGCCGGGTTGGACCGGCAAAGTTGCGACCAATTCGCCGAACATCTCGGCGAAGAACTAGAGCGACTGGGGCAAGCGATGCGAGAGCATCGCTATAAGCCCTTGCCGGTGCGCAGGGTATTTATCCCGAAGCCCGGAACGACGAAGCAACGCCCACTGGGTATCCCGGCGGTGCGCGACCGCGTGGCGCAACAAGCGGTACGGCAAATCCTGGAACCCATTTGGGAACCCACCTTTAGTCCGGACAGCTACGGCTTTCGACCGGGACGCAGTGCCCACGATGCCGTATTCGTCATCGAAGAACGGCTACGACAAGGTTACCACTGGGTGGTCGATGCGGACATCCGCGACTTCTTTGGGTCGATCGACCAACAACTCCTGATGGATCAACTCGCCGAACGCATCTCGGATGGAACGGTCCGAGGGTGGGTGCGGGATATGTTGCGGGCCGGGGTGCTCGAAGACGGGTTGGTGCGCCCCACACCACACGGCACACCACAAGGTGGAGTCGCGTCCCCGTTGTTGGGAAATATCTACCTCGACGAGTTCGATCGCACCATGGCAGACGTGCCGGGCATTCAATTCGTCCGCTATGCAGACGACTGTGCGCCGCGAAGGCAAGGGGCTGTCCCGAAAGGGTCCAGATTCGGACCCGGAGGGGGCAGCCTCCTTCTTCTCGATTGACGCAAAAAACCGCATGGGATCAACATTTTCCGTCCCTTCTGGTACCCTGGTAAGTAAGAATTCGGGACAGGAGCGATTGTCATGCCGGATGAGACCACGCAAATGGAATGGCCTCTGGAGGACCCACGCCGGGAGCCCTCGGAGTCCCGGCCGCGTCCGCGGCCGACCTTTCAAGCCTACGCCCCCAACCAGTTGGTGCTTCCCATGGACCTCCAAGAGCT